>CAIJMQ010000050.1 GCA_903821905.1 uncultured bacterium
TTGACAAGATACAGCCTGCCTTTTTCAGGAGCAATTTTATTTGCCTCTTTTATTGCTACATCCTCACTCATGCCTTTTTCAAGAAACTTTCTTATCAGTTTGCCTTTTGTTGTATATCCCAAAGGAACAACCCCGCCTGTCCATTTGCCAGCCAATGCCCTGTGGTGCATGTCAGCAGAAACTCTCTCTGAATCAATTTCTCTTTCTAACTGGGCAATAGAGCCAAGAAGATTAATAATGAATCTTCCCATTGGCCCTGTCGTATCAATGCTCTCTGTCAGCGAAACAAGCTTAACATTATACTGCTGCAAAGATTCCATTAACGCAATCAAGTCTTTCAAAGAACGGGTAACTCGGTCAAGCCTTGTAACAATGACAACATTAATCCTGCCTGCCTCGATATCTTTCATCAATTCCTCGAATGCAGGCCTCTTTGTGTCCTTTGCAGAAATACCCTCATCCTTGTAAGGCTTGTTCTTATAAACCTCAAATCCCTGAGCCTTGCAGTACTGCCTTAATCTCTCTTCCTGCGTCCTTAAGGAATCGCGATCAATCTGTTGAGTAGTAGAAACCCTGACATAAATGCCTGCTTTCATAAGAATCCTTTCTATTGTTTGTATTCTGTATCTAATGCTATCAAATAAATAGGGATATGTCAAGCGATTCCGCGATTAAAGACTATGCTTTCTGATATATTCTTTAATAATATTTGTTACCGTTTCTTCATTGATTTCCTTTTTCTTTTTATTGGGAGAATTAAGCCAGTCCATTAATTTTTTATCCCCCTTGCTTGCATTGCAAGATTTACAGCATAAAGTAACGTTTTCCTCGCAAATATTATTTTCATCATTATCTATATGCTCCCACTCAGCCCTATCGGTAGGGTTATTTTTGAACGGAATCTTGCAATAAACACACTTTTTATCCCTAGCTCTAATTTTCTTTTTAAGCCACTCTGGAATAGGGCGATAATTTACCATTTCATCATATGGGAGTAGTCAGTTTATTAATTTTATTCTAAGGAGAATTATCAAGCACAAGTTTTATAAATCTCCCTGCCAGATAAATTCCTTTAGAAAATGGCACTATCAACAGAGGAAGAGGAAAAGATTTTGGATGAAGCCAGAAATGAGCTGAATAATTTCTATAATGGCAATCGTGAAAGTATAATTTTTGGTTATAATAAAGAGAAATGCAGGGGTTTTGTGAGCGCCCTGTTCAAATGCATATACAGAGGGCACGGCGTTGCGGCTCCGAGTAATGGGCTTGAAAAAAGAATGATTGCAGATTTAGTCAGGGAATACCCTGTTGAGGACTTATTTGCTATCTTTGACATGGGAAAGATGGCAGGGGCAGGGAACAAGGAAGCCAGGCTGGATTTGGTAAAATGGTATTCGGCACAGAGCAGCTGTCATGGACTAATGGCAGATGGAATCAGGCGCGAAGCAAACAGGATACTTAAGAAATACAGGACAGAATATTAAAACACTTTCAAAAATTCATGCAGGGCATAAATCTCAGCTTCGTTTTTTAAATTGCCTAACTGTTCAATCAGCTTTTTCTTTGAGTCATTATCAAGACAAACAATAACCAACTTGTCGCATTTGCCCTTGTCCTTTTCAATGTTGACATGCTCTGTCTTATGCGTTGAAACACAAATCTCTATTGCAATCTTCTGCTCATCCTTTATGCAGAATAAGTCAATCTTCTTTCCCTCAAATTCTTTTTCAATCTCAACCTGCTTATAGCCATTTTTCTTTAAATGCCCTGCAAGATAGCCCTGAATGAAAACGTGGACATTGCCCTTGCCGCCCGAGCCCTCTGGAAGCTTTGGTTTTCCAATCAGCTCACAGCCTTTCTCAGTTGGCCAGAAAAATTTAGTGTGCCCGCCCCTGCCTTTAAGATTAAGATATACAGGATTAGCATATCTTTCGCTTTCAATAAGTTCGAAAATTCTGTTTGCCTTCGTATTATTGAATTTCAGGTAATCGCATCTTAGCTCAGAGCTTATAAAGGGCTCTAAGTAAATAGATCGCAGGGCATCTTTAACGTCTTCAATTCTTTTATCATCTCTTTCCTCTTTTTCCTCATTTTCCTTAACTTCCCCGTAAGGCTTTCTCGGCTTTATTGCCTGAAACAAATAAACGTGCTTTTCATTGTTCCTTCGTTTTTCCTCTCTTGTTACTGAAATTGAATCAAATATTTCAATGCCTTTAGATTTGCATGTTGCAATGAAAGGTTGATTATATCGGGAAGAAAATTTCACAAGCATCTGCCTTTCTTCCTTGCTTAACGCCCTTGCAGCCTGCCTTTGTGTCTTGTCAAAAACTCCCATCGAATCAAGCATCCTGTCTGCATCCTTGGAATCAGAAAGAGTAAACATTATCTTTGCTGAGCTTGTCCCGAATATCCCCTGGCCCATTGCTGACGGAAGCTGCCCCATAACTATCATGTTTATTTTTGCTTTCCTCACTTCTGCAAGATGACGGTTAATTATAGGCATCCCCCTGTCAGGCCTCTTCTCAAAA
>CAIJMQ010000051.1 GCA_903821905.1 uncultured bacterium
AAGGGTATCCTTTTTTCTTCTAATTGCCTGTATCTCCGGAGAATCATTCTTTAAATCTTTAATATCTTCTTCTTCTCTGGAAAATATCTTAGTATCCAAAACCACACCTTCAGTCCCAGGTGGAACTTTTAAAGAAGTATTCAATACATCGCCGGCTTTTTCTCCAAAGATTGCTCTAAGTAGTTTTTCCTCTGAAGTAAGTACTGATTCACCTTTAGGAGTGATCTTACCTACAAGAATATCACCAACCTTTACGTAAGCACCTATTCTTACTACACCATTGCTACCCAAATTCTTTAAAGCTTCTTCCGACACATTGGGTATTTCAGCAGTAATTTCTTCTTTGCCTAATTTCGTCTCTCTACATTCTACTTCGAATTTTTCTATGTGAACTGAAGTGTAGATATCATTTTTAATTATTCTTTCTGAAACTAAGATAGCATCTTCAAAATTGTTGCCCTCCCAAGGCATAAAAGCTACTAGTACATTTCTACCTAATGCTAATTTCCCATTGTCTATGCCAGGGCCATCAGCTAAAATATCTCCTTTTTTTACTCTCTGTCCTTCTTTAACTATCGGCCTTTGATGAATACATGTAGACTGATTTGACCTAGTAAAAATCTGTAAAGGGTAATAATCCATCTCATCTAAAAGTGAATCTTTAGAATTCACTTTTACTACTATACTTTCTCCGGAAACACTATCTATAATACCATCTCTTTTAACTAAAACTGTTGTTCCTGAATCTCTTGCGACAACTTGTTCTATCCCTGTTTGAACTAATGGAGCTTCGGGTTTAACAAGCGGAACAGCTTGTCTTTGCATGTTAGACCCCATTAAAGCTCTATTGGAATCATCGTGTTCCAAGAATGGTATTAGACCAGCAGATATAGAAACTGTCTGAATTGGATCTATGTCCATGTAATTGACTTCTGCGCTGGGCATAAAATGAAAATCTCCTTTATACCTAGCTAAAACTCGGTCAGTTGCTAAATATCCTTTTTTATCGATTTGAGCATTTGCTTGAGCTATAATGTATTTGTCTTCATCGTCAGCTGTAAGATAATCTATTTTATCTGTGACTTTCTTACCATCCACTTTTCTGTAAGGTGCTTCCAATAACCCCAGATCATTTATTCGTGCATATGTAGCTAAAGAAGTTATGAGACCTATGTTTTGACCTTCTGGAGTTTCTATAGGACAAATACGCCCATAATGCGTAGGATGTACGTCTCTGACTTCTATTCCGGCTCTCTCTCTTGTTAAACCTTCTGGGCCTAAAGCAGACAATCTTCTTCTATGAGTTAATTCAGCTAACGGATTCGTTTGATCCATAAACTGAGAAAGTTGAGATGTAGCAAAAAATTCCATAAGAGAAGTATTGATAAGTCTGGGATTTATTAATGTGTGTGGCATTAGTTCTTCTGCTTTTCCCATAAGTAGTCTTTCATGAATTGAGCGGGTAAGTTTGACAAATGCAGGACGCAATTGACTTTCTATTAACTCTCCAATATTTCTAACTCTACGATTACCTAAACGGTCAATATCATCTACCGTTGATTTTCCCATTTGCAAATTAATCAACTCTTTTACAACCGCTACGACATCGGTTATTGTAAGCACTCTCTTTAAAGGAGAAATATCTAGGTTTAATCTTGCATTTAATCTATGTCTTCCAATTCTACCCAAATCAAATCTTGTCTTATCAAACAAAATGCCCTTTAAATAAGCTTCTGCCGTATCCGACTCAAAAGGTGTACCAGATCTTATGCGAGAATAAATTTGAGTCAAAGCTTCCTCTTTTGTCTGTGTGTGATCTTTCTTCAGAGTATTTATTATTAACATACTCGCATCTTTATCTTTTATTACTTTTGCCTTATGTACACCGAAAGTAGAAAGAGTTTTTAGAAGGAGCAGCGAAATTTCCTGTTTATTTTCAGCTATTCTCTGTCCTGTTTTTTCGTCAACTATATCTTCTGCTAATATTTGTCCTATTAATTTTTTGTCCAAACCTTGTTTGGCTAAATTGATTTCTTCTATTTCACAGAAAAGTTTTATGATATCTTCATCTTTCGGGTATCCCAAAGCTCGGAGAATTACTGTACCCAACATTCTTCTGCGGGGACCTATGACACCATACAAGAGCTCGTTTGTATCAGTTTCAAATTCCATCCAAGTACCACGATCTGGAACTATTCTTGCCACGAAAATTTCTCTGCCTTTTTTCTGCCCACCAGATTCAAAAAATACTCCGGGGGAACGATGTAATTGACAGGTTATAACTCTCTCTATGCCATTTATGATAAAAGTGCCTCTTTCAGTCATAATTGGGAAATCACAGAGGTATACTTCTTCCTCTCTTATATCCTGAACGTCAGCTCCCTTCTTTGTGTCTGATATCGGATTTTTATAAACACAAAGTTTTAGTTGTAATTTGATAGGAACAGAATAGGTAATTCCTCTTCTTAAACATTCATTTACACTATAACGAGGACTACCAATTGTATAATTTTCGAACTGGAGGGAAAACTTACCATTATTAGCAACAATTGGTGATATTTCATTAAGGAGCGATTGTAAACCTTCACTTTTTCTTTTGGCAGAGGGCAAATTTGACTGAAGAAAAGAATCAAAGGACTGTTTCTGCATTTCAACTAAATTTGGTAGTTCCATTACCGAAGGAATTTTTCTAAAATTCCTTACATTAGTGGACGTTTGCATCCGTCTTTATCCTCCCCGCCTGCCTCCCTTTGATCAGGATAAACAGGCTTCCGGTTTATCAAACATTAATAACTAATTTACAATTTTCTTCCCTTTATCTCTTATTTAAGACTTAGGGAAAATGTCAAGAACAAGATAAGATAATTACTTGTTTATTTGATTTCTACTACTGCACCAACAGCTTCAAGTTTCTTCTTAATTTCTGCTGCTTCTTCTTTGGAAACATTCTCTTTTATAGTTTTTGGTGCACCTTCTACCAAATCCTTAGCTTCTTTCAATCCAAGATTAGTAAAACTTCTAATTTCTTTTATTACTTGGATTTTCTTATCCCCTGCAGAAGAAAGAGTTACAGTAAAGGATGCTTTTTCCTCTCCGGCAGCTTGCTGTTGTGATGCTTGAGGAACAGCTGAAGCAACAACTTGAGGAACAGATTGAATCGCAGAAACTCCAAATTCGGTTTCCAAACTCTTCACCAATTCGGCAAGTTCAATAACTGTCAAGTTTTTAATTCCTTCTATAATTTCCTCTCTACTCAACTTGACTCCTGTAGATTTGGTTTGTTCTTTAGGCTTTGACTGTTGTTCCTTATCTACTTCCTTCTTTGTCATCTTTGCTCCCTCCATCTTGAACGCCTACTTCCAAAGAATTAGTTTGAGCAGGCTTGTTTTTAATTGAATTCACCACACATACCAGACCCAAAATAATCTGGTTTAGATAACTGACTAAATTTGATATGGGCGCTTGCAAATCTCTAACTACACTGGTTAATAATTCATTCCTACTAGGTAAAGCAGCTAGTTTTCTTAGCTTCTCTATATCTACTATATCGCCTTCTATTATTCCACCTTTCAATAGAAATGCTTCATGTTCCTTTGAAAAGTTGATTAATATTTTCATTGGTCCCACGGGGTCTTCTGGTAAAAATGCTATTGCACAAGGACCTGAAACAAATTGCTGTGCATCCTCTTTTCCTCTTTGTTTAATAGCCATCAGAGCTATAGTATTTTTTACTACTTTATATTCTCCTCCTTTTTCTCTCATCAAACTGCGCATATTAGACATATCTTGAGCACTTAAACCTTTAAAATTCGTAAAAACTACGGATTTTAAGCCGCTTAATTTACCAACCAACAAATCCAAATTCTCTTTTTTTGTTTTTTTATCCATATAATATCTATGCTCTTGAAGTATCCGTAAGTTGTTTAACATCCAATCTTATTGAAGGCCCCATTGAAGTAGATATATAAGCTTTGTTAAGATAAGAGCCCTTAGAATTGTGGGGTTTTTCTCTCAACACTGCTTTTATTAAAGCTATTACATTTTCCTTAAGGTCAGAAGAATTAAACGAGCTTTTACCAGCCACAAGATGTAAATTCCCGAATTTATCATTAGAAAATTCAACTCTTCCCAATTTCATTTCTTTAATAATTTTTCCCAAATCATTTGCAACCGTTCCTGTCTTGGGTGAAGGCATTAAACCTCTTGGGCCCAAAATCTTGCCTGCTTTAGCTAATTTTTTCATCATGATAGGAGTAGTAACAACTGAGTCAAAATCAATCCATCCTTTTTGTATCTTTTCTATTAATTCATCCCCACCTATAAAATCTGCTCCTTCTTTTTTTGCATCACTTGCATCTTTGCCCTCAGCAATAGCCAAGATTTTAATTTTTTTACCTATACCTTTGGGTAATGTTACTGCTCCTCTAACTTGTGCGTTTTGGCTACTTAAATCAATGCCTAATCTAACAGATAAATTTACCGTCTCATCAAATTTAGCTTTTGATGTTTCTTTAACTATTCCAACAGCCTCATCCAGAGAATAAAATTTATTCTTATCTATTTTTTGAGTGATTTCTTTGTATCTCTTACTTCTCTTTTTCATAAAATATCCCTACTTCGTAATCTTATCCTTCTAGATCTGTACTCTTTTCCTTGTTATAAAGATATAACTAAAAATAAAAATTAGGGTGTCTATTATATATATCTTTTAAAAATTTTTCCACTTATTATTTTATTTTTTAATTTCTTCTACTTCTATTCCCATACTTCTGGCAGTACCTGCTATTATTTTTGCTCCCCTATAAATATCCGGTGCATTTAAATCTTTCATTTTTATTTTTGCAATTTCTTCTAATTGTTTTTGAGTAACTTTCCCAACTTTTGTTTTATTAGGTTCAGCTGATGCTTTTGCTATACCAATTGCTTTTTTCAATAATATTGCAGCAGGAGGCGATTTAGTAATAAAAGTAAAAGACCTGTCTTCATATATGGTAATCTCTACGGGAATTATAAGCCCTTCTTTGCCTTGTGTTTCTTTATTGAATTGCTGACAGAATTGCATAATATTAACTCCATGTTGTCCTAAAGCAGGACCAACGGGGGGAGAAGGATTAGCCACTCCTGCAGAAATTTGTAATTTCACTTTAGTTTTAATTTTCTTGGGCATAATTTACGTCCTTTCTAATTGCCAATACTCCAATTCCACGGGAGTTGCTCTGCCAAAAATAGAAACCATTACAGTAGCTCTTCCCTTATCGGGTTCAAGTTTTTCTATATAACCCGTAAAATTAGCAAAAGCACCTTCCACTATCTTAACAGTTTCTCCTTCTTCAAAAACAACCTTTGGTTGGGGTTTAGCTCTACGTTTTTCCATTTCACCCTTTATCTTACTAACTTCCTCGTCAGATACAGGTATCGGCTCATTACCTGAAGAGATGAATCCTGTAACCCCATTCGTTTTTCTAATAATATGCCACAACTTGGGGCTATACTCCATATTCATCAAAATATATCCAGGAAAAAACGTCCGTGTTATAACCTTTCTTTTCCCACCTTTAACTTCCATAACATCTTCGGTGGGGACAAATATTTCACCTATATTATATGCAAGACCATCAATCTCTAATTTACTCTTTATACGGTCTGCAACTGTATTTTCCTGTCCGGAAAAAGTATGAATTATATACCACTTTTTCATTTTCAGCAATTTTTTGTTTTATATTTTTACTTTATGATTCTACCTAGAATATGGGAAAAAAGTATATCTACTAATCCTATATAGATAGCGGAAATACCTGATAATATTAGAACCAGAATAGTAGAATTCCAAACCATTCTCCTATCACTCCAAGAAACTTTTTTCAGTTCTTTTCTTACTTCTTGAAAATACTTTCCCAGTTTCTCAAACATAAGCAGGTGAGGCAGGACTTGAACCCGCAGCCGTCGGATTTGGAATCCGATGCTCTGGCCAATTGAGCTACTCACCTATTTTAAAAGTGTCAAGCGATGAGTGGCCAGTATCAAGTTTCTGATCTCATCCCTTTCCACTCACCACTATTAACTTTACTTTGTTTCTTTATGTAACGTGTGTTTTCTGCAAAACTTACAAAATTTATTTATTGCCAATTTACTTTCACGTTTTTCTTTACTTCTCGTAGTAGTATAATTCCTATTTTTGCAAATTTCACAAACTAAAGTAATAAATTCTCTCATTTATTTCACCACATCTCCGACAACACCAGCTCCAACAGTATGACCACCTTCTCTTATAGCAAATCTCAAGCCCTTTTCCATTGCTACAGAAGCTATTAGTTTTATATCCATCGTTATGTTATCACCAGGCATTACCATCT
>CAIJMQ010000052.1 GCA_903821905.1 uncultured bacterium
AGATAATATCAGAAGGTAAACATTATTTTCCTAAAACTACCGGCTCTCCCGACCTGTCTATGCTGTCTGCTGTCGGGCAGGGGTCAGTTAGGGGTTATATTGGAGCGATGAATGACAAGGGAATTTGGGGGACTAAGCCTCTTTAAAGAAAGTGAAGTCCTGATTTTAGTCAGGGAGCTTCCCTCCATACTTTTTAATTCTATATCGTAAAGTATCCCGGGATAATTTCAAGAGCTTGGCAGCTTTACTCTGATTCTGCTTGGTCATCTCAAGTGCTTTAAAGATAAGTTCTTTCTCCACATCCGCAATCGAGATACCCTCCGAAGGAAGTTCTATCCCAAGTTTGTTTCCCGGAAGATCATTTTTACTGACAGGTAAACCAAGGCTTTCTTCCGAGAGAGAATCTTTCTCCTCAAGGAGGACGCTTCTTTGGATAACATTCTTCAATTCCCGCACATTTCCTGGCCAGGAATATCTGACAAGAAGACTTTCAGCTTGCGGGCTTAAACCTTTAATTTTTTTCCGGTAAAGCCGGTTGAATACTCCAATGAAATATTTAGCCAGCAAAATTATGTCCTCGCCACGTTCTCGTAACGGCGGCATATGAATATTTATAACATTAAGCCGGTAGTAAAGGTCCTGACGGAAAAAGCCATCTCCAACTGCTTTATTGAGGTTCCTGTTAGTAGCGGCAATAACCTGTACATCAACTTTTCTATCTTGGGTGCTCCCCAGCCTTCTGAACTTATTCTCCTCGAGAACCTTTAACAGTTTTAACTGAACAGCTTCGCTTAAATGGCCAATTTCATCCAGAAAGATTGTCCCTTTATCAGCTACCTCCAGAAGTCCCTTCTTAGATTGTTTTGCATCTGTAAAAGCTCCTTTCTCGTGACCGAAAAGCTCAGACTCAATTAGAGTTTCCGGGATGGCAGTACAATTAACCTCAACAAAAGCTCCGCCTTTACGTGCCCCGGTGTAATGAATGGCTTTTGCTACCATGCCTTTCCCACTGCCTGTTTCTCCCTCTATAAGTATTGTAGCTGCCTTTTCCGAAGAATCCGTTTCAGACTTTGAGAGCTTATTTATCAGGTCAAATATTGTCTGCATCTTGGGAGATTTTCCCATTATATTTTCAATCTTATACTCCTCACTCTCCTTACTCCTTAGGTAAGCCAACTCCTCTCGCAATCTGGCTGTCTGGAAAGCTTTATCAATAATCATTTTCAATTCATCCAAGTTAAGCGGCTTGCTTATGTACTCCGCAGCACCAAGCTTTATAGCCTGAACAGCGCCTTCAATAGACCCATAAGCCGTCATTATAATAACTTGTATATTTTCATCCTTCTTTTTAATCTTCTTTAGGATTTCTAAACCATCTACATCCGGCAGCTTTATATCAAGGAGCACCCCATCTACAACTTGGGAATTCAATATGTCAAGAGCCTCTTTTCCAGTCTTAGCTATGTAAACCTGATAATCAGACTTTTTTAAAAACCTCTCAAGTGACTTACAAAGTAAGTACTCGTCTTCTATTACCATTATGGTATCAGCCACGATTCGTAGTCTCCATCTTTTTTATGGGAAACATTACTACTGTAGTTACTCCCTTACCAACACCCCTGCTGTTAATTTTAAGCAGGCCGCCATGTGCCTCAATGATTTTTAAAGAGATAGGCAGTCCAAGTCCAGTGCCATAAACTTTAGTTGTGAAGAAGGGGTCACAAACTTTTTTTAGATCCTTCTTAGATATACCGCTTCCATTATCAGTAATAACTATTTCCAAACAAGAATTGGCTCCCTTTCCTTTAAGAGAAGTACTTATATCCAGCTTCCCCTCTCGCGGCAGGGCTTCAATAGCATTTGAAATCAAGTTAGATAAAGCGTTTTCCATTTGAGATAAATCAAGGGGAATTCTTGGCAAATTTTCTCCAAGAGATTTCCTGACCGACAAATTCTTCTTATTAATCTGCTGGGTAAAAGATGAAATAACTTCTTCAACAAGATAATTAACATCTGCTCCGGCAAGTTGTAATCTGGACGGATAGGAGAGGTTAAGTAGCCCCTTAAGTCGCCCATCAAGCTTGTCAACTTCATTTAATATCTCTCCTAGGTCCTTTTTCATTTGATTATCATCTGTAAGCTCCCCAGCTATTAATTGAGCAGTTGCTCTAATCCCGGATAGTGGATTCCTTATACTGTGAGCTACAGCAGCCGCAAACTGCCCAATGGCAGCTAACCTCTCAGACTGCACCAGCTTATCACGTGTCTCTTTCAGCTGACGCGTTCTCTCTTCAACCATTCCTTCAAGCATCTTATTATAGTCTTCGATTTTTTTATTGGCTGACCGCAGACTCCGAGTCATTTGGTCGAAAGACTGTGTCAATGTCTCAATCTCATTCTTACCCCTAACTTCGATTTGTCCTCCCAATTCATCGGCTGATATCCTTTTCATCTTTTCCGTGAGGTGATGGATCGGACGGGAAATAGTTCTAGCTAGGAGAGCGGACAAGACCATTCCCGCAAACACAATTGGAGGTCCAAATGTTACAATGTCTAGGTATGCTCTTTCAGTCTGTTCGTGGATAGGTTCTGTAGAGAAACCGACAACAACAAATCCGACATTCTTAGAATCTTCCACGATAGGAGCAGAGGCCTCGTAGATTTTACCGTAGTATTGGATGGAAGCACTAGTTGGGTTACTTCTTTTGTAGCGAAACATGGATTGACCACCGGCTTGAAAATCTGAATCGGCTTGAAAATCTGAATGATAGATGCAATTACCTTCCGCATCGTAGAAAGCAGCGTAAAGCGCGTTCCTTATCTGGCCTATCTCTTTAACATTTTTTCTTAATGCTGATATATCCTTCTCCACTATCTTGTATCTACTATTAATTGCAAGTGGCACAATGATTGACCAGAGCTGGTTTTTGATTGAGTCAATAGCAGATTCCCTCTCCCTGACAACAAAGAGGCAAAAAACTGTACTCATACCGATTAACATCAGCATGAAAGTCCAGATAGCAAACTTCAGCTGCAGGCTCAATCGGCTGATAATCTTCTTTAAAAATTCCATAATTTTTTGGTTGATTATCATGTACAACTCTCTACAAGTTAATTGCTTTTTCTCAATCCACAGTTTTCCACCGATTCTGACAGACTATCCACTGTCAGAGCGATTATGTCATCCGTTCAAAAAACTGTCAATAGAGTATAGAAGTCCAGAACAAATAGTGGCAAGCTCCTTCTTTGGATAAGACCATTCACCGGCAACTACAATATTTCTAATTTCTGTTTTAATAATTTGTTGACTGTTTGGGGATTTGCTTTGCCTTTTGTTGATTTCATTACCTGTCCGACTAAAAAGCTGAATGCGTTTGTTTTACCTTTCTTGAAATCGTCTATTACTTGTTGGTTTTCTTTAAGGATTTTATCTACTGCTTGGGATATTTCTTCTTCGTCGGTTACTTGAATAAGACCTTTCTCTTTAACTATTTCCTGCGGAGCTTTGCCTTTCTCTAAAATCTCCGGCAATATATTCTTGGCAGTATTTTGGTTGATTAGTCCTTTATTAACAAGTGAAATTAATTCGACCAAATATTGAGGAGTAATTTGGGTTTTGCTTAAGGGTGTATTGTGTTCGTTTAAGTACCTTGTAACAGGACCTGCAATCCAGTTGGCTATATCTTTAGAGAAAATGCTTGTCCCAGGGTAAACGTTTTCCCCTAGTTTCAAGCATTCTTCGAAAAAATCTGCTGTTTCTTTGTCCGATAATATTATTCTCGAATCGTATTCATTCATCCGATATTTTGTTATGAATCTTTCTTTACGCACATTGGGAAGTTCGGGCATCTCTTTTTTTATTTTTTCTATTTCTTCTTCCGAAATGAAAAGAGGCGGCAGGTCCGGCTCTGGAAAATATCTGTAATCGTGCGCTTCTTCTTTGCTTCGCATGAGACGGGTTATTTGCTTTTCCTCATCCCACAACCGTGTTTCCTGCAAAACTTTTTCTTTCTTTTCCAGCATTTTGGTTTGTCTTTCTATTTCGTGTTTGATTGCCAATAAAACTATTTTGAAGGAATTAAGATTTTTTATTTCCACTCTGGGCGGCAGATGAGTTTGTCCTTTTTCTCGGACCGAAATGTTCGCTTCGAATCTTAGAGAACCCTCTTCCATTTTACAGTCAGAGACCTCAGTATAAAGTAATATGTCCCTTAAGGTGTCCATAAATATTTCTACTTCTTCTGGACTTCTCAGGTCGGGTTTAGTCACTATTTCAACGAGTGGTATGCCCGTGCGGTTTAAATCTACAAGTGAAGCTTTTCCGTTTTCAAGATGTATATTCTTGCCGGCATCTTCTTCAAGATGAATATTTCCTATGCCAATTTTTTTCTTTTCATCGCCGAGGAGTTTAATTTCAAGAAATCCGTCTTTAGCGAAAGGGAAATACTGCTGTGAAATTTGATAATTTTTGGGAAGGTCGGGATAGTAATAGTTTTTCCTGTCAAACTTTGTTTGGCGTGTGATTGTACAGTTTAGTGCTAAAGCAGTTATAATCATATGCTCCACTGCTTTCTCGTTTACTACGGGAAGCACGCCGGGCAAGCCCATACATATCGGACAAACCTGCGAGTTGGGAGATGCCCCGAATTTCGTGGAACAGCTGCAAAATAGTTTTGTTTTGGTAGCCAGTTCAGCGTGTATCTCAAGACCAATTACCGGTTCGTATTCCATAAATTTTAATTTAATTTCGGTTTTTTTAAATGATACTCCGTATTTTGTTCAAATGTATAAGAAGCTTGTAGAATTTTTCCTTCATCAAAAGGTTTGCCGATAATTTGAAGACCTATAGGTAATCCTTCAGAAGAAAATCCGCAGGGTAGAGAAATAGCAGGAAGTCCAGCCAAATTTACAGGTATTGTAAATATATCTGAAAGGTACATCTGTAATGGGTCGGAAATTTTCTCTCCTATTTTGAAAGCTGGGGTTGGAGAAACAGGTGTAATAATGACATCACATTTTTTAAAAGCTTCGTCAAAATCGTTTTTTATTAATGTTCTAACCTTTAGTGCTTTCAGATAGTAAGCTTCATAATAACCCGAAGATAAAGCATATGTCCCGAGCATTATTCTTCTTTTTACTTCATCACCGAAACCCTCATCTCTGGTTCGTTCATACATATCAACAATGGCACTGATGTCTCCGTCTCTTGCTCCTCGTCCTTCGTCCTTCGTTCTATATCCATAGTGTACGCCGTCGTATCGAGCAAGATTAGAGCTGGCTTCTGCAGGAGCAATAATATAGTATGCGGCAACTGCATATTCTGTGTGGGGCAAAGAGATTTCTAGGATTTCTGCCCCTAATTTTTTAAAAGTTTCTATACTATTTAAAATCGTTTTTTCTACTTCTTTACTTGTTCCTTTTATAAAATATTCTTTAGGAACCCCGATTTTTAGATTTTTAGCATTATTTATTAAGTGCTTTGTATAATTGGGTACGTCTTCAGGGACAGAAGTGGAATCCATCGAGTCGTGTCCTGCTATTATATTAAGGATAATTGCAGTATCTCGTACATCTTTTGTAAACGAACCAATCTGGTCTAAAGAAGATGCAAATGCTACAAGTCCGTATCGTGAAACTCTCCCATATGTAGGTTTTAAGCCCACAACACCGCACATACTTGCCGGTTGGCGTATGGAGCCCCCGGTATCAGAACCAAGTGATAAAGGAGCAAAGTCAGCAGCTACACAAGCTGCCGAACCACCCGAAGAACCACCCGGTATAGTTGAAATATTCCAGGGATTTCGGCAGACTCCATATGCTGAGTTCTCAGTTGAAGAACCCATAGCAAACTCGTCCATATTAGTTTTACCTAAAATTACAGCATCTGCTTTTTTTAATTTTTCTATAACCGTGGCGTCATAAATTGGTATGTAGTTTGAAAGTATTTTTGAACCGCAAGTAGTCCTGATTTCTTTTGTCGATATGATATCTTTTATTGCTATAGGAATACCTGATAATGAACTTATTTCTTCACCCTTACTTATTTTCTTGTCTACTCCCTTGGCTTTCTGCAAAGCCGATTCTTTAGTAAGAGTGATATAGGAATTTATTTTTTTGTCTAATTTTTCTATGCGTTCATAAATGCTCGTGGTAATCTCGAGGGAAGAAATTTTCTTCTCTACAAGCAAATTGTGAAGCTCGTGAGCAGTTGATTTATGTAATTCCATTATGACTATTCTATTATTGGAGGTACTTTAAAATAACCTCTTTCTTTGTCGGGTGCATTTTTGAGTACTTCTTCTACTGTAGGGGATGGTTTTTGAAAGTCTTTTCTTCTAACATTTCTCAGGGGAACTACATGTGAAGTCGGTTCCGTCTTGGATGTATCTAGTTCATTTAGTTTTTCTATATACTCAAGTATAGTATTTAACTGGCGAGTAAATTTTTCTGTCTGTTCTCCTTTTAGTTTCAACCGAGAAAGTCTTGCTACATACTCGACATCTTTTTTGTTTATGATATTTTTCATGATCCTTGTATTACTTTTTTAATTCCCCTTAGTGCTTGTTTTATTCTATGTTCATTTTCCACCAATGCAAATCTTAAGAATCCTTCGCCATTATCGCCGAATCCAATACCCGGAGAACATACTACATCGCCCTCTTTCAATAGGCGGATTGAAAAATTTAACGAACCTTCTTCCTTAAATTTTTCTGGAACCGGAGCCCAGACATACATTGTTGCTTTAGGTAATTCCACGTGCCATCCCAGCCTCTGGATACCTCTTACAAAGGTATCTCTTCTTTCTTTATAATTTTCCAAAGTTTTTACAACATAATCCTGTGGACCATTTAGTGCTTGAATAGTGGCAACCTGAATTGGAGTGAATACTCCATAATCATAATAACTTTTAATCTTTGTAAGAGCGCCCACAATATCTTTATTGCCTACCAGAAATCCCACCCTCCAGCCAGCCATATTGTATGTCTTGGAAATAGAGTAGAATTCAACTCCTACTTTTTTTGCATCTTTTGCTTGCATAAAAGATGGAGCTTTATAACCGTCAAAACATATATCTGCATAAGCAAAATCGTGTATTACAATCAACTTATGTTTTTTTGCGAATTTGACGATCTCTTCAAAAAATTTCAGTGGGGCTGTTCTTGTTGTAGGATTATGAGGGAAAGATAGAACTAAAACTTTCGCTTTTGGGGATGTTTTTTTGACGGTACGCTCTAACTCGGCAATAAAAGAATTCTCGTCTAATAAAGGTGTGGTTATAAGATTCCCTCCAGCGATAGCAATATGGTAGATATGGGAAGGATAGGTGGGTGTTGGGACTATTACAGTATCTCCCTCGTCTAATATGGCTAATGCAAGGTGAGAAAATCCTTCTTTTACCCCTATGCAAACAACAGCTTCTGTTTCCGGGTTTAGCTTAACATCATATTGCTCCTTGTATCTTTTTACTATAGCTTTTCTTAAATTTGTAATGCCTCTTGATGCAGAGTAGCCGTGGACTTTTTGATTTTGAGCTGTTTCAATTAGTTTCTCTATTATCTTAGGAGAAGGAGGTTGGTCTGGATTACCCATACCCAAATCAATAATATCTCTTCCTTCTCTTCTTGCCTCACTTTTAAGTTTATTTAATCTTGCAAATATATATGTGGGCAATCTTGAAATTCTTTTAGATTCAATCATGTTATTTTTAAAGTTTTTTGAAATCCAATGGATTCTTGGCTTGGGAAAGTGCTGTTGGATAGCTGATCAATCCTTTTTGATAAAGTTCCTTTAATGATTTATCCATACTATACATCCCATGTTGGGAACCTGTCTGGAGCAGTGAAGGAATCTGTTCTGTCCGCTGTTCTCTTATTAATGAACGTATAGCTGGTGTGGCAATAAGTATTTCAGTAGCCAGGATTCTGCCTTCTTTATCTGCACGGGGTAGTAATAGTTGAGATACGATTGCTTGAAGGCATCCCGAGAGTTGTACTTTTATCTGTTGTTGTTGATGAGGAGGGAATACGTCAATTATACGATCTATCGTCTGCGGAGCATCAGGAGTATGTAGTGTAGTTAATACTAAATGTCCCGTTTCAGCTGCGGTAAGAGTTGTAGAAATTGTTTCCAGGTCTCTCATTTCACCGACACTTATCACGTCAGGGTCCTGGCGAAGCGTATACTTTAAAGCATTTGCAAAAGTCAGCGTATCAGATCCGACTTCTCGTTGTTTTACTATTCCTTTTTTATTTGTATGGATATATTCTATTGGGTCTTCAATTGTTATTATAAGCGCTCTGTTTTCTGCGTTTATCCTGTCTACTAAAGATGCTAACGTCGTAGTTTTTCCCATACCTGTGGGGCCTGTAACTATAATCAAACCGTTAGGCTTGTTTATTAAACTTTTTACAATCTCTGGAAGATTCAGTTCTTCAAGAGCCGGTATAATCAAAGGCACTACTCTTAAAGCAGCTTCCACATTACCCCTCTGCATGTGGACATTTACCCTAAAACGAGTAATCTGGGGGATATTCAAAGAAAAATCCAGTTCTTTTTTCTCTTCAAATGTAACCCTCTGTGAATCTGAGAGGAATCCGTATATGAGTTTTTTTGTTTCATCCGGTTTTAAAGGCGGATAGTCCTCTGAAAGAATAAGTTCTCCGTCCACTCTGAATACGGGTGGTGCATTAGCAACGATATGCAGATCTGAAGCTCCTCTTTGAACGGTTTCTTTCAAGAGTTCTGCTATTTCCATATCAATTCTCCTTGATTATGTTTTTGTAAAGCTTACTGTTCTTTACTACCTCTGAAAATACCTTTAGTTTTAAGAGCAAATTCGCTTGGAGAATCACTCATTTGCATTGCATATTCATATGAAAGTTTATCTTCGTTATAAAGTTTAAGAATGGATTGCGTAAAAGTTTGCATTCCAAACATTTCTCCTTCTTCCATTGCTTCGCGTATTCCCTCAAGTTTATTTTCTATAATCAATTTCTGTATTGTTGGAGTAGGTATCATAACCGAGACAGCTGGAATCCTATTGCCTTTTATCGTAGTTAGCAATCTCATGGAAACTACTCCTTTCAATATATGAGAAAGCTGTATTCTCATCTGAGGCTGTATATATGGAGGGAAAAAATTCAAAATTCTTTCTATGCTGGATGGGGCATCAATCGTATGTAAGGTTGACAGTACCAAATGCCCTGTCTCTGCGGCCATTATTGCAGCTTCTGCTGTTAGCATGTCTCTCATCTCACCGATAAGTATAACATCCGGGCTCTGTCTTATAACGTGTTTGAGAGCAGAAGCAAATGAATTGGTGTCAGTACCTATTTCTCTTTGGTTAATAAGTGATTTCTTATCTTCATGCAAAAATTCAATAGGATCTTCTATGGTAATAATATGTGCTTCTTTATTATCGTTTATGTATTCTACCATTGATGCCAAAGTGGTAGATTTTCCGCAGCCGGCAGGTCCAGTTATCAAAACTAATCCGCGTGGTTCCAAAGACAATTTCTTAAGAATTTCAGAAGGAAGATTCAGTTCTTCAAATGGAAGTATCTTTTTCTTAACTTCTCTTAATACCATTCCCAATTCTCCTTTTTGAATGAAGATGTTTACTCTGAAACGTCCTTTATTTGGGGAATTGTATGCTAAGTCCAACTCCTTGTGTTTCTGCAGTGTTTCTCTGTGTGTGTCATTTAGTATTTCCCGCGATAGTGATTCCATATCCGAAGAAGAGATCTTTTTATCTGCAATCGGATGGATACCTTGGCTTGTTCTTATATGAGGGGCGCTGTCGACTTTAAAATAAAGGTCTGAAGCATTTTTTTTCATCATTACGTCAAGAAAATATTCCAACTCTATTTTCTTTTCAACCATAATGTTTAATTATACTACATTTCCTTTTTGAAAAATTCCACAAAGGTTTCTATAAGTTTTTCTTCTATTTTGTTTCTTTCAGGACATCCGCTGTTTAATTGTTCCTTCATGGAAGTAACAGGTTTATTAAGTCCGCAGGGATTAATCATTGCAAAATGTTTCATGTTGGGATCTACATTGAGACAGAAC
>CAIJMQ010000053.1 GCA_903821905.1 uncultured bacterium
ATAATAAGCTCATTGATTTTAGACACAAGCTTCCCGAACTTATAAATGAGTATTTTAGAGAAATCAAACAAACGAAAGTTGCAATCGACATAGCTGTTCCTAAAGATTATTTTACTGAACTCTTTAATTTTTACCGTGAAATAGCAAAAACAACTGCTGTGGAATATGTCTTTTTCGGACACATAGGAGAAAACCATTTACACTTTAATTTTTTCCCTAAAAACGACCAGGAAAGAGAGCGGGCAATTATGGCTTATATTAAAGTGGTCAAAAGAGCGGTAAGAGCAGGTGGAACCGTTTCCGCAGAACACGGTATCGGAAAACTAAAGCACAAATATCTTGAAATGATGTATGGTAGAGAAGGAATTATGGAAATGGTTAGAATAAAGAAAGAGATAGACCCTTTTTGCCTGTTTGGATTGGATAATATATTTCCTAAGGAATTACTGCACTAATAATAGATTATTTTGTAAGTCCACTTACCAATTTGAATTCCTCAGTTCCTGCTTTACTTGAAATAAATTGATTATTGAAAAGTTTCTTTAACAATGTTTTTAAGAGAAGTCCCGTTTATATCTATAATCTTTAACTCTCTTTCTGCACTTGCTACAGAATCGGAAGCATGGACTCCGTTTTTCATTATATCGTGTCCGAATTCCCTTCTTATAGTCCCCGGCTCCGCTTCGAGAGGATTTGTAGCACCGACTTTTTTTCTTATTCTGCTAATCGCAAAAGGGCCTTGGTAAACCAATGCCAGACACTGGTTCTTTTTACTAACATGCATTTTTCTTTCTGCCTCTTGCTTTTCGGATGGGTCGGTTCCCGTCATAAACTTAACAATATTTGCAAATTCCGCCGTTCCTTTTTCTTCCCCGAATTTCTTTATCAAATTTCCTTTTATCGGCTGATAAAAATTAAGCGCCTGTTCTACGGACATGTTTACCGCTTTGACTCCTATCATTTTTAGACCGGGACCAGCTAACGCATCAATTATCGCACCAACCCTGTGCGATTTGGTATATATATTATCGGGTTTGATAAGGACAAGCGATTGCTGAATATTTTCAAGCATTTCTTTGGATGTAGAAGTAATGCCGTCTCTATATTTTAATGTTTCGTATTCGTATGTTTCCCACCTTGAAAGCAAAGTCTTCCAGTCTATCGAGTTACTAAGCAATCCGCCGTCCGACTGGCTATATTCCGCCCAAAGACTTATAACATTTTTTGCGCATCTTTCTTCGGGAATAATTATTACAACCGGTTCTTTAAAGCCTATAATTTTGCCGTCTTTATCTTCAACAAATTCTGCAAATGAATTGCGTAACGTACCGTCAATTCTTCTGCTGATATGTCCCACAATTCCTCTTATCTGCGATACAGCGTCTTCTCCTTTGAAAAGAAGAAGCATCATCCTCTTCCGGGAAGAACCTTTATTTTTGTCTATGTATTCCCGTTTAAGATAATCTTTAAACGGCTCGTCAACTATCAACTTGATATATTCCTGAATCAATTTCTCGCTGGGAGCATACATTCTTGCTTCAAGAAGTTCTAATGGCTTTACCCCGCGCGAAAACACTTCTTTTATTATGTGACCAGTTATTGAACGTTCTAACGATTTTTCAGTTATAAGAACTAATCCAAGTTTTCTATTCATTTCCCCTTCCTCCTAAAATTAGAGGATGCCATTTTATCATATCCACGTTAATTCATTACCGTGAAGTCTTGCTTGGATATGAATTTTCGCCATGTGTGGGATTTCCCCATTTTTCTTTGGGCACCCACTGTACATGTCCATCTAAATATAAAACGCTTCCACCTTCTCTGTGGTTATCCAGAGAACCGCCACAACCATTATCCCAAACCAACGGTAAATCAGAGCTTTCTGAAGTATTGTGTCCAGAATTATATTGGTAACTAATGCGTGCGCTGTTTATGAGACCGCAAAGTACCAGAACAGCAAGAACTCTCCATCTGTAACCCTTGGTAATGTCAAAACTGGCTTTATTGCCTGCCAAGGGCCCATTTTCTTATCTATAATAAAGAAATAAGCCAAGGAATACGCAGAAACAAGGATAATCCCGGGTACTATTAAAGCTATATATCCTAAAAGAGTGAGCACAGTTATCAATAAATAAGCTCCAAGAGCAGGGAGGAATAACTTGAATCCATCAAAAAGAGCAGCAGTGCTGATTTCCTGGTTTCTTATCTTGCACAAGCAATACCAACTCCAGCCAACAACTAAAGGACCAGCGATTAAATGGGAAACACACAGGCTAACAACAGTATGAGATCTAAGAATAAGACTAATTCCTATAATAATAACTAAATAAAGCAGGGAAGTTCCTACGATAGGAAAAAGATTTGACTTGAGTATCCCCCACCCATCACTTACTACCTGTGTAGTTAATGTTCTTTGTTGTGCCGGGGGAAGAATAAAATCCTTTTCTTCTTTTAAAAATAATGAAGCAAATTCGTTTGTTCCCGTTATCTTATTCCATTCTTCACGCCCTTCAAGAGATACAAAATTCTCTTTAGAGATTCTATTATCCTGAATCCACTTCTTAACAGTTTCCGTGTCTGCAGGACCGTAAATATTTCCGTCTTTTGTTTTTATTTTCCATTTTTTATCATCCATAATTTCCCCTTATTCTTTGAATTTATAGTGTTATATATAACACTTTTTTTATAGAAATTCTATTGGTGCTATAATAATTCACCCTCTACATCATGTAGTTGTGTAGGGATAAACCAATTAAAAAATTGAAGAACAATAAAATATCTTTCATTGGCGCTCTATTTTCTGCCTTACTTTTATTACTTTCTTTTCCGCCTTTCAATATTTCACTTTTAGCATGGATAGCTTTCATACCCCTCTTTCTTCTCATAGATGAATTATCCCCGAGAGAAGTTTTCGCCTTTTACCTGCTTGGGGGAATAATTTTCTGGATATGTCATATCTGGTGGCTTACATACGTAACTTACCTTGGTTATTCTGTTTTGGTCATTTATCTTGCTTGTTATTGGGGGTTCTGGGGATTACTCCTTAAGTTTTTAAAAGAAAGAACTCGGTATCCGTTGCTTTTCCTTGCACCTCCACTCTGGGTCTTATTTGAATTTGCGAGGATGTATCTTTTCACCGGTTTATCCTGGTCCTTACTCGGCTATTCTCAATGGAGAAATATTCCCTTGATACAAGTTTCTTCTGTAACAGGCGTTTATGGAGTTTCGTTTCTGATAGTTATGCTGAATTCTGCAATATGTGACTTTATTCTTTCAAAAACGAAAAAGCATTTTAGAAATCTGGCATTTGCTCTTCTAATAATAGTGGCTATAGTTGTAGTCGGTGATAAGGTCATCTCAAAAGAAGATAAAAGCCAAGAAAAAATAAAAATTAGCGTTATTCAGGGAAGTATTCCTCAAACAGAGAAATGGGATGAAAAATACGAAGAAGAGATTTTAGATATTTATACAAGGCTGAGCATAAAAGCCGGTAAAGATACAAGCCCTTCCCTTATTATTTGGCCGGAAACTTCTTATCCGGGGTATATATACAACGAGAGTAAACTATTTAGAAAGTTCTGGGAAAATATATCACCAATAAAAACACCATTACTAATAGGTGGATTGAATTTTGAGGATGGACAGGATTACAACTCTGCTTTTCTTATTCTGCCTAACGAAGAGATAAAACAAACCTATAATAAAATCCACCTGGTCCCTTTTGCCGAATATATACCCTTTAAGTTTTTCTTTTTCTTGCGCAAGACAATTCCCGAAATAGGCGGATTCAGTAAAGGTAAAGAATATACTATATTCGAAATCCTAGATTCGAAATCCGAAATCCGCAATAGATTTGCTGTTCTCATCTGTTTTGAAGATGTATTCCCGGATTTAGCAAGAAGATTTACCAATAAAGGTGCTCGTTTCTTGGTAGTCATCACAAATGATGCCCATTTCCACGAGTCCCCTGCTCTTTGGCAACATCTCACGCATTCTGTATTTAGGGCCGTTGAAAACAGAAGACCAATAGTTAGAGCAGCAAATAACGGAGTAAGCGGATTTATTGATTCTTTTGGCAGACCAACCAAAATATTAAACGAAAACGGAAAAGCAGTTGGAGTAAGAGAATTCGCAACAGGCGAAATTATTCCTTCATCCATCAAAACTTTCTACACACGTTTCGGCGATTTATTCGTCTATCTTAATATTGTTTATATGGGTATTGTGGTGGGAGTTATTATAAAGAAAAAAGTAAGATGATTAAATTTTTTAATTTACGCATCCTGCTTCTTCTTTAAAAGGATACTTCTTACTTCGCCTACAAGATACAAAGAACCACAGACCAGGATAATATCATCTTCGGACTTATTCTGTTTAAGTTTTTTTATTGTTAAGGAAAGGCTTTCGCTCATTACTATATTCTTGTTGTATCCCTTACCTTCTTTTTCCACAATTTCCAGAGCCACTGCTCTTTCGGTTTTGGGTTTAATTAAAATTATCTCGTTAACAATGGGGAAAATTTCCTGCATTATTTTTGTTCTGTCTTTATCCTTTAGCACACCAAAAAGTAATGTAATATTTTTATCTTTCTTAAATTTTATAACTTCTCCTTTTAACATTCTTGCTGCTTGGGGATTGTGAGCACCGTCAAGAACAAAGGTTGGCTTTTTACCTATCATCTCCAATCTGCCGGGCCAGGTAGTTTTCTTTAGCCCCTCATAAATATGTTCTTTTTTAAGTTTGAACCGAGCAGATATAATTTCCGATGCGGCAACAGCTAAGCTTGCATTGAGATGTTGCCATTCACCTTTCAGTTGTATCAAAACATCCGAATAGAAATCTTTTATCCCCTGAATATCTAATCTTTGATATTCAGCCTCTTCTTTAGAATTTTTAAGTGAAAAATCTTTACCCCACACGAAAATAGGAGCATTTTTCTTTTTTGTAAGTTCAATAAGAGTATCAAGCGCTTCACCCTTACAACCGGTAATCAAAGGCGTATCTTCTTTTATGATGCCACCTTTTTCTCTTGCAATTGAGGAAAAAGTGTTTCCAAGATAATCTGTATGTTCCAAGTCAATATCTGTTATTATGCAAAGTATCGGCTCAGAGACATTTGTAGCGTCAAGCCGTCCACCTAATCCAACTTCATAGACAGCTACGTCTACTTTTTCTTCTTTAAAGTAAAGAAATGATATTGTGGTAAGCACTTCAAAAAAAGTGGGGTGAGAATATGGAGGATTATCAAAAATTTCTTTAATTTCCTCCTTTAACTTATCTATAAGTCGAGCAAATTTTGCTTGTGTTATATCCGTATTCCTTTCTTTTTGTAGTATAGTAATTCTTTCACGTATTGTAATCAGGTGAGGGGAAGTATAAAGCCCGACTTTTAAACCGGACTCTCGTAATATATGAGCGATAAACGAAGCCGTTGAACCTTTGCCATTTGTTCCGCCTATTAGAATTACAGGATATGCAAGATGCGGGTTATCAAAATGACTTAGAAGCTTTTTGATATTTAAAAGGCCTAACTTTATTCCGTGTCCCTCTAAACCATAAATCCAATTGACAGCTTGCTTGTAAGTCATTACCTTGGGAAACTACTGGATGCTGGTTAAAATATTCTTGTGTTTTTATTTGAAATTGTTATTTAATATTTAGAAAGATTTCCCCTTCTCCTGATATCTTGCCTTCATCCAAATTAGCGGCAAAATTTTTGATGAGAACTTTATTACCATCCCAGACAAAGGAAATTTCGACATTGTTCATCAGAATCGAATAAGCCAATGCTTCCTGTAGATTAACTGTGCCTTCAACAGGGCCCGATGGTAACATGCCTTTAACATTAAATTCAGCCTCAGCCGGTACTTTTATGTCGCTGTATTTTTTCAAAAAAGGTAAAACAGTAGAAATTTCTTCTAAAACGACATCTTTTGCTTTAATTTTTGTATCAAATGGATAAGGTGGAATTAAACTGATATTTCCCTGTAAATTAAAAGGAATACTCTTGAATTGTCCTTCCAATGAATCCATTTTCAGCTCTTTATTTTCAATAACAAAACCACCTTTAAGTTGATCAATCTCTATGTCATACTCAGATAAATATATTTTACCCTTATCTATGACGCCTTCAGCTTTATAAGAAACGCCTTTAGATAACTCAGAATTATCAACTGTTAGGAAAATATTAGCATGCCCGTCAATAAATTTAATCCTTGTATCTGTTATTGGAATTTCAGCCAAAGGAACATCTTGCCATTTTATATTTAATTGCCAATCAACAGAAACTTTCGGTTGTTCACATAACACTTCAGTGGGGGGTATTAATAAAATAAAGGGAATAAAAAGAGCTATACTTGCCAGATTAATAAGTTTGTTCACTTATTAGTTATGTGGTGCTTACGGGTTTTTTTAATGTACGCCTAACGCCTGAACGGGCAGATTTTCTAATATTTGCGCTGCGGACAATTTTTTTAGAAAAAGAGATGTTGGTGAATTTTAATTCACTGTTTTCAACATTAATCTCAACTGTATCTTCGGCAGAAATTTCACCTTTTAGTATTTTTTCCGCTAACGGGTCTTCTATGAATTTTTGGATTGCTCTCCTTAAAGGTCTTGCGCCATATACTTGGTCATAACCTTGACTGATCAAGAAATCATTGACTTTAGGTGTAGATGTTAAACTTAGTTTGTATTCTTTCAATCTATCCTTAACCCTATCAAGCATTATTTCTACAACTTCTTTCAATTCTTCTTTATTAAGTGTACGGAATACTATAACTTCATCTACCCTGTTTATAAATTCCGGCTTGAATGTTCTTTTTAATTCATCCATAAGCCTATCTTTCATCTGTTGATAATTTACTTCTTCAGAAGAAGGCTGGAATCCTAAACTCGCACCTTTTCTTAATGTTTCACTTCCGATATTAGATGTCATTATTAAAACCACATTTCTAAAATCTACAGTATGGTTTAAATTATCCGTTAGTCTGCCATCATCCATTACTTGTAGTAATATATTAAATACATCCGGATGTGCTTTTTCAATCTCATCTAATAAAACAACCGAATAAGGTTTTCTTCTCACCTTTTCTGTTAATTCACCGCCTTCTTCATAACCGACATAACCAGGAGGTGCACCTACAAGTCTTGAAACAGCAAATTTCTCCATAAATTCAGACATATCAAGCCTGATGAGGGCATCTTCATTCCCAAATAAAAATTCTGCTAACGCTTTAGCAAGTTCTGTCTTTCCCACTCCTGTCGGACCAAGGAAAACAAATACACCAATCGGGCGCTTTGGGTCTTTAAGTCCTGAACGAGACCTTCTTATTGTTTTGGCTAAAGATACAACTGCTTCATTTTGTCCGATTACTCTCTTGTGTAACTCTTTTTCCATCCGCAGTAATCTTGAAGTTTCTTCTTCCTGGAGTTGCCGTATAGGAACACCCGTCCATTTGGATACCACTTCGGCAACATCTTCAACGCTAACCACTATTCTTCTTTTTAACTCGATTTCTTCCTTAAGTGTACGCTCCTTGTCTCTAAGCCGCGCTGCTTTTTCAAAATCCTGGAATTTTACAGCTTCATCTTTTTCTTTCTGTATAGAAGACAGTTTCTTTTCAAGTTCCGGATCTATGGTTTCTGAGGCCTTCTTAAATAATTTAGCTTTTGCACCGGCTTCATCCATCACATCGATTGCTTTATCGGGTAAAAATCTGTCTGATATATAGCGGTCAGCAAAAAGCGAAGCCGCCCATATAGAAGAGTCGGGTATAATAACTTTATGATGGCTTTCATATCTTTCTCTTAAGCCCTTAAGTATCTCAACAGTTTCTGAAACAGATGGAGGTTGAATTGAAATTGGCTGGAATCTTCTTTCCAAGGCAGGGTCTTTCTCTATATATTTCCTGTATTCAGTAGTAGTCGTAGCACCGATACACTGCAACTCTCCTCTTGTTAAGGAAGGTTTCAGTATATTAGATGCATCAATAGCTCCTTCTGCAGCTCCAGCGCCTACTAAGGTGTGTATTTCATCGATAAATATAATTATGTTACTGTCTTGTCTTATTTCATTAAGAACGGCTTTAATTCTCTCCTCAAATTGCCCGCGATATTTTGTTCCAGCCACCATCAAAGCCAAATCAAGAGCGATGATCCTTTTAGACAAAAGCAGTTCCGGAACAGCTCTTTCAACAATTTTCTGGGCTAACCCTTCTACAATCGCAGTCTTGCCAACCCCCGCATCTCCGATAAGTATTGGATTGTTCTTTTTCCTTCTGCAGAGAACTTGCAGGATTCTTTCTATTTCCTTCTTTCTTCCAATAATAGGATCTAATTTATTATCTCTTGCCAACTCCGTTATATCCCTTCCGAAAACATCCAAAGCAGGCATTTTAGATTTTTTCTGTTGGGAAGAAGAAATGGTTTTTTCAGAAAAACCTGCACGAACTCCTTCTCCAGAGTTAAATGGGGATGAAGAAACAAAACCGCCTTGTATTCGGACAATTTCTTCTCTTGCTTTTTCTATGTTTATACCTAAATCAGTAAGAATTTGTGCTCCAATACCTTCTTTTTCCCGAAGAACACCCAGAAGCAAATGCTCTGTCCCCACATAATTATGCCCCATATTTCTTGCTTCCTCCATAGCCAATTCCAGCACTCTTCTTGCTTTTGGAGTGAAAGATATATCACCGAAATTAAGGACGTTCGGGCCTCTACCAACTATTTCTTCGGTTGCCTCTCGGAGTAATTCTGATTGGAGATTTAATTTTTTAAGGACAGCAACCGCCACCCCAGACCCCTCTCTTAATATGCCTAAAACGATGTGTTCGGT
The DNA here is from genome assembly GCA_903821905.1 of uncultured bacterium. GTDB lineage: Bacteria > CAIJMQ01 > CAIJMQ01 > CAIJMQ01 > CAIJMQ01 > CAIJMQ01. Next base: position 8,837 of record CAIJMQ010000053.1, read on the forward strand.
GCCTACAAAATCATGCCCCAACCGTCTTGCTTCCTCTTTTGACAAAGCAAGAACTCTCCTGGCTCTCTCCGTAAACCTGTTATACATCTCTATTCACCATTTTGATTATAAACTACCTGTCAAATATTCACTACAAATCTTATAGATATGAAGTGCCTTCTGTTTCGACTAATTTTTTATATGCACTACGAACCTTATTAATAGTATTTCCTACTTTACCATCACCTATTGTTCTGCCATCAATCTTAACTACCGGCATTATTTCCGCACCGGTACCTGTTAGAAAACACTCATCTGCATTAAACAAATCATACCTGGCAAGTATTTCCTCCTTTACTTCAATAGACAATTTCTTTGCAATCTCAATAACGGTTTTCCTTGTTATACCATCAAGGGCACCCATATAAGTAGGAGGTGTTTTTATGACATCATTATCCACTATAAAAATATTATCTGCTGTGCACTCCGTTACAAAACCTTCCCTATTTAACATTATCGCTTCTTTAAAACCAGCATTTTGGGCTTCGATTTTAGCTAATATATTATTTAAATAATTCAAAGATTTTACACGTGGGTCCAAATTATAAGGAGTGTTGCGTTGCGTAGGAACAGTAATTATCTCCAGCCCTTTTTTATAAAATTCTTCCGAAAAAAGTTCTATCTTATCCACTATAATAAACAATGTTGAGCTTTTACATTTTTCAGGAGCAAGCCCCAAATCACCCTCACCTCTTGTTACGACAATTCTGACATAACAATCTCTGTATCCGTTAAGCTGTGCTGTTTTTAAAACAGCATTAATAAGTTTTTCTCTACTAAGTGGTATATCAAGGCAAATGTATTTAGCAGATCTATGCAATCTATCCATATGTTCTGCCAATTTAAATATTCTACCGTTATAAGTTCTCAATCCTTCAAATATGCCATCTCCATAAAGAAGCCCATGATCATAAACAGAGATTTTCGCTTCTTGCCTGGGAACAAATTCACCATTCAGATATATTTTCTGTTCCATTTTCACCCCTTTAAATTTTCTTATTTTGAATTATACCTCTAACGTAATTTATTTTCTATTTCATTTACCAAGTCAATTCTTCTTTGATGCCTTCCGCCTTCGTATTCTTCCGAAAGCCATATCCTAACTATTCCCAAAGCCCTCTTTTGAGAAAGAACTCTCCCTCCCAAACACAGAATATTAGAGTTGTTATGAACCCTGCTTACCTTTGACGTATATCTATTCCAACATACTGCGGCTCTTATTCCTTTCACTTTATTGGCGGCGATACTCATACCAATCCCCGTTCCGCAGAAAAGAATACCCTTTGAATATTCATTTTTGGTAACTGCCATACTAACCTTTTCTGCATATGACGGAAAATCATCTAATGATTCGCATGTAAATGCACCAAAATCGTGAATTTTATAACCATTCTTCAACAACTCTTGTTTTATAAATTCTTTTAATTCAAAACCAGCGTGGTCACTTCCTAAAGCTATGGAAATATCAGATTTCATCGGAGAATATCCTTTCCTATTTTTTTTTCAACTTCTTTTTTTGTTATTTTACCTTCTCTAATCATTTTAGGCGAATGTCCAGTGCAATCAATTACTGTTGAAGGTACTTTAAAAATTGTAGGCCCCCCATCCAAAATGAGGTCAATTTCTCCATTAAAGTATTCTTTAACTTCTTCAGCATTTAAGGCATCTTTCTTATCTGAAATGTTAGCACTTGTTGAAACTAATGCCCCATATTCCTTAAGTAAAGCAAGCGGAACTGGATGATTAGGTATTCTAAAACCCAGCGTAGAAGTTTCAAACGGCAAGTTCAGCCCTCTTTTTTTGTTAAGAATGACTGTCAAAGGCCCGGGCCAAAATTCATTCATTAATTTATATGCTGAATTCGGTATTTTTTCAACATATTTAAGTACAGTTTCAATGTTGGGTACAAAAATCGGCAAAGGTTTAGTAGAATTCCTACCCTTAATTTTATATATCTTTGTCACCGCTTTTTTAGAAAAGAGGTCGCCAACTAATCCATAGACCGTTTCCGTTGGAAGAGCAACTATTCCTCCATTATTTAATACTTTTTTTGCTTTTGAGATTATCGATTCATCTAATTTTTTTGATTCTACCTTTATATAACATGAATTTTTCACTTTTTATTCCCCCTAAGATACGCAAAAATAAAAGGGTCTATATCTCCGTCCAGCACATTATCAGCATTTGTCTGTTCTGTTTCAGTACGATGGTCTTTAACAAGTGTATAAGGATAAAGGACATAACTGCGTATTTGGTTGCCCCACTGTATATCTTTTTTTTCACCGGCTATTTTCTCGTTTTTCTCTTTTTGTTTTTCTTGGAAATATTGATAAAGCCGAGACCGCAGCACCTCCATAGCCATTTCTTTATTCTGGTGTTGAGACCTTTCCGATTGGGCTTGAGTAACTATTCCCGTAGGAATGTGCGTTATCCTAATTGCCGAAGCGGTCATATTTACGTGTTGTCCTCCGGGACCGGAAGCGCAGAAAGTATCGATTCTCAAATCGGAATCATTTATTTCTACTTCAATATCCTCGTCAATTTTAGGCATGACTTCCACAGATGCAAAAGAAGTGTGTCTTCTGCGAGCAGAATCAAAGGGGGAAACCCTAACTAATCTATGTATTCCTTTTTCACCTTTTAAATAACCATAGGAAAATTCATCGGGGAAATTCAAACTCGCATGTTTAATACCAGCTTCTTCTCCCGGGCTAATATCCACAATCTCTGCTTTTATATTGCTTCTTTCTGCCCATCTGGTATACATTCGCAGTAACATTTGCGCCCAGTCACAGGATTCCGTCCCACCGGCACCGGGTTGAATTGTAAGAAAACACCCGTTTTTATCATAAGTATCCGCTAAAAGTACTTCAAGTTCCCATCTTTCCAGTTCTTTATCTATGCTCGAGATGCTCAACAAGACTTCCTGAAGAACATCTTTATCTTTTTCCTCTTCAGCCAATTGATAAAGCATCCCTACATCTTCAATTTCCCTGTGTAATTTTTCCCATTTGTTTTGTTCTTTTTTTAATGAATCAAGTTTTTTCATTACTTCTTGGGCATGCTTTATGTCTTGCCAAAAGCCATCTTTTCCAAGCTCTTTATTTAGTTTGTCTATTTCTTTTTTCTTGTTTTCTAAGTCAAAGAAGCCCCCTGATGTCTTCCAACTTCTTTACAAAACCTTTTAATTTACCTTTTATATCTTCCATAACATACTAATTTTAGCATAACACCGGCACCGTTAGAAATCTCATAATTGTTCCCTGTTATAGATAAATTTTTAACAGGGCTTGACTAAAAGGAATATATTTCTCATAATATCACCCTAAAATTAAGGGGAGACAAATGAAAAAATATAAAATTGCGGTTATTCCAGGAGACGGAACTGGCCCAGAAGTGATTAATGAAGGGCTAAAAGTAATAAAAGCGGTAAGTAGCAAGTTTGGCTTTGAATATGAAGCCAAAACATTTGATTTTGGTGGGGAAAGGTATTTGAAAACCGGTAAAACATTAGACAAACAAGAAATTGAAGGATTAAAGAAATATTCGGCAATCTATTTGGGCGCCATCGGTCACCCTGATGTAAAACCGGGGATATTAGAAACAGGGATTCTTTTAAACCTGAGGTTTTCACTTGACCAGTATATAAATCTTCGTCCAATAAAACTCTATAATGCCGATTTCTGTCCTTTAAAAAATAAGAAACCTGAAGATATTGATTTTGTTGTAGTGAGAGAAAATTCTGAAGGGCTTTATAAGAGCATGGGAGAATTCAAAAATAAAGGCACAAAAGATGAGATAGCAACGCAGATTTCATACAATACCCGAAAGGGAGTTGAGCGTTGTATTCGTTATGCCTTCGAATATACAAAAAAGCGCAACAAAACTAAAAAATTAACTCTCTGCGGTAAAACTAATGTTTTGACTTTTGCATGGGATCTTTGGCAACGAACTTTTAACGAAGTAGCCAAAGAATATCCCGACATTAAAACTGATTATGCTCATGTAGATGCAACAACGATGTGGTTCGTGAAAAATCCAGAATGGTTTGATGTTATTGTTACGGACAATATGTTCGGAGATATCATAACTGATTTGGGCGCTATGATTCAGGGGGGAATGGGTATAGCAGCCGGCGGCAATATAAACCCTCAAGGAGTTTCAATGTTTGAACCAATCGGAGGTAGTGCTCCAAAGTATACCGGGAAAAATGTAATTAATCCTTTGGCGGCAATTTGTGCCGGTGCAATGATGCTGGAGAATATAGGGGAAATAAAAGCTGGTAAGGCAATAGAAGAAGCAGTAATAACAATTGTTCGCACAAAAATGAAATCATTGGCCGCTGGGAAAATGGGATACACCACCTCAGAAGTTGGTGATTTGGTTGTGAAACAGATATTGAACCCCGTTTAAAAGATTAAATTTCTGTTTACTCCGTTTGGCCCATTTGACTGGGCGAGCAGTTAAATTGGATGTCTTGACTTCTCTCTACCTCTTATCTAATATCTTAATAGATGAAAAAGCTAACCACGCGAAAAGTACCTCTTGCCAATAAAGAAGAGACTTTAAGAATATTCGGTAGAAATGATGAATTACTACGTCTTTTAGAAAAAGAATTTAAAGTTACTATCATCGGTAGAGGAGATGACGTATCATTGAAAGGCAAAAACTCTGACGTATCTAAAGCCAAGGAATTTATAGATAAGACTCTGTCACTATCTCAAGCTAACTCTATAACGGAGAAAAATATTTTGTTAGCAATTCAAAAAACAAAAGAAAATAAGGGAGAAAATTGGGACAAAATTTTAAATGAGAAAATAGAGGTTCCATTAGACAGAAAATATATAGTACCTCAAAATTCTGCACAGCAAAAATATATAGAATCAATTAAAAAAAATGAGATTGTTTTTTCCATAGGGCCTGCAGGTACAGGAAAAACATACCTGGCAATGGCTATGGCTGTACATCATCTTATGACAAAAAAGTCGGGGCGAGTAATCTTAGTACGTCCCGCCGTAGAAGCAGGGGAAAAATTAGGTTTTCTCCCTGGTGACTTATATGAGAAAATAAATCCTTATCTTCGCCCTCTGTACGATGCTTTTTATGAAATGCTGGAAGCAGACAAACTTCAACAATATTTACAAAGAAACATAATTGAAATAGCACCTCTTGCCTATATGAGAGGCAGAACTTTTAACGATTCTTTTATCGTTCTTGATGAAGCACAAAATTCTACCTCCGAGCAAATGAAAATGTTCTTAACCCGTTTGGGGTTTGGCTCTAAGGTCATAGTCACGGGTGACATAACCCAGGTTGACCTGCCCGAGAGTACTACTTCAGGGCTTATAGAAGTACAACATATACTCAAAGGCATAAAAGGTATTGATTTTGTCTATTTCACCGAAAAAGACGTTGTCAGACATAAGTTAGTCCAAGATATTATCAGGGCTTATGATAACCACAAGAATAGTAAAACCAAATAAAATATATTTGCGCGCTAAATTTAATTTCACCTCAAAAATAAGTACTAAACATGGGATTGAATAGTTAAAAAAGAGAATGGAATTAATTATCCAACTAAACAGGAAAGAAAAGAAAGAAGCTGAAAAATACAGAAATATAATATTGAAATCCTGTGAGATAGCTTTGTCTTTCCTTGATAAAAAAGAAAAATCTTTCAGTGTTTTGCTGACAGATAACCAGGAAATCAAAAAACTTAACAAGAAATATCGCAATGGAGACTATCCAACAGATGTTCTCGCTTTTCCTTATGGAGAAAAGAGTTCATCTTATATTGGAGATATTGTAATTTCACTGCACAAGGCAAAAGAACAGGCCATAACATATAAAGAAGAGTTAAAAAACGAACTCGCACGATTAGTAATTCACGGCATTCTTCATCTTTTGGGGGAAACCGATACTACATCCAAATCAAAAAAAAAGATGTGGGATAAACAGGAGAAAATACTGTCCTTACTCAAAAGAGAGAAGTTTTAGGAGGAAAAATGAACAAGATGGCAAGAGAAATAAGAACTAATTTTATAACAGGATTTTTAGTAGTTCTACCTGTAATAATTACTCTTTGGGTTATATGGATTGTTACATCTAAAGTTGTTACATTTTCTCTGATCCTATTACCCAAAACCATATCACCGTTTACAAAAGCTTTGTTTTCTTTATTCATAATCACATTAAGCATACTAGTAATCATTTTGATTGGTATTACTACAAGATATGTAATAGGAAGAAGGTTTCTTGGTTTTGCAGACAGATTTATACAAAAAATC
>CAIJMQ010000054.1 GCA_903821905.1 uncultured bacterium
AAAGAACTTGAGATGATAACAAAAGAATTGGTTTCTTTGGTGGAACTAAGGAGTATCTCTGTATCTAACGAAGAACGGTTAAGTAAAACTAGACCTTATCATTTTGTTAAGGCATATAAAAATGATAAAGATGCATCTGAGCAGGTGAGTGAATATATTAAAGGTGCTTTCCCTGAATGGGTTGTTGTTCCTAGTTGGTTTAAAACACTGGTTTCAGAATACGGACAAGAAAATGCTAGAATGGCTTAATAATATCTTTAAGAGCAACCAACCGGTCCCTTTGTTTATGGATTTTGATATTGATTTAGATGAACAGGGTAGAAGTGTGGTAGCGACGTATATAAACATAGATGGACAAAAAGAACGAATAAAGAATATTCAAGAAGCCTGGAATTACGGTTATATCTTTAGGAGTGGTAATAAAAGGTACTCTATCTCTCTAGATAGTCTTGAGATACTCTCATCTATGAAGTCTGTTAATCCTACAGTAACAGAAGATGGATTAATGATTTTTGAAATTTGCCCGACTGTTTTACGTTATCTACGTTCGAAGAAAAATCATATAGCGGAGTCTGATAAGTCTAAGGATGAACTAAAGATTTCTGATAAGAAACTAAAACCTAGCGCCCAGATTGATTATGATCCAAAGAAAGGCGTTGCTATTGAAACAGGGTTTAGGATTGAAGGAAGCCCAGAGTTAATTCCCAAAGAAAAAGCAGCTGTTACTTTAGATGGAGGTTTTGCTAAGGTTAGCAATACATTCTATCCGCTTCCTGATATTTCAAAAGAGGCCAAAGAGTGGCTTGATATTAAGAAAGTCTTTATAGACTTAGACCATATACCTGAATTCTTTAAACGCGACCTTGTACTTCTTAAAAGTAAACTAGGAGCCGTCTTGACCGAAAGAGCAGCCTCTATTCGAATAATGGATAAGCCGGTAAGAACTAAAATATCCATTAATAAGGATGAGCCAGGTTGGTTAGATTTCAAAGTGACTTATGTATCCGGTAATTATGAATTTCCTGCTGCGTTGATTAAAAAGGCTAAAGATCAATATGTGCACCCAGAAGATAACGTCTGGGTGCAAGTCGATGCTGGCACCATTAATAATACGGAAAAATACCTACAGGAGTTGGGTGCTATAGAGACTACGGATGGCTTTCGAGTTCCCGTCGCTCAGTTTTTTTCTCTTGAAGATTTTATAGAGAAAATAGGAGGTATTAAAGAGGTTACAGCTGAATATCAGAAATTTATAGATGAGGTATCTGATTTTCAGACAAATCTTGATTTCAAGCTCAGCGATGACATAGAATCTCATCTTATTTCTAAAGAGATTGTTCTTCGTCCGTATCAGAGAGCTGGCATCCATTGGTTAAGTTGGCTTACAACGCATCACTTGCATGGCATACTTGCTGATGACATGGGGCTTGGTAAAACGATCCAGACAGCAGTAACTATTAGAGCAGTTTATGAAAAGGAAACGATTAACGTACATAGTCTGATTGTTTGTCCAAAATCCGTAGTACATTTCTGGAGCAGAGAAATAAAAAGAGTTTTTCCTCAAGCATATATTTGTGAATATGTGGGCACTTATATA
>CAIJMQ010000055.1 GCA_903821905.1 uncultured bacterium
AGTGTATATGCGCTCTCTTCATGTTGTGTAATATCCAGACCTATAACTTCTTCTTCATCTGATACTCTTAATCCAATAAAAGCATCTATAATTTTTAATAAGAGAAAGGTAACGACCATAGAATATATCATGACGGCAAATACTCCTATTATCTGCGTTACGAACTGTGCTGCGTTTCCGAATAATAAACCGTTATTTCCGGCTGAGTTAATTATTTTTTGGGCAAATATACCTGTAGCCAAAGCTCCGACGGTTCCACCTACACCGTGGACACCAAAGGCATCAAGACTGTCGTCATAGCTGAGTTTTAATTTTATTACCGCAACGGCCGTATAACATACTATTCCCACTATGATGCCTATGAATATAGAAGATATAGGCGAAACGAAGCCCGAAGCGGGCGTTATCGCAACAAGACCTGCAACGGCGCCTGTCGCTCCACCAAGTAACGTTGGTTTCCCTGTAATTTTCCATTCAATTAACATCCAGGTGAGTGCAGCAGTTGCAGCTGCCGTATTGGTTGCTATAAATGCCGAAACTGCCAGTCCATTTGCTGCAAGTGCACTGCCTGCATTGAAACCAAACCATCCGAACCAAAGCAGACATGCACCGAGCACGACCAAGGGCAAGTTATGCGGAGGCATGGGTTCCCTGCCATATCCTCTTCTTTTACCAAGGAATAAAGCACATACCAATGCAGATATTCCAGATGAAACATGAACAACTGTGCCTCCTGCGAAATCCAATGCGCCCATATTCCTAAGCCAACCGCCAGCTCCCCATACCCAATGGCAAATCGGGTCATATACAAGAGTCGCCCATAATAATGTGAAGATTACATAACCAGAAAACTTCATTCTTTCTGCATATGCTCCCGTAATGAGCCCGGGAGTTATCACAGCGAACATCATCTGATATGCCATGAATAACAGGTGTGGTATAGTAGCGGCATAATCGGGATTGGGAACCATGCCGACACCTTTTAACCCAATCCAGGCAAGGCTTCCTATGATATGACCTTTATCGGGTCCAAACGATAAACTATAACCCCAGAGTATCCACTGAATGCTTATTAAGCACAGTACAAAAAATGACTGCATCATAGTCGCCAAAACATTCTTCCGCCGGACAAGTCCTCCATAGAAGAAAGCGAGTCCCGGCGCAGTCATCAGCATAACCAGTGCTGTTGACATTAACATCCATGCTACATCACCTGAATTTATCATGGGTTTCTCCTTATCTTTTTGAATTAATATTTCAAAACTATACAAATAAAAAACGTCTTTTTATTCCATTCTTAGAATTAAAAAGACGCCTATGTCTGAACAACCTAAAACATTAAAGTCGTTCTTTATCTCACTTCTGCGTGTTCAACATATATAAGTAAAAATACATTATTTTTGGTAACCCTTTCCCCGCCATTTTTTTATTATGTTTTTTTTATGTTTTATGACCATAACATGTGAACAGTCCATTTCTTTTGCTATTTCCCGAACGGTGTATCCTTTAAGCAAACAAGAGAATACCATTTGTTCTTTGTCGCTTAGTCCTATGCTTTTTATTTCATCGACCGTAAGTTTATAATCTATGTCTGATTCGAGGTTTGTTTTATTGTCTTCAAGAATATCGCCCAATGTTATACTCCCGGGAGATATTAGTTTATCAAGACTTGAAAGAGGTGCCTTGGGTCTTCCTTTTCTTAAGAAATTCTGCAGGTGAAATTCACATGCTTTAATAACATATGCTTCATTTATACCTATAGGTAGTCCGTTTGCGTAATTCTGCCACAAGTAAAGGCACATTTCTTGATAAAGGTCTTTCTCGTCGTAAAAACCATATAGTAGATGTTTTCTTGCAATATACTTAAGCGCAGGCGTTATTTTCTCCAGCAATATTCTGAAATCCATCTTTTATCTCCATCCAATAAATAAGAAAGGCGTCCTATTCCAGCATAGTGGTATAGAACGCCTTTGTCTTATAGTACTAACTTTGTACTTTTTCAGTATTTTTTACACTAATCCTTGGTCTAACATCGCATCGGCGACTTTTACAAATCCACCAATGTTAGCACCTTTTACATAGTTGATATATTTACCTTCTGTTCCGTATTTCACGCAAGTCTGGTGTATGCTAACCATAATTCCGTGAAGTTTAGCGTCAACTTCTTTTCTGGACCATGAGAGTCTTTCACTGTTCTGGGACATTTCGAGTCCTGATACCGAAACTCCTCCGGCATTAGCTGCTTTTCCTGGACCGTAGAGAATCTTAGCATTCTGAAATACTTCAATTCCTTCTGGAGTTGTAGGCATGTTGGCGCCTTCAGCAACACATATGCATCCATTTTTAACTAATTCTTTTGCATCCGATTTGTCTATCTCATTCTGGGTTGCAGACGGGAAAGCTGCATCACATTTCATACCCCACGGACGTTTTCCTTCCAAATACTTGCATCCGTATTTTGTAGCATATTCTTTAATACGGCCGCGTTTCACATTTTTGAGTTCCATAACAAATGCCAATTTTTTATCGTCTATGCCTTTAGGGTCATAAATTGTACCATTTGAATCTGAAAGAGTAACACATTTCCCGCCTAATTGATTAACTTTTTCAACTGTATATTGTGCAACATTTCCGGAGCCGGAGACCGTGCATACTTTGCCTTTTATAGAATCGCCCCGTGTTTTTAACATTTCCTCGGCAAAATAAACTGCTCCGTAACCGGTGGCTTCAGGTCTAATTAAACTTCCGCCCCACTTGAGACCTTTGCCGGTAAGTACTCCCGTAAATTCATTGCGTAGTCTTTTGTATTGTCCGAAAAGATATCCTATTTCACGTCCTCCCACGCCAATATCCCCAGCCGGGACGTCCGTATCTGGTCCGATATGACGGAAGAGTTCACTCATAAAGCTCTGGCAGAATTTCATTACTTCATTGTCGGATTTTCCTTTAGGGTCAAAATCAGAACCACCTTTGCCACCACCCATAGGAAGAGTAGTAAGGCTATTCTTAAAGACCTGTTCAAAAGCCAGGAATTTTAAAATTCCCAGATTCACGCTTGGATGAAGACGCAAACCACCTTTATAAGGACCTATGGCGCTATTCATTTCAATACGATATCCTCTGTTAACCTGAATTTCGCCTTTATCGTCAAGCCAGGGAACACGGAAAATGATAGTTCGTTCCGGTTCAGTAATTCTCTCTAAAATTTTTGCCTTTAGATATTTCGGATTTTTCTCCAAATAAGGCATTACCGATTCAACTACTTCCTGTACTGCCTGATGGAATTCGGTCTCCCCTGTATTTTTAGCTTTGACTTTTTCCATGAAGGCTTCAATTTTGTTAGACATATTACTAATCCTCCTTGTTAAATTTACGGTTTTTGCTAATTTGCCTAATTTTTGTGCACTTTGTAAAAATAAAAAAACCACGGCGCCTCCACAGCGTCGTGGCTAAAATTCCAAAACTATTATACCATAAAAAATAACAGAACTTGATGGAATTTTTCAAAAAGTGGAGAAATTCTTAAATTTAACTATGGATATAATAAGATATTACGTCAAGGTTATTCTTAATAAAAGACCTGTAAAGAAATTTTTGTAACAATATTCCCTTTTAGAATTTTGATGTGTTATAATGACGCGACAACTGGTGACAAGCTTAGACCATAACATTTACATAATCTAAGCAAAGATGCACCAAGTTATAATTAAATTTTTAGACGGAGAAGAAAAAACAGGGGACTTGTTCAGTTTTAATATGGACTTCCCCGTGTTTTATTTGCAAGTTAAAAACGACAAAGGTGAAACCGAAAATCAGCCGATCAAGGTAGATTCGGTTAAACAGATTTTCTTTCTTAAAAAACCCGGGAAAGATCCCTCCTTTCTCCATAAAGAAACAATAGACCAATCTGTCTACGCAGGTGTATTGCCGTACAAATTGGTAGTAGAACTCAAAGACGGACAGATAATTGACGGTTCTACTAACAAATACCATCCTAAAGATAAAGGTTTCTTTGTAGTGTCCCTAAATCCTGCGGATAAGAACGAACGTATTTATATTAATGCTGAAGCCGTAAAAGATGTTGACTGTAAAAGACTGTTAGGGAAGAAGTTGATAGACCAAAACAAGATTACTGTCGAAGAGGTGGAAGAATCTTTTAGGCAGCAGAGACATGAAAAAGAAAAGAAGACCGAAGAGAAAGAAGAAATTGATATTTCTTTGCCAAAAGGATTTACTATAACTAAAGATAAAGGTAAGGAATTAGAAAGAAAACCATTAGAAGAAATAAAATTTAGACCTCTTGGAGAAATTATTTGCGAAGCTGGGTATATAACTTCTAAGCAATTGGAAGTTGCTATCGATGCACAAAAGAAACAAAAGAATAAAAAGTTAGGGCAGGTTCTCGTAGACCTTAAGTATGTTACTCCTACTGATATCTGTGTTGCTTTAGCGAGCCAGTTCCATCTGCCATGGGTGGATCTATCCAGCATAAATATAAGAAAAGACATAGCTACTATTCTTCCTGAAGACGTGGTAAGAAAATTAGTGATAATCCCTGTGGAGAAAAGAGAAGATATACTTGTAGTGGCTACTTCCCAACCTCAAGATCACGCCATTATAGGAATGCAGGCAAGTAAATATACTTCTCTAATAGTTGAGTTAGTAATAGCTTACTATGATTACATACAATCTGCTATAAATAATTATTTCCCTCCTAAAAAGTAGTTTTCTATTCTACTTGCAGATAGAAGTGCAGTAATGTTATTATTTACGGCATTTTATTAATTTAACCATAAAAAAGGATTTGAAATGATTATTAAATGTTGGGGAGCAAGGGGCTCAATACCAGTTTCAGGCAAGGAATATGTCAAGTATGGAGGAGCTACTACTTGCATAGAAGTAAGGACTAAGAATGATGAAGTAATTATAATTGATGCAGGCAGTGGTATTAGAAAATTAGGCAAGAAACTATTACAAGAAGGGAAGAACAACTATAGTATTATATTTACTCATGCGCATTGGGACCATCTTTTAGGATTTCCGTTTTTCCAACCCATATATACTAAAGGAACACATATAAGAATGTATGGTTATCCGTTTGCGCAGAAATCTATAAAAGAACTAATCAAAATATCAATGACTCCTCCTTACTTTCCTGTAAATTTTGACGATATCAAAGCGGAAATCTCATACCACGAAGCATTAAAAGAAAAGTTCCATATTGATTCTGTTGCTATTGTCCCGATATCATTAAACCATCCTAATGGCGGGTTAGGTTATAAGCTAATAGAAGATAATAAATGTTTTATTTTTCTTACTGATAACGAATTAACCTTTAAACATCCCAGCGGTCTTAATTATAAAGATTATCTGGATTTTTCGTCCGGAGCCGACATTCTTGTGCATGACTCGGAATATACGGAAGAAGACTATAAGACAAAAAAAGGATGGGGGCACACTATTTATAAAGATGCTCTAAAATTAGCTTTGGGAGCTAAGGTGAAAAAATTCGGGCTGTTCCATCATAATCAAGACAGAACAGATAAAGATTTAGATAAAATTGTCCGGGATTGCGAGCAGATAACTAAGCACAACAAAAGTAATTTAAAATGTTTTGCTGTTTACGAAGAAATGCAGATTAAGCTTTAAATAAAGCCTCTTACTCTTCAAAAAACATATCTTCCACCGCATAGCATATCGCATGATATATAGGAACGTGATATTCCTGAATTAAACGAGTCTCTTCTTCAGGTGCACATATCGTCACATCGCAAATTTTCTTAAGTTCTCCTCCACTTTTTCCCGTCAAAGCGATTGTTTTTATTCCAAGCACTTTGGCTAATTTGCAAGCATTGACAACATTTTTGGCTTTACCGGAAGCAGAGAGTGCTATTAGTACATCTCTTTGTTTCCCCAGCCCCAGTAGTTGTTGAGCAAAGGTGAAGTTCGGATTCTTATCATTATTAAATGCTGTTGTAAAAGATATATGAGAAGTTAGTGAGATTGCAGGCAGAGAACCTTGAAGATTATCGCAGATTTCCTTGGCTTCTCTCGGATAAATTGTGCCTACCTTTTTCCTAAATTCAGAGGATATTTTTCTCTTTTTACAAAAACCTTTAAGTAATTCACCAACAATATGTTCTGCATCAGCCGCACTTCCGCCGTTGCCGCAAGTGATTATTTTATTGCCTTTCTTATAACACGCTTTTATTATCTCTATAGCCGAACCTATATCCTTTTTGCAGGAGATAAGATTTGGATAACGTTTATATAATTTTTCAATCTCAGCGCTCATAATTGTTATGATAACCCGAAAATTTTTATATTGCAAATATTCTCTGAAAATCTAAACTTTATATTGGATTTTAGACGTGTTTGGGATTATGATATAAGACAGTTGCAAGAGAAACCTGTCCCCATAGCTCAATTGGATAGAGCGATGGACTTCGGATCCATAGGTTGGAGGTTCAACTCCTCCTGGGGACACTGATTTTTTCCCTCTGACGAAAAAACCATCCCGAAGTGTGCGAAGAAAATTTCGCAAGAGATTTTCAAGCGGTTTACACAAGGGATAAATCAACTTATAACTGCAGCAATTCTTTTACCTTATCTACGGCAGATGCGGCATCGGGTGCGTAGCCGTCGGCTCCTATTTCATCGGCATATTCTTGAGTAAGAGGTGCTCCTCCAATTATAACTTTCACTTTATTTCTTATGCCTTCTTTGTTTAGAGAATCAATTATTTCTTTCATTGACGGCATCGTCGTAGTAAGAAGAGCGCTTAGCCCTATCACTTGCGCGCCTTGTTTTACCGCTTCTATGAATCTTGCTGACGAAACGTCTATCCCTAAGTCATTAATTTCAAAACCGGCTCCTTGAAACATCATTGATACAAGATTTTTTCCAATATCGTGTAGGTCACCTTTCACAGTGCCGATAGCAATTTTAGCTATTGGTTTTACGCCTGTTTTAACTAAAATAGGTTTTAATACATCCAAACCCCTATGCATAGCTCTTGCTGCAATAAGCACTTCAGGAACATAAAATTCATTATTTTTGAATTTTTTCCCGACGATATCCATGCCGGCAATAAGCCCTTCATCTAATATTTTCTTAGGGGATATTTTTTCGTCTATTGCCTGCTGAACCATGTTTTTAACATCCTCGGCTTTGCCGCTAATCACGCTTTCTGCTATTTTTTCTAAATTTATCATCTTAATCCTCGTAGAACATTTTAATTCACCGTCTTCTACTTTACAAGTTTACCTTGTTAGACAATTTTTCTCTAACGGGGTTGACCAAGTGATTCACTTTCCCTACAATTAAATACAATGAAAGTAATTGTTGCTGAGAATGCTGGGTTTTGTTTCGGTGTAAAGAGAGCTGTGAAAATAGCGTTAGATGCGTCTAAACGCGGCAAGGTCTATACACTTGGCGCTCTTATACATAACCCGCCGATGGTCCAACAGATGCGAAAGAAAGGAGTTATAGCTGTAAATGATTTTGAAGGGCTGGATAACGAGAGAGTCATTATTCCCTCGCACGGAATTTCTCCTTTGGTGCTGAAGAAAATTAAACCAAAAATTATTATTGATGCAACTTGTCCGTTTGTAAAAAATGCCCGAGAAGAAGCAGTGAAACTAAGTAAAGGGTGCGACCAATTAATAATAGTCGGAGATAAAAAACACCCTGAAATCCGGGGTATATTGCCGTTTTTAAAGAGCAACGTTATTGTAGTTAAGGATGCATCTGAAGTTCCAAATAAATCTTTCGGCTACTGCGGGATAATAGCTCAAACCACAATGAGCGAGACCATATTTCAGGAAGTTGCTTTAAAAGTATCAAACCGCTCAAAAAGTTTGAAAATAGTAAATACAATCTGTGACGCCACCAGAAAAAGACAATCTTCCACACTTAAACTTCTGAAGAATGTTGACGTCATGATAGTAATAGGCGGACATAACAGCGCAAATACCTGCAGGTTGCTGGAATTGTGTCTTCGGAATAAAAAACTTGCCTTTCAGATTGAAGACGAGACGGAACTAAAGAAGAAATGGTTTAAAAATTGTAAGAAGGTAGGAATAACCGCAGGCGCTTCAACTCCTCCTTGGATGATTAAAAGAATTAGGGAGAAGATATTATCTTTAGACTAAAGATTCGAAACAACTTCAGGACGTTTCTATTTTTTCACTCAACCATTGATTTACCTTATCCTTCATAAATTGGCTAAAAGTACCATTGAATAATGAATTCTCTTTTCTGGCTATCTGCATTCTATTGCAGTGAGCTTGTATTCGATCATATGTTTCCCCAGAACTTGATCCTGGACCATTAACTATTCTCATTTTCTTAATTCTAGGCATATTTTCATTAATCAAATTCAAGATATCATTATCTAAAGCACTAAAACCAATACACAATACGGTATCTGTCTCTTTTAAATGAGGAATTATTTCGTCAATATGTGCTTGATATACGAAATTATATTCTCCTATTGGAGCCGTGATAGCAGGATACCAATTACGCAAACGACCTGCTACTGTTCCATCTGGAATAACGTCTGCTTTGACAACTTCTCCTGAGATCAAATTTTCAAAATCATCTGGTACCGTTCCTAATTTTATTTCTTCTAAGTTTATAACTCTTGAGTTTGCCTGTGGATCCTTTATTGGCTTACACCAATCTATAGAACCATGTGGTTTAGTATATTTAAGTTTGATTGACTTTTTGCCTGGTATTACCAAGTCCATATAATTATTAAAATTTTTTAACAGATTAGAGGACGCTGTACTTTTGATAGCAAAATCCGCTAATAGATCATAATTTAAATTTAGCCATATTACCTGGTCATAATCACTTTCACTTATTTCATCTATTAGCGATTTATAATTTGAAGGTAAGCCAGGAGTATTAGTAGGAGTATAGTGACGACCTATTTCTTGGAATAATTCGAAAAGATATAAAGGAACAGCCCAAAACTGCTTTCGTTTTGCTGAACTTTTACTGTTTTTAATTTCCCTGAGAAATCCTTCCAAGTTAGATGCTTCGCCACCGACTCCAAAACGATTATAAAAATCATGTCCAACTTGGGAAGCTATTGGATGATTTCCTTGACAAAGAGCTGAATATGGTCTAAGAATGCCCGTGTCAAATAAAAATAAATCTTTTGTGAGTGGTGGCTGATAAGTCCTGTTACTAGTTGGAACCCTCTCTATATTAATAATATCATGGGAAGCACCTGCACCAGTTATAAGAAGCAGATTATTCATCTTATTCTAAGTCCATAGTCTTTGGTCTTTTTTCATAACGCCAACTTATATATTCTTGCAATATCGTGTTCTCTGACTTCTACAGGATTAGATTCTATGGGACCTTGCCCGGTCTTCATTGCACTTTGCACCATCTCGTTTATTCTTCCTGCATCAACGCCTAATTCTTTAAGCCCTTTATTCATTCCTATCTTTGCAAACAATTCTTTTACAGCTTCTATTGATTTTGATGCTTCTTGTTTATTTGCTCCAAAAGCTCTTTTACCCATTGCGCTTGCTGCAAGACAATATTTCTGCCAAACAGTGTTATTGCCATTATCAATATTGAATTGCATGATAGGTGGGGTTAGGGCGGCGAGGGCAGCACCGTGTGAGATGTTGGGATAATAGGCGCTAATCGGATGAGACATTGCGTGAGGTAATATAACTCGTGAAGTGGTTATTACAAGCCCGGCATAAGTATCAGCTAAAGCCATACCTTCTCGGCTTCTTAAACTATCTCCGTCTCGGTAAGCTTCTGTTAAATGACTGAATACAAGTTCAATACCTTTTAAAGCCATATCTTCTGTAATGGGATTGTTTTGTTTGGAAACCAGTCCTTCAAGACAATGTGTCAACACATCAACACCGCATTCAGCAGTAAGAGCGGGAGGCATATTAGTTAGAATTTCCAAATCCACTACGGAAAGTTTTGGGAAGATATGTTCGGAATATATCCCAACCTTTTGTTTTAGCTCAAGATTAGTTATTACGGAAAATCTTGTTACGTGAGAGCCTGTTCCCGAACTGGAAGTTATTGCCACTATGGGAAGTGTTTTGGAAGTTATCGGCTGTGGAGAGTCATTGGATTGTGAGAATTCCCATATTGGATGAAATTGTTCCTGGCTATGACCTGCGACTATGGCTATAGCTTTTGCCGCATCCATACTTGAACCACCGCCGAGGCCGATAATTACGTTACTTTTCTTTTCTAAAGCAATTTTTGCGCCTTCATCTACTAATTCAGTTGTTGGATTGGGTGTGCTTTTATTAAAGACGGTTACTTTTACTGCCGAATTCTGCAGATGTTCCGTTATTTTTTTTAAGAAGCCCAACTGTTCCATACTGTTTCTGCCGGTCACTAATAAGGCATTGTTCCCGAGTTTCTTAATCTCTTCTGCTATGTTTCCCAATACGCTTTGCCCGAAAACCAGATTTACTTTTGGTAGATTAAAATTGAAAGCCATTATATTTCCCTCCGTTTATCTATTATCTGCGTATTTTTATCTATTTTTACCTTCAGGTCAAATTCTGTATAATAACGAGATAAAAATAGGGGGTAATATGACGATGTTGCATGAGTTAAAAAAAGCAGGACAATCTCCGTGGTATGACAATATCACAAGGGAACTTCTTGTTTCGGGTGGGCTGAAGGGACTTATAGATAAGGGTATTTTGGGGTTAACTTCTAATCCGACTATATTTCAGAAAGCATTAACTTCTCCTTTATATAAAAAGCAGCTTGAGGAACTTAAGGCGCAAAAGATTGGCACATTTCAAGCATACGAGAAATTGGTTTTCAAGGATATTTTAGATGCGGCGAAATGTTTTGAAGGTGTTTATAAATCAAGCAATAAAGCGGATGGATATGTCAGCATAGAGGTTTCTCCGCATTATGCCTACGATACCCAAAAGACAATAGAAGAAGCAAAGAGAACATTTGCGACTCTGAACCGTCCCAATGTAATGATAAAGATTCCTGCCACTAAAGAAGGAGTGCCTGCAATAAAAGAAGTCATTGCTTTGGGTATAAACGTAAATGCAACATTGATATTTTCCATATCCCAATACGAAAAGACAGCTAATGCATATATAGAAGGGCTCCAGAAACGCGCTTCTGAAGGAAAAGATTTATCAGGTATTCATTCTGTCGCCAGCGTATTTGTATCAAGAGTGGATACTGATATTGATAAGACTTTAGATGCTAAGGGAAACAAATCCTTACGGGGACTTGCAGCTGTTGCTAATTCTAAGATAATTTATAAAAAATTCAAAGAGATATTTTATTCTGAAAAGTTTAAGAAGTTACAAGACAAAGGCGCTAATATGCAAAGAGTTCTCTGGGCTTCAACTTCTTCTAAAGACCCCGCTTATTCAAAGATTAAGTATGTTGAAGAATTGATTGGTCCTGATACAGTAAATACTATGCCAGGA
Source organism: uncultured bacterium (assembly GCA_903821905.1). Taxonomy (GTDB): domain Bacteria; phylum CAIJMQ01; class CAIJMQ01; order CAIJMQ01; family CAIJMQ01; genus CAIJMQ01. Next base: position 11,463 of record CAIJMQ010000055.1, read on the forward strand.
GAAACCGTTGAGGCTTTTCTTCAATCTGAGAAGGTGAGAACTACTGTGGAAGAAAACTTAGAAGGTGCAAAAAGAGCTATTGAAAGTTTAAAGAAAGAAGGGATATCTGTTGATGAAGTATGCGATAAACTTCAAACTGTAGGGGTGCAAAAGTTTATTGAATCATTCAATTCACTGATAGATTCCATCGCTAAAAGTATTGTATAGAGAAAGTTTTAAATTCACCTGTGTATTCTTCCCAATTAACTTCTACATTCTTTACTACTGCACCTGGAGGGCCGTGATGCGACCATTCTATGACCTTATCAACGTTTTCTTTATTCCCTTCTAACACGGCTTCCACTTTACCATCAGTTCTGTTTTTAGCCCATCCTGTAATGCCAAACTCAGAAGCTACCTGTTCCATAGTGGAACGGAAAAACACTCCCTGTACTTTACCTGAAATAATTAGGTTTGCTCTTACTTTTGCCATGTTTATCTGTAGTTAAAATAGCAACATGCTTTTAATATGTCAATATAGTATGACTTTTTATATAATAGTTTTGATAACAAAAGGAGAAAAACTTGATTCTTACTGTTACACTTAATCCATGCATAGATAAAACTATTATTGTAGAGAAATTTTCTTTTAATGAAGTTGTTAGAGCTAAAAGTTCAACTGATTTTGCAGGTGGGAAAGGTATAAATGTATCCAGGATAATCAAAATCTGGGGAGGAGAGACTTTAGCGACAGGTTTTCTTGGTGGGTCTGAAGGTGAATGGATAAAAAGTCAGTTGTATAAAGAAAAAATACAAAACGATTTTGTCCCGATAAAAGATAAAACAAGAACCAACCTCACAATTCTGGATATACACAGTAAAAAAGAAATTCACATTGTTCAGCCGGGTCCATCTATTACTAACAAAGAGGTAGAAGTATTAATTAAAAAGTTAAAGAGGCTTGTAAGAAAAGTGGAGATTGTCGTGTTTTCGGGAAGTGTTCCGAGAGGAATTGCTCCTGATATATATGCTCGACTTATAAGGATTGTTAAGAAAGAAAAAGAGGGAATTATTACAGTTCTTGATACAAGCGGTGAACCCTTACGATATGGATTTGAAGAGAAGCCTTTTATTGTGAAGCCAAATGCAGAAGAAACAGAGTTTCTTGTGGGAGAAAAGATAAATTCTCTCAAGAAAGCTTCACAAATAATTAAATTTTTCTTGAGAGAGGGCATCCGTTTTCCAATTATCTCTATGGGCAAAAAAGGAATTGTTGCTTCCTATAAAGGAGAAATATATGAAGCAATCCATCCTAAAATAAAATCTCTTTATACGGTGGGGTCCGGTGATTCATTTTTAGGAGGAATTCTTTTCGCTTTTAATCAGGGGAGGAATATGAAAGATTCACTTAAAGTTGGTGTTAGTTGTGGTATAGCAAATTCAATGACTAAAGGAACTGATTTCATTAAGAAATCGGATATTAATAGGTTTTATAAAACAATAAAGATAAATAATGTAGATTAAGAGTTTTGCGATGCAATCTAATTTAAGATAAAATTACAAACATGAAAAACATTTTGCCTGATATAAAAGGTCACTGGGGAAAATTTGGCGGCAAATTTGTTCCCGAGACACTCATGAGTGCTCTTGAAGAGTTGTCTTGTGCTTATGATGAAGCAACAAAGGACAAAAAATTCAATGAGGAACTGGATTACTATCTAAAGCAATATGCAGGAAGACCCACTCCGCTATATTATGCGGAAAGGTTCAGCAAAAAAGTGGGAGTAAAAGTATATATCAAAAGAGAAGATTTACTTCATACCGGTGCTCATAAAATCAACAATACGATAGGTCAAGCTCTTTTAGCCAGACGGATGGGAAAGAAAAGACTTATAGCTGAGACTGGTGCCGGTCAACACGGCGTAGCAACTGCGACTGTAGCTGCACTTTTTGGATTGCCGTGTGATGTTTATATGGGGGAAGATGATATAAAAAGACAGAAGTTGAATGTATTTAAAATGAAACTCTTGGGGGCAAAAGTTGTTCCCGTAAAAACAGGGAGCAAGACTTTAAAAGATGCCATTAATGAAGCTCTTAGAGATTGGGTAACAAATGTAAAAACAACCTATTATCTTTTAGGTTCGGTAGTTGGTCCTTCTCCGTATCCGGTTATCGTCCGTGATTTTCAGTCGGTGATAGGAGAAGAAACAAAAAGACAAATCCGTAAACTGGAAGGTCGGTTGCCTGATTATGTCGTTGCCTGTGTCGGCGGTGGTAGTAACTCAATAGGTATGTTTTATCCCTTTTTCCAAGAAAGGAATGTTAAGTTGATAGGAGTAGAAGCCGGGGGACTTGGACTTGCATCAGGTAAACACGGAGCCTCCTTATGCAAAGGTAGTGAAGGTGTTCTTCACGGTGCGCGGACTTATATTCTGCAAGATAAAGATGGACAAATTGCTCCGACACATTCTATAGCTCCTGGGCTTGATTATTCAGGAGTTGGGCCTGAACATTCATATTTGAAACAGACGGGTAGAGCATCTTATTATGCAGTGAAGGATAAGGATGCACTTAATGCTTTTTTTATGCTTTCACGTCTTGAAGGTATACTTCCAGCCTTAGAATCATCCCATGCTGTAGCTTGGGTTAATAATTTTTCTTCCAATTTCAAAAAAGACGATGTAGTTGTTGTTAATCTTTCAGGACGCGGTGATAAGGATGTTGATATTGTGGGAAGTTATATTAAGGAGAAATAATGTCGAGAATAGAGAATAAATGGAAAGAGTTGAGAAAGAAGAATTTAAAAGCATTCATTGCATTTATTACCGCAGGAGATCCTTCCCTGGAATATACTTATAAGCTCGTTTTAGAATTGGAAAAACAAGGAGCAGATATTGTTGAATTGGGTATTCCTTTCTCTGACCCAATAGCAGATGGGCCCATAATCCAGGCTTCTTCTGGGCGTGCGATTGAAAAAGGAGTAAATTTAAACAAGATTTTCCATTTAGTAAAAGACCTAAGAAAAAAGACCGATATCCCGATTGTTTTTTTATCCTACTATAATCCCATTTTTCATTACGGAGTGGGAAAATTTGTTGAGGATGCTACCCAATCGGGTGTTGACGGAGTTATAGTGGCTGACCTTCCGCCGGAAGAAGCAAAAGAAATAAAAATGTTTTCTGTTAAGAAAGGACTGGATACAATTTTCTTGGCAGCGCCTACGTCATCAACTCAGAGGTTGCATAAAGTAGCAGAAGCTTCTACTGGATTTATATATTGTGTGTCTGTTGCTGGAGTAACTGGGGTGAGAAATTCATTGGCACAGTCTTTAAAGAAAAGAGTTGAGGATATTAAGAAGATAACAGATAAGCCAGTAGCGGTAGGTTTTGGTGTGTCAAATTCTAAAACCGCAGAATGGGTGGCTTCATTTGCCGACGGTGTGATTATTGGAAGTGCAATAGTAAAAATCATACAGGATAATCTTGAAGGGAAGGATTTAGTAAATAAAGTAGGTGAGATAGTCAAAGGTTTAGCATCAGCTGTCCACAGAGTATAACCTGTGTATGATAAAAAGATGTCGTATAGTTTATCTCATCACTGACCTTGATGTTGGCGGAGCCGAAAACTCGCTTTATCAACTAGTCACCCATCTTGATACAAAGAAATTCTCTCCCATAGTTTATTCATTGAGCTGTGAAGGTAAAATAGCAGATAAATTAAGGAATAAGGGGATAGAAGTTGTCTGTCTTGGTGCAAAGAATAAATTTGATATTACGGTTTTCTTTAAACTAATAAAACTTCTTAATCGCCAAAAACCGCATATTCTCCACACATATCTTTTTCATGCCAATTTTTTAGGAAGAATAGCGGGCCGTATTGCAGGTGTCCCAATTATAATCTCTTCTGTCAGGACTATGGAGAAACAAAAATGGCATCACGTTTATCTTGATATGCTTACTTGCTGGATGGTGGACAAGGAGGTGTGTGTATCTAAAGATGTTGAGGGATTTGTTAGAAAATATGCAAAAGTTCCTGCTCATAAACTAATCACCATATATAATGGAATAGACTTTAAGGATATAAGTATTGCTAAAAATATAGAGGATAAGAAGAAAGAGCTATCAATAAATCAATTTAATCCTATAATTGGCACTGTTGGCCATTTAACTGTAGCTAAGGGAGTAGTTTATCTATTAAAGGCCTTCCAATTAGTTTTGGAAGATTTTCCTAATGCTTGTCTTTTGGTTGTAGGAGATGGACCTCAAGAAAAAGAATTAAAGAAATCAGCTTTAGAATTAAACATTGTACCTTCAGTTAAATTTTTAGGATTCAGGGAAGATGCAATAGATATAATGAATGTAATGGATGTTTTTGTACTGCCGTCTCTTTGGGAAGGTATGCCAAATGTAGTTCTTGAAGCTTACGCTTTAGGTAAACCCGTAGTGTCAACGCGGGTAGGAGGGACTGAAGAAATAATTAAAGATGGAGAAACCGGCTTCTTGGTTTCACCTAAAGATTGGAGAAACCTTGCCAAATGTATAAAATCACTTATTAAAGATACAGAGATGAAAGAAAGATTTGGTTTTAAAGGCAAAGAATTTGTAAGCAAAAATTTCTCTTTGGAGAAAATGGTAAAAGCTACTGAAAAACTATACGAAAAGTTAATTAATTGATAGAGTAGCAGTAATCCTTATGTTTTCATTGGTCTTTTATGTAATAATTTTCTTTAGCAAGTGTATAACTGAAGACAATAGAATGTTCTAGCAGACAGTTTTTAAAAAACTAAGATATGGAATACGTTAGATGTAACCTGTGTGATTCCAATGACTATATCCCTTTAGAAAGGGAAACAAAGATAGTTTCATTGAAACCACCATTGACTTTAGTAAAGTGCAAAAATTGTGATCTCATATATTTAAATCCAAGACCCCCCGAAGAAGAAATCAGAGATATCTACAAAACGTCTAATTATTTCTCACAGTATGGCGTGACAGTAGACAATTATTCATTAGCAGATTATGTTAAAAAAAGACTTATACAGCTAGAAAAAAGTAAATTACCGTCCCGTAGAATTTTAGAGGTTGGATGTGGGACAGGACATTTTTTAAATTATGCCCACAATAGAGGATGGGATACCTATGGTGTAGACATTTCCCCTTGGGTTGGAAAGCATATAAAAGATGAGCTCAATTTAAGAATATTTATTGGGGAATTAGAAGATGCAAAATTTCAATCCAATTTCTTTGATGTAGTCCATATGAGTCATGTGTTAGAACATTTAAGAAATCCTTCAGTAACATTAAGAGAATTGAGCAGGGTTCTTAAAAAAGAGGGGATTCTAATTATTGAAGTTCCTAACGAATTTTATTATCTTCGCTATAAAATAAGGTTATTGACAGGACATCCCATCTTTTATGAAATTCCTTCTCCTCATTTATTTTTCTTTTCTGCTATCACTTTGAAGCAGATTATTCAAAAAGCAGGATTTAGAATTGTGGAGTTTAAGACTTGGAGTACTGGAGGGCCTAATAGTAAAAATTTGGCAAAAGAATTATCAAAAAAAGTCATATATTCCTTGGAAAAATGTTGCCATAGTGGGAATATAATGGAAATATGGGCAGTAAAGAAGTAAAAAGATAAAGGGGAATTACTAGACGATATGGAAAAAGAAGAAATTACTTTTTCTTTTGGTAAAAACTGGGAAGAATTTATCAGGAGAAATTTTAGTCAAGAAAGAATGGAGATATCTAAGAAACATATTTTAGAATTTTTGGAACTAACTGATCTATCAGGTAAATATTTCCTGGACGTTGGCTGTGGTAGTGGACTTTCTTCCTTAGCAGCGTCAGTAGCAGGAGCAAAGAAGGTTGTGAGTTTTGATCTTGATACTTATTCAGTAAAAACTACTAAAAAATTAAAAGAGATAGCAGGGAATCCGTTACACTGGACTGTATTGGGAGGCTCTATTTTAGATAAGGCATTTCTCTCGAGTATTGAACTGGCAGATATTGTTTATTCATGGGGAGTACTTTCTCTCACAGGTAGGATGTGG
>CAIJMQ010000056.1 GCA_903821905.1 uncultured bacterium
AACAGATATAAAATTCATGAAAGAGGCATTGGCTCTTGCGGTAAAAGCAGAAGGGCTCACCTCTCCCAATCCTTTAGTAGGCGCTGTCTTGGTAAAGGGCAATAAAGTTATTGGTAGAGGTTATCACAAGAAAGCTGGCTCTTCACATGCCGAAATTATTGCCATCAAATCTGCGGGAACAAAAACAAATGGCTCCACTCTATATATTAATTTGGAACCGTGCAATCATTACGGAAGAACACCGCCCTGCGCACCAGAAGTTATAAAAGCAGGTATAAAAAGAGTTGTCATCGCTATGCAAGATCCGAATCCGCTTGTTAAAGGCAAAGGAATAAAGAAACTTGAATCTACAGGAATAGACATAGAAGTAGGTATTCTTGAACCGGACGCCAGAAAAATCAATGAAACATATATCAAATACATAACTAAAAAAATGCCGTTCGTGATTCTGAAATGGGCTATGAGCGTGGATGGTAAAATAGCAACTCATACAGGTGATTCAAAATGGATTTCACATCAAGTTTCAAGGGACTTTACTCACAGATTAAGAGGCAAATTCGATGCAATATTAATCGGAATAAATACTCTTCTAAAAGATAATCCTGAGCTTACAACACGCGGTTTGGGAGCCAAAGAACCTAAGAGAATAGTTATTGACAGCAAGGGGGAAATACCTTTGGACTACAACTTGCTTAAAATAGAAGGTGGGCAGGTTATAATTGCCACTACAGATAAAATGAGCAAAGAGAAAATGGAAGGTCTGAAAAAAAGAGGAGCAGAAGTTATTGTTACATCGTCTGAAGGAGGTAAAGTCAACTTAAAGAATCTTATGGTAGAATTGGTTAAGAAAGAAATCACTTCTATATTGGTTGAAGGCGGCGGAACAATAATAGCTTCATTTATAGAGAATAGGCTTGCGGATAAACTGATAGCATTCATATCTCCAATAATAATTGGCGGTAAAGATGCGATTTCTCCCGTAGAAGGTAAAGGAGTAGAAAAAATAGCCGATGCTATATCAATCCGTAATTTCTCTACAAGAAAACTTGGCGAAGATATAGTAATGGAAGGATACCTTTAGAAAATATGTTCACCGGAATAATTGAAGAAGTAGGCAAAATATCTAAAATCGAAAAGAGCGGTAACTTCCTGGCACTTACTGTTAATGCGCCTAAAATATGTAAAGACAGCAAGGAAGGCGACAGCATTTCTGTGGACGGAGTATGTCTTTCTATAACAAAGATTGAAAAAGAAAATTTCGAAGTACAAGCTGTAAGTGAAACACTTGAAAGAACAACACTTTTAAGTTTCAAAGAAAACAGAAAAGTAAATCTTGAAAGAGCTGTAAAACCCACTGATAGATTGGGCGGGCATATAGTAGCAGGCCATGTTGATGGGGTTGGGAAAATATCAGCAAAGAGTAGTGGTGAAATTTTTACCCTAACAATAGATTCTCCCCTACCTTTAATGAAATACATTGTCCAAAACGGGTCTATCGCTATCGACGGAATAAGTTTGACCGTAAAAGAGGTAGAGAAATCTTCTTTCAAAGTAACTATAATCCCATATACAACTTCTTTTACTACTATAGGAATGAAAAAAATAAATGATACTGTGAATCTTGAAGTGGATATACTGGCAAGATATGTAGAGAAAGCTTTATCAAAAAATAAAAAACCTATTACACAAGAGTTTCTGAAAGAAAAAGGATTTCTATGAAATTTGCAAGCATAAAAGACGCTGCCAATGAAATAAAGAAAGGCAACTTTGTCATTGTTGTAGATGATGAGGACAGAGAAAACGAGGGGGATTTAGTTGTTTCAGCCGAAAAGATTACTCCCCAGGCAATCAATTTCATGACAAAACACGGCAGAGGGCTTATTTGTGTGGCACTGCCTGAAAAAAGACTTGATGAACTAAAAATAGAACCAATGGTTCAAGAAAACCAGGACAAGTTCAAATCTGCATTTACTGTCTCAGTTGATGCAAAAGATAACACCACGACAGGAATCTCTGCTCACGACAGGGCAATGACAGCAAAAACGCTAATCAACCCAAAAACAAAACCCGGGGATTTAGTTAAGCCAGGCCATATATTCCCTCTAAGAGCAAAAAATGGAGGAGTACTGAAAAGAGCGGGACATACTGAGGCTGCCGTCGATTTAACACACATTGCCGGTCTTATTCCGGGCGGCGTAATATGTGAAATAATGAATGACAATGGTACAATGGCACGCCTTCCACAGCTCAAGAAATTTTCTGAACAATTTAATATACCCTTATGTACAATAAAAGATTTAATTGCATTTAGAAGAAAGACAGAAAAACTCGTAAAGAAGGTACTCACAACCGATTTACCAACACCATACGGAGATTTTAAACTCGTACTTTATGAATCAATGATTAACGATGAAATTTATCTGGCACTAGTAAAAGGAGAAATAAAAGACAAAAAAGATGTACTCGTAAGAGTTCACTCACAGTGTCTGACGGGAGATATTTTTGAATCGCTAAGATGTGATTGCGGACAACAACTACGGCAGTCACTGAAGATGATATCCAAAGAAGGTAGAGGCGTCTTGCTATACCTGCCACAAGAAGGCAGAGGAATAGGACTTGTAAATAAATTGAAAGCTTATGTATTACAAGATAAAGGAAGAGACACCGTTGAAGCAAATAACGATTTGGGATTTAAAGCCGATTTAAGGGATTACGGTATGGGCGCACAAGTCCTGGTAGATTTGGGGCTTTCTACCATACGGCTTTTAACAAATAACCCGAAAAAAATCATTGGGTTGCAGGGATATAAATTAAAAGTCACCGAAAGAATCCCGATAGAGACACCCGCTAATAAAAAGAATATATCTTATCTAAAGACAAAAAAGAAAAAAATGGGGCATTTGTTAAAGAAAATATAGTAAAATAGCGAATATAAAAAGGGAGGTAAATATGGTTAAGACATATAAAGCTGACTTGATATCCAAAGGTAAAAAATTTGCTTTGGTGTGTTCACGTTTCAATGAATTCATCACAAGCAAACTACTTGACGGCGCGATAGACACATTGACAAGACACGGCGTAAAAGAAGATGAGATAGAAGTATTCTGGGTTCCGGGTTCTTTTGAAATTGCCTACCTTGCCAACAAACTCGCCCAGAAAAAGAGACATGATGCGATTATATGCCTGGGTGCAGTAATAAAGGGAGACACATCACACTGGGAACACATAGCAAAAGAAGTAACAAAAGGCATAGCCCAGATTTCTCTTGCAACAGGTGTACCTGTGATTTACGGAATACTCACTCCCGATACACTCGAGCAGGCAATCGAAAGAGCGGGAACAAAATCCGGCAACAAAGGCAGAGATGCCGCATTAGCTGCTATCGAGATGGTAAATCTGTTTGGGCAGATAAAGTAATTCTGTCATTGGGAATAAATGGTCTTTGATTTTTAATATTTGATATTTAACTTAATTATATGAGCTCAAGAAGAAAAGCAAGAGAATTGGCATTGAAGGTCCTTTATCAGAAGGATTCTGCGAGTGACGATTGGAAAGCAACTTTTAAGTATATTACCGATTTCACAAAGATTGATAAAGAAGGTAAAGCTTTTGCAAAAGAGTTGATAAAAGGCACCTTAGAAAACCTTAAACTGATTGATTCCAAAATTACTGAATTCTCTAAACATTGGAATATCTCCAGAATCTCCGTAGTTGATAGAAGTATCCTGCGTCTTGCCTGTTATGAGATGCTTTTCCAGGAAAAAATTCCACACGCTGTGTCCATTGACGAGGCAATAGAATTAAGCAAAAAATATTCCGCTGATGAAAGCAAATCATTCATAAACGGCGTTTTGGACGGGATATTAAAGAGTCTGGGAAAAGAAGCAAAATGAAAGACGACAGCTTCACCCCAATGATTCAGCAGTATCTCGCGCTGAAACAGAAATATCCGCACGCAATACTCTTCTTCCGCTTAGGTGATTTCTATGAGACCTTTTTTGAAGATGCTAAGACCACTTCCAAAGTCCTGCAAATTGTCCTCACTGCAAGAGAAGCTGGCAATAAGAAAAAAGTCCCGATGGCAGGCATCCCTTACCATGCGGTAGATGGATATCTGGCAAAACTCATCCGGGCAGGACATAAAGTAGCTATATGCGAACAAATGGAAGACCCCAGCAAAGCCAAGGGCCTGGTTAAAAGAGAAGTAGTGCGTATCATTACTCCGGGGACAGTAGTTGAGTCATCTTTATTGGAAGACAAAGGCAATAATTATATTCTTTCTTTTTGTCCCGGCAGAGATAAAGTGGGTTTTTCTTTTCTTGATTGTTCTACAGGTGAATTCAAAGTCTCTGAAGTTCCCCTTGACGAATTTATAATAGAAGTTTCACGGCTTGCTCCTTCTGAGTGTCTATTACCTGAATCTGTTGCAAAAGATAATGACTGGCGCAGCAATATCAATCATAAAATACGCACTTTTACACCCTACCCCGATTATAATTTTTCACCCGATGTTGCAACGCAAACACTCAAAGAACATTTCAACGTTTATTCTCTAGACGGGCTTGGTCTCCGCGGACTTAATTTAGGCATAGGTTCTGCAGGCGCTCTCCTTGATTACGTCAAAGAAATGGAGAAGACCAAACTGGGACATATAACAAACATAGAACTCTATTCGCCGTCTGACTTTATGTTCCTGGATGAAGATACACAGCGCAACCTCGAACTTTTAAGAACATTCACCGGAGAAGAACGTAAAGGCACTCTCTACTCTATACTTGATTCAACACTCACACCAATGGGGGGACGCCTCCTTAAACGATGGCTTCTTCATCCTTTACTGGATGTAAAATCCATAAACAAGAGATTGGAAAGCGTGGAAGCTTTCACCAAAAATACTCCCCTACTGGAAGAATTGAGACAGAATCTAAAGGAAGTGTACGACCTTGAACGTATCATCAGCCGACTTGATACTAACGTGGCAAAAGGCAAGGACCTCATCGCACTAAAACAATCACTCAATAAAATCCCGCAAATCAAACAAATACTTAAAGAATGCAAGACGTTACCATCTTTAATGAAAGAACTGGCTGCCAATCTTGACGAAGTGAAAGAAGTGCGTGAGCTTATCGAAAAAGCAATCGTTGATGACCCGCCATATATTTTGACGGAAGGTGATGTTATAAAAGAAGGATACAATGAAGAACTTGATAAGCTAAAGAAAGCTTCCCGAGAAGGCAAAACTTGGATTGCGGGACTTCAGACAAAAGAAAGAGAACGAACAGGAATCAAATCGCTTAAAGTGGGTTTTAACAAAATTTTCGGATATTATATTGAAGTAACAACAGCCAATTCTTCACAGGTGCCGTCCGATTATATCCGCAAACAAACATTAGTTAACTGCGAAAGGTTCATAACCGTAGAACTCAAAGACAAAGAATCCCTCATCATCGGCGCAGAAGAAAAAATGAGAGAGATGGAGTATGAAATTTTCCTGCAAGTCAGGCTCCTAATCTTGAAAGAGCTGGGAAGAATAAAAAACACTGCTTCCGTCATAGCCAGTTTAGATGTCCTTTCTTCGCTGGGAGATGTTGCATTAAAAAACGATTACTGCTATCCCGACATAACCGAAACAGGGAAAATCAATATAAAAGAAGGCCGACACCCTGTGCTAGAAAAAGTTATGCCCAACGACCCGTTCATCCCCAATGACACACTGCTTGATAACAAAGACCACGAGCTGGTTATCATCACAGGACCAAATATGGCAGGAAAATCAACATACATACGCCAGATTGCTTTAATCGTTTTAATGGCGCAGATGGGAAGTTTCATCCCAGCAAAAGAAGCATCAATCTCCGTTGTAGATAGATTATTCACAAGAATCGGCGCAACCGATGACTTAACAAGAGGCAGGTCAACATTCATGGTTGAAATGAACGAGACAGCGCAGATACTCCGCAATGCTACGTCCAAGAGCTTAATAATACTGGACGAAATCGGAAGAGGCACATCCACCTATGACGGCGTTTCGATAGCGTGGGCTGTTGCAGAATACATCCATAACAACATATCCTGCAAAACATTATTTGCCACACATTATCACGAACTCACGGGACTTGTTGATTTCCTAAAGAGAGCCCAAAACTACAATATCGGCGTCAAAGAATCGGGCGGCAAAATAACATTCATCAGAAAAATACTCCCCGGTGCGCAGGACAAAAGCTACGGAATACACGTAGCTGCTTTGGCAGGACTGCCCGATGAAGTAATTGTGAGAGCAAACGATATCTTGAAGAGTTTGGAAAGAGAGAAATTTATATCTTCAAAGAAAGGTTCAGCAAGAAAACTAAAAATCAAAGTAGACCAGCTTACATTCTTCTCGCATCAAACAGCAATACATCCGATTATTGAGGAGATTAAAGATTTGAAAGTTGAAGAACTCACCCCGCTCGAAGCCCTGAATAAGTTGAGTGAACTCAAGAAAAAAGCGAAAGAGTCATAAAAAGATATTATTCTCTTGCTCCAGCTTGTTTGAGCAGTTCTACTATTTCAGCATGTCCCATCCCAGAAGCCTCTGTTAACGCAGTACGGCCATAATTATTTCTCACATTGACATTTGCTCCCTTGTCAATGAGAAGTTTTACTATATCGGTCCGCCCATTTCTAGAAGCCATTATTAATGCAGTTTCATTGATATTGTTTTTTATATTAACATTCGCACCCTTTTCAATAAGCAGTTTCACCGTCTCAGTGTTTCCATAGTGAGAAGCTAGCATTAATGCAGTGTAGAAAATATGATAGGCTTTTCCTTTAAGATAGATGCTGTAATAGACTTTTACATTAATATCTGCTCCATTATCAAGAAGTAATTTTACTATATCAGTGAGTCCACGTTCAGAAGCCTGTGTTAATGCAGTTATACCATCAGGGCTTTTCAAATTGATATTTGCACCCTTTTCAATAAGCATTTTTACTGTATCAGTGCGTCCAGATACAGAGGCCTGCATTAATGCAGTGCCTCCCCAATCGTCGCCTTGTGCATTGATATCTGCTCCCTTTTCAATTAAAAGTTTTGCTATATCTGTATATCCAGCTTGGGAAGCTGCTATTAACGCAGTGGAGGGACCTAAATAAGCTAAATAAGAACCTTTTGCTCTCTTTGCATAGCTATCAACATCTTCTCCTAATATAGGAGAGGGAGGTTTTAATTTATGTGCATTGATATTAACATCTGCTCCCTTTTCAATTAAAAGTTTTACTATATCCATATATCCAGCTTGGGAAGCTGCTATTAACGCAGTGTAGGGAGTCAAAGCATTATCTTTTACATCACATTTTGCATTTACATCTGCCCCTTTATCAAGAAGTAGTTTTACTGCATCAGTGTGTCCCTTTTGGGCAGCCAATATCAATGCAGTACCACCATCGTTATTCTTCGCATTAACATCTGCCCCTTTATCAAGAAGCAATTTCACCGTATCAGTGTATCCATTTTGAGCAGCCCACATCAATGCAGTAGCATCATATTTATTTTTTGCATTAATGTCTGCTCCTTTCTCAATAAGCAGTTTGGCTATATCAGCATGTTCAATACCAGAATCAGTATGATCAATACCAGAAACAATCATTAACGAAGTAACGCCGTTGTCGTTTTTCGCATTAACATCTGCCCCCTTCTCAATAAGTAGTTTTACTATATCGGTATATCCCTTTTGAGCAGTCCACATTAACGCAGTATAGCTGTTATTGGTTTCTGTATTGATGTTTGCTCCCTTATCAATAAGCAGCTTTACTATATTAATGTGTCCCTTTGCAGAAGCCAACATTAATACGGTAATACCGTTATTGGTTTTTGCATTGACATTTGCTC
>CAIJMQ010000057.1 GCA_903821905.1 uncultured bacterium
CACTAAAAGAGTTTTTTTTACAATTCTGGAATATTCTTGCAAACTCTGCATTTGGGCTGTCATTCGTTTTCATATTACTCTTTATTTTTCTCATTCCTAAAAAAGATGTAAAAATAAAGTTTTTCCTCATTTACTCAATGTATTTCTGCTTAATCTGGTTTTTCTTTACAAACAGAGTCGACAGATTTTTAATACCCCTATACACCATACTATCTCTTATAGTTGCTTATACACTGTTCAATCTGCCTAAAAAATCAAGAATACTTGCAAGTAGCTTCCTAAGTATAATCATGGTTTTCAATTTATTAACTCTTATTGTAATTGCAGAAAATACCGATTTCTTGGGAACATTTAGCGGCATAAAAAGCAAAGAAGCATATTTGGAAGAAAAACTATATTATTATCCTGCTATAAAATATATAAATGAAGAACTGCCCACTACAAGCAAAACCCTTTTCATTGGGGATAATCAAACTTATTACTGTGAAAAACCTCTTTTATCAAACTCTCCTCTGGATAGAAGCATAATAGTAGATATAGTAAAAAATTCTAAAAATGGCGAAGAGGTAAAAAATAAGTTAAAAATTATGGGAATAACACACATTTATTACAATAGTACAGAGGTAAAAAGAACACAAGAGACGTATTCTTCTTTTGACTGGACAAGCGAAGAAGAATATACTAAATTTTCTAATTTTATGGAAAAGTATACTAAAATATTATTTGAGAAAAACGGATGTTTTATATCGGAACTAATAGATGAAAAATAAAATCTTAATTTCTGGCAATGAAGCGTTGGCAGAAGCAGCCATTCAGGCAGGATGCAAAGCATATTTCGGTTACCCCATAACTCCACAGAATGAAATACCGGAATATATGTCACGCAGAATGCCTGAAGAAGGTAGAGTATTTATCCAAGCAGAAAGTGAACTTGCAGCAATAAATATGGTTCTTGGTGCATCCGCATCGGGTGTAAGAACTATGACAACTTCATCCTCCCCGGGAATATCGCTCATGCAAGAAGCTGTATCTTATATGGCCGGCGATGAGCTGCCATGCGTGATAGCAAATGTTGCACGCGGAGGGCCCGGGCTAGGTAATATAGCAGGCGCTCAGGGTGACTACTTCCAATCCGTAAAAGGTGGCGGACACGGCGATTACAATCTTATAGTAATTGCTCCAGCATCCGTTCAGGAAATGGCAGACCTCACATTTACAGCATTTGATATGGCAGATAAATATAGGACACCCGTAATAATCCTTGCGGACGGCTATCTTGGTCAGATGATGGAAGCCGCACAAATAGAAAAAAAGGCAATACAAAGCATAAAAAAAGATTGGGCTTTAACGGGAGCCAAAGGAAGAAAGCCCAATATAATAAACAGTATGTATCTTGCGGATGATGCACTCGAAAAACACAATCAAAAACTGCAGGAAAAATTCCAAAAAATAAAAAAAGAACTTTGTCTTGTAGAAGAAATATCTACAACGGATGCCGATATAATATTTGTTGCTTATGGAACCTCCGCGCGTATCTGCAAGAGTGTTATTATAAATTTGAGAGCAAACAAAATAAAAGCCGGACTCATAAGGCCTATTACTCTTTGGCCATTCCCCACAGAAACCATTAAACAAGCAGCACTACACGCCGGGTTTTTCCTTACCGTTGAAATGAGTGCGGGGCAAATGGTTGAAGATGTTCGGCTGTCGGTAGAAGGAAAAGCACCCGTCTATTTTTACGGAAGAATGGGTGGCGGTGTTCCCGAAGAAGAAAAAATAATCGAACTTGTTGAAAAACTACATAGAGAATCAAAATGAAAAATAAATTTGGACTGCCGGAATCAATGAAAGATACCGTTACTTTCTATTGCCCCGGATGCGGGCACGGCATTATCCACAGAATTGTTGCCGAAGTAATCGACGAACTTAATATAAGAGAAATAACAATCGGCATTGCACCAGTAGGATGTGCGGTCCTTGCATACAATTATCTGAATATAGATATGGCTGAAGCACCTCACGGAAGAACCCCAGCAGTTGCCACCGGTATAAAGCGAGTCCAGCCTGACAAAATAGTTTTTACTTATCAGGGAGATGGGGACTTAGCTGCGATAGGTACCGGAGAAATCATCCATACCGCAAGCAGAGGTGAGAATATAACCACGATATTCGTAAACAACGCGGTGTACGGTATGACAAGCGGGCAAATGGCTCCTACAACTCTACTTAAACAAAAAACTACAACAACCCCGTTAGGTCGGGAAGCAAAAACTGCAGGTTTCCCGTTAAGAGTACCCGAGATGCTGAAATCTCTAGAAGGCACAGTTTATCTGGCAAGAGAAACCGTGATTGCTCCCAAAAACATAATGACGTTGAAGAAATATATAAGAAAAGCTTTTGATGTTCAGATTAAAGGACTTGGTTTTTCTTTAGTGGAAGTCCTTTCTCCGTGTCCTGTAAATTTGAGATTAGATCCTATAAAAGCTTACAAATGGGTTGAAGAAAACATGGTCCCGTATTATCCGTTGGGAGAAATCAAAAATAATATCTTATGAAAGAGCAAATAATCTGTGCGGGTTCCGGCGGTCAGGGTATAGTAACAATGGGAAAACTTTTAGCATGGGCAGTCCTGAAAGACAATAAATTTGTTACGTATATACCGTCTTACGGAGCGGAACAGCGCGGCGGAACTGCAAACTGTTCCGTAATTATTTCTGATATCGAAATCGCTTCCCCATTGATAGAAACTCCAAGCAGCCTTATCATTATGAACTCAGCATCACTTGATAAATTTGAGAATAGATTACAAAAAGGCGGGCTTCTCGTAATCAATTCATCACTTGTCGACAAAAAATCTGAAAGAAAAAACGTACAAGCAGTTTATATCCCTGCTACCGAAATTGCCGAAGAAATAGGGCAAATAAGAACAGCTAACATGGTAGCCTTAGGCGCATATATAGGAAAAAGTAAAATTATTCCTATCGATAAATTGGAAGAATCTCTATCCAATATTTTCTCAAAAGCAAAAAAAGAACTTCTGGAGATAAATATTAAAGCTCTAAGAAAAGGTGAAGAAATTGGGAAAAGAAGTTAATTATAAAAAACTATTAGACATAATAAGGAATTTTAAAAAAGGCAGAGTATTAGTAATCGGCGACCTGATGCTTGATGAATTCCTTTGGGGAAATGTGGAAAGAATCTCCCCGGAAGCACCAGTTCCTGTAGTAAAAATTAAGAATGGTGACAGAAAACTATCTTTAGGTGGAGCTGCAAATGTAGCATACAACATAAAAACACTGGGCGGAAAGGCTTTCCTTACAGGAGTAATAGGAGATGATGCCCAAGGTAAAGATTTTTTAAAACTGATGCAGGAATTTGGGCTTGACTGTAGAGGCATAATCGTCGAAAAAAATAGGCCGACAACACATAAGCTAAGAGCCATCGCTCATTCACAACAAGTAGTAAGATTAGACAGAGAAACCGAAGAAGAGATTTCACATTCCTCAAGCAATAAGATAAAAGATTATATACGACAACATATTCATAACGTAGATTGTGTTGTCATATCAGATTATGCAAAGGGGCTATTAAATAAAAAACTATTAAGCGAACTTTTACGAATTTTCAAAGCTTCAAAAATTAAAGTACTTGTTGACCCAACACTTAAAAACATAGAATATTATGTTGGAGCTACTTTAATAAAACCCAACCTCAAAGAAGCCCGCCAAATTCTGGCAAAAGCTAACGATATACATAAAAATAAAATAGTCTATGAACTCCGAGAAAGGTTGAAATGTAAAAATATCCTTCTTACCTGTGGTGAGCAGGGAATGATATTACTGGAAGAAAAAATCATTACAGATATACCTTCGCTGGTAAAAGAAATTCACGATGTAACAGGTGCGGGTGATACCGTAATTGGAACAGTGGCTCTGGCACTTTCTGTAGGTGCTTCCATGAATGAAGCTGCTATTCTTTCCAATTTTACTGCTGGCATAGTAGTAGGAAAACTCGGCACTTCAGGAGTAACTCAGGAAGAACTTTTAAAAGCAATAAGTCAAAAGTAAAAATGCAAAAGGTAAAATTACAAATCAAAATTCAAAAATTGCAACTTTTGCCAAGTGTACTTTTCAATAAGGTGGATTAAATATGTCTTCAGATAAAATTTCAGAAGTTGCTGAGATATTGTATGCAATAGCCCATTCTGGAATTACGGATACTATTGATTTTATTGACAAGACTTGCAAGGAAATTTTCGAGAAACATAAAGGATTTGATAAAGAAACACGAAATAAAATTGGTTTTGAGTTTATTGCGATATTTCTTCATATTACATCACGGATGTCAATTGGTATCCTTGGCGAAGACAAAGGATGGGATTTAATAAAGAAACGGCAACAGATTTTCGCAGACCACATGATGCATTCGATAGATAACAACTTGAACAATGAAAGAAAAGAATTAGAGTTATCTCTGAAACTAATACTTAAAGAGAGACATCTCGAGTATGCGAAATATAAAGCTTTCCCCAAAACAGATGAAAGTCTGAAAGACACTCTCTTCTTTGAATTTGGGAAACATATATGTGAAGCTACGGGTTGTCCTATGGACATTAGACTGGTAATAGCAGCATGCTCAGGAGCTTTTGCATTTACAAAAGGAGTTAAATGGAATAAAATTCTTAGAGAGGTTGTTTGAGTGATTTATTAGGAGTATCCCATGAAATATGCCATCATATCCGATATACACAGCAACCTTGAAGCATTCTATAAAGTAATAGAGGCAGTCAAAGAGGAAAAAGTCAATAAATATCTCTTCGTAGGAGATATCGTGGGATATGGGGCTAATCCTTCAGAATGTATCGCAGAATTAAAAAAATTGGATTGTATAGCAGTTGCCGGAAATCATGATTGGGGAACAGTTGAATTAACCTCAATAGAAAACTTCAATTCATATGCTCAGGAAGCCATAAAGTGGACCATAGAGAAACTACATAAAAAAGACAAGGAGTTTCTTAAGTCATTAACTTTAGTCCAAAAAATAGATGATATCACTTTGGTACATTCTACTCTTGAACAACCCGAAAAATGGGAATATATTCGCTCAACTTTTCAAGCTCACAAAAGTATAGACCTTCAGGAAACTACCATCGTATTTGCAGGACATTCTCACGTACCGATTACTTTTTGGGAAACGGCAGGAATTAAAGGACCAACAAGATTCACCAAGGAAGAAACAATCAAGATACAAGATGGCTACAAGTATTTTATAAATGTCGGCAGTGTAGGACAACCCAGAGACGGCAATCCTAAGTCCTCCTATGCTATATATGATAAGGAAAACAAGGTTGTCGAAATAAAAAGGGTAGAATACGACATTAAAAAAACACAGGAAAAGATTTTTGATGCCGGACTTCCCAGAAGTCTTGGAGAAAGATTGGAATTGGGGGAATAAAACAGAAAAATAACCGGAGACAAGATGATAAAAGAAAATAAAAAACCTATTTATCTGGATAAAAATAAACCAACATGTGAAAGAGTTGAAGATTTATTACAAAGAATGACGGTTAAAGAAAAAACCTATCAGATGTGCTGTTTAGTGGAATGGGATCCTAAAAATATCCAGGAAAATGGGAAGTTGACCAATAAAAAGATTGAACAACATATCAAAAAAGGACTTGGTAATATAGGCGTTCTGCTCCGATATTTCGAACCAGAAGAAGGAACAAAACTGGCAAATTATATGCAAAAACTTGCGATTGAGAAAACTCGTTTAGGAATACCCATGATAATTCACGAGGAGTGCCTCCACGGTTGTAGAGCCGTAAATTCTACTAGTTTCCCCCAGTCAATAGCATTGGCAAGTACATGGGATGATGATTTAATGTCAAGAGTAGCTTTAACAATAGGCAAGGAGACAAGAGCCAGGGGCATTCAACAATGTTTATCCCCTACAATAAATATAGCAAGAGATGCGCGATGTGGAAGAACAGAGGAAACATATGGCGAAGATCCTCATCTTACAACTCATATGGCTAAGGCTTTTATAAAGGGGATTCAAGACCAAAAAGTTGTTGCAACTCCCAAACACTTTGCAGCAAACTTTGTTGGAGATGGCGGAAGAGACAGTAACGAAATTCATTTCTCTGATAGAATCCTAAAAGAAATCTATTTACCAGCTTTTGAAGCATCTATAAAGGAAGCCGGTGCTCTATCAATTATGGCTGCATATAATTCTCTTGATGGTATTCCTTGTTCATCTAACAAGTGGCTCCTAACAGATGTTTTACGGAAAGAATGGGGATTCAAGGGTTTTGTAGTTTCTGATTATTGGTCTGTAACTCATATATACGAAAAACATAAAGTCGCAACCACAAAAGCGGAAGCAGCCCAGAAAGCAACTGAATCAGGATTAGATATAGAATTACCAGATATAAATTGCTTTGCAGAACTTGAAGATTTAGTAAAACAAGGGAGATTATCTATTGAAGTGATAAATGAGGCCGTGAGAAGAATTATATGGGTTAAATTCTGGCTAGGATTGTTCGAACATCCTTATGTAGACCCAAACTATGCAGAAAAACTATGTGACTGCGATAACCATCGGCAGTTAGCTTTAGAAGCAGCTCAAAAATCAATCATATTACTAAAAAATTCAAAGGGAACTCTTCCATTAAAAACAAACATAAAATCAATTGCTGTAATTGGTCCTAATGCGAATGAAGTTCGCCTCGGCGGATATAGTGCTATGCCAAGGAAAGTAATCACTACGCTCGAAGGCATCAAAAATAAAGTTTCTAAAAACACTAAAGTGTATTTCGAAGAAGGATGTAAGGTTATCGGCGATGAAAAGAAAAATTTTAGTAAAGCAATTAATGCAGTAAAAAAATCCGATGTAGCTATTCTGGTTATGGGCAATTCTAACGAAACAGAAGCCGAAGAAAGAGACAGATGCAATTTAGACCTGCCAGGTTTTCAGGAGGATTTAATAATAGAAATATCAAAGATAGGGAAACTGATTATTGTAGTACTCATAAATGGAAGTGCTATAACAATGCAGAAATGGATTGATAAAGTAGATGCGGTAATAGAAGCATGGTATCCCGGCGAAGAAGGTGGAAATGCTATTGCCGATGTTATATTCGGCAATTATAATCCTGGTGGGCATTTACCAATTACATTCCCGAAAGTAACAGGACAACTTCCACTCTACTACAATTACAAACCGTCAGGCAGAGTATATGATTATGCTGACTTAAGAGGAGAACAACCGTCATTTCCTTTCGGATACGGACTTTCTTATACAAAGTTCACATACAGTAATCTAAAAATAGAACCAAGAAAAATACCTATCCGTGGAGAAGTTAAGATAAATATAGAAGTAAAGAATGCCGGTAAATATAAAGGGGATGAAATTGTGCAACTATACCTAACGGATATTTATAGTAGTGTTGTCAGGCCGGTCAAAGAATTAAAAGGATATAAGAAAATTACCTTAAAAGCCGGAGAAAAGAAAAAAGTAGAATTCATACTAACCGATAAAGACCTATTTTTCTTAGACGTAAATTTAGAACCGGTAGTAGAACCAGGAACCTTTGAAGTAATGGTGGGCGGGAATTCAGCGGAAGGTATAAAAAATACTTTTGAAGTCGTTTAACCCTACATCACCATACCGCCGTCTATATTTATAACTTGTCCTGTGATATAAGAAGATTCCCCAGAAGCAAGAAATAATACAGCATCTGCTACTTCCTCGGGTGTGCCGATTCTATTTAAAGGAATTGCATTAAGCATGAGTTTCTTTCTTTCTTCGTTTAACTCTTCTGTCATGGAAGTTTGGATAAACCCAGGAGCAACAGCATTAACTCTTATATTGCGTGAAGCCAATTCTTTTGCCAATGATTTGGTAATTCCCAATATCCCTGCCTTTGAAGCAGAATAGTTTACCTGACCAATATTACCTACAAGCCCAATAATGGAAGATATATTGATAATGACTCCCGACCTTTGTTTCATCATAAACCTGCTTGCTACTTTACAAAAATTGAATACTCCTTTAAGGTTTATTCTTATCACATCATCCCATTCTGCTTCTTTCATTCTTACAATAAGGTTATCTCTTGTGATACCGGCATTATTCACAAGAACATCGACCCTCCCCCATGTTGCCATTTCATTATTAAAAAGTTCTTCTACTTGCTTATAATCTGAAACATCTATCTTGTAAGTCCAAGTTTTCCTGTTTTTACGTTTTATCTCATTTGCAACTTCTTCGCATTTTTCTTCATTTATATCCAAGAGAATAATATCCGAACCTTCATCCGCAAATTTCAGAGCGATGGTTTTACCAATTCCCTGAGCAGCGCCGGTAATTAACGATATTTTATCTTTTAGTCTCATAATTTAAATTCTCCTTTCTTCTCAACGGTCCAATTTTAGCTGAAATCCATAGAAATATAAAATATTATGACAGAATAGTTTTATCTATCAGATTTTTTACTTCGTCCAGCGAAATTACATCAATGCATTTTTTATAATTACAGGCATCTCGTTTTTCCCTTTTACAGGGTGAACAGGGAATTTTATGATAGATTATATTAACTTTTTCTCCTTTAGGACCCCATTTTTTAGGGTCAGTAGGTCCAAATAAAGCAATTATAGGAATTCCTAAAGCTGAAGCTAAATGAGTTACACCAGAATCATTCCCTATGTAAAGTGAACATCTTCCCAGGATAGACGCTAAACCAACAACATTTATATCTGAAATTATTATGATTTCATCCGATAACTGGCTTAACTTTTTTCTTAAATCATACTCTGCTTCTCCAAGAACAAAAATTATGTTTGTTGTTTCTTTTTCTTTAAGAAAATTTGCCAGCTCTACGAACTTTTCAAGTGGCCATCTTTTTTTAGTACTCCCGCTTCCTGGATGTATAGCAACCACCCTTTTTAAGTATAGTTCTTTCCCCTCCCAGAATTTAAGTGCATATTTTTTAGCTTTTTTATCAAGTTCTATTTTGGGGGAATAGATTTGCTTTATTTTTAGATTTTTAAGCGAGGTCAACAAATGCTCAGTTATATGAACTCTTAGGTCTATGGGAGAAGAATTACAGTGGATAAAGCCTTTACCTTTTATCTTTTTTAGGTGAGAGTTAAAAACATGTTTAGAATATCCTATATAGGATATGATTAAATCAAATTTTTGAAGATAATTTTTGAGTTCTTTTCTTATAGGAGAGTCAACATAGAGAGGAATCCATTTCTTGTCAGTTAAAGAATCAATTCGAGAAACACAATTTTTAGCTAATAAGGAATAGCGAGGATCTCCGATTAAATCTATTTGTGAAGAAGGGAAATTCTTTTTGAGTGTTTGAATAACAGGAAGTGTCAAAATGAAATCTCCGAGTGCACCACCTCGGATGATTAAAATATTATGCACTAATTAAGTCCAGATATCATTCTTTACTTATTCTTTTCTTTCTTCTCTGCTTTCTCTTCTTCCTTCTTTGCCGCTTGCTTATCCTGCTGCGAAGTATAAGCTCCATAAAGAGCTATTAGTCCACCAAGTAGAAGCATGAGAGGCACCGTTCCTCTAAGTACAACCAGGAAATCTTTTCCCCAAAAAATTAATCCAGCAAGACCCAAAACAAATGCTACAAAACCACCAACGAATGCAATC
>CAIJMQ010000058.1 GCA_903821905.1 uncultured bacterium
CTACAGAAAAAACTACTGATATAAAAGCACGTATAAGTTTTCCTGAACCTGTATTTGATTTTGGTTCTGTATATCAGGGGGAAGAAATAACCCATGCTTTTAAATTCCAAAATATAGGCGAAGATATTCTAAAAATTGATACAGTCCAAGCTTCTTGCGGCTGTTCAAAGGCGACAACATCCCAAAAAGAGATTGCACCAGGGGAATTTGGTGAAATCGAGGCTGTATTCAACACAGCTGGATTTGAAGGCCAGCAGACAAAAATTATTCGCGTATCTTCAAATGACCCTATTAACCCTTCCGTAGATCTAAAACTAGCAGGTACAGTAAAGTTGGAAGTTGAAATTAATCCAAGGTATATTCAATTGGGAGATGTTCCAAGACATTCGTGGGTTACCAAGCAGATTGAAGTTATCCAAAGAGGAGAACAAGAACTCTTGATTGATCAAGTAACTACTGATAAAAAGTATATAAAAATAGAGAGTGTTGAGAAAAAGAAGGTAGGGCAAAATGTTTATCTAATAAAAGTTTCTCTTAATGGCGATGCTCCCGTTGGTAACTTATTGAGCAGAATAGAAATCAGTACAAATCTAAAAAGGCAAAAAAGAATTTTAATTGGAGTACAAGGACAGATTTTAGGAGATATCAAACTTTCCCCGGAACGGATAGCATTTAAAATCCCAACCGGCACAAAAAGGGTTTTCCCGATTGTTCTCTCTGCAAAAGGCGACAATTTTGAAGTTATAAGAGTAGATAATGATATAAAGTATCTTGTTTCGCAGGTAATTACACTTGAGAAATTTAGAAAATATAGAATTGATTTTTCTATAGATGAAAAAGCTCCTAGCGGTGCAATTACCGGGAAGGTTAAGGTCTATACCAATTATCCAGGAGAGACTGAGTTAACGATCCCTGTCTTGGGTTGGATAAATAATAAAACAATTGAAATCGGGTATTTTTTTGAAAGAGGTTGTTTAAAGTGTGAGCGTGTTTACCCCATTCTGCAGTCAATAAAAGAAGAATTCCCAAGCGTTGTGCTTAAAGAGTATGACATTGAACCAAGAGAAAATTTGGAATTAAATGAAGAACTATGTGAAATTTATGGTGTTCCGGAAGATAAAAGAATGACAACTCCTACGATTTTTATAGGCAAGGACTTCTTAATAGGAGAATCAGTAACTAAGGAAAACCTCGTTGAATTGATTAATAAGTATAAAGATGGCGCATCTTTACCTTTAAATGAAACAGCTAAAATGGGAGATGTTGCAGAAGAAAATGTCATGGACAGGTTCCGTTCATTTGGTGTCTTTGCCATAATAGGAGCGGGATTGCTTGATGGGTTTAATCCTTGTGCCTTTGCCACCATAATATTTTTTATTTCTTACCTCACAATCTTAAAAAGAAAGGGAAGAGAAATTATTCTTGTCGGGGCTGTCTTCACGATAGCTGTATTTATCACATATCTTTTACTTGGCATGGGCCTCTTTGAATTTTTAAAATATCTGTCCTTCCTAAAACATTTTATTAGAGTTGTGTACGGAGTTATGGCGATACTTACATTAATACTTGGAGTAATGAGTTTTATAGATTATTTAAAGTGCAGAAAAGGGCAATCTAGGGAAATACTACTGCAACTTCCTGCCTTTTTAAAGAATAAGATACATTCTACTATTAAAGAGCAGGCAGGCTTAAAAAGATATGTTTTTGCAGCATTTATCACCGGGTTTATAGTATCAATCTTAGAATTGTCCTGTACAGGCCAAGTATATTTACCGACAATTGTTTATGCAATGGGTATTAGCAAGCTCAGGCTTGGTGCCTATATGTATCTTCTGGTCTACAATATCATGTTTATTTTGCCGCTTATAGTAATTTTTATACTGGCGTATTTTGGGACTACTTCCATCCGATTAAGTGATGTCCTAGGGAAAAACATAGCGCTGATAAAACTTTTAACATCCATTCTGTTCTTTATCTTTGCGGCATTCTTAGCAATGATGATTATAGTCCCGGTTTAGAAATAAATTTATAAACTCTGCAAGGGAAGGAGATAAAAAATGGCTAAAGTCCTTATAGTTTATTATTCCTTGGGTGGTAATACAAAGATAGCAGCAGAAGCAATCCTAAAAGGTGCACAGGGGGTGGGGGCTAACGTTACGATTAAAAATGCCTTAAAAGCAAATGCCGATGATTTAATTGACTGTGATGCTGTAGCCATTGGGACACCAGATTATTTTAGCTATATGGCAGGTGGTTTAAAGGATTTTTTTGACCGTGCCCTCTATTCTGTAGAGGGTAAAGTTACAGATAAACCATGTTTTGTCTTTGTGACACATGGAGGTGGCGGAAAAGCCGTTGAAAGTGTTGAGGAAATGTGTAAAAGATTTAAGTTTAAAGAAATTGGCAAACCACTCTTAATAAAAGGCAAGCCGGATAGTAAAGCAGAGAAACAGCTTGAAGAAGCTGGTAGGAAACTGGCTAATTCGTAAGAATAGAAGCGTATCTCAATCTGTGTAATATCAATGTCGAACAAGAAGAAAGTGGTTATCGCTATGAGCGGCGGCGTAGATTCTTCGGTTGCTGCCGGTTTATTGGTTAAAGCAAATTATGAAGTTATAGGAATAAGTTTAAAACTTTTTGATGTAGAGCAAGAAGAAAAAAGTCCTGGCTGTTGCGGTATTCAAGGTATAGAAGATGCCAGAACAGTATCAAAAAAACTTGGGATTCCCTTCTATGCAATTAATTACACAAAAAAATTTAGGGAAGAGGTTGTTAAGTATTTCTGTTCAGAGTACACAAAAGGGAGAACTCCCAACCCATGTATCATATGTAACAAGAAGATAAAATTTGGATATCTTCTTCAAAAAGCAAAAGAATTGGGCGCAGATTATATTGCGACAGGTCACTATGCTAAAGTTGATTATAACAAGGTGCTCCGCAGGTATATTTTGAGAAAAGGCAAAGACAAAAAGAGAGATCAATCGTATTTTTTGTTCTCTCTATCGCAGGAGCAGCTAAAACATACTCTTTTCCCGCTTGGTGATTACACGAAAGAGGAAGTCCGCAGCCTCGCGAAAGAATTCGGGTTAAATGTTCACAATAAACGTGCAAGTCAGGATGTATGCTTTATCACGGATGCGGATTATCATAAATTTTTAAGAAAGCAGCTTAAGAATAAATGCCAGACAGGATTAATAGTAAGGACTAAAGGAGAAGAAGTTGGAAAACATCAAGGTATCGCTTTTTATACTATTGGTCAGAGAAAAGGGATAGGTTGTCATAGTAAACCAATGTATGTGACTGGTATTGATAAGAAAAAGAATGTTATTGTAATAGGAGAAGAAAAAGAATTATACAAAGATTTCTTAATTGCAAAAGATGTAAATTGGATAGATAGGGAAAATTTAACAAAACCGTTAAAGATTACAGCCAGAATAAGATATAGAAACAAGGAAAATGAGGCTATTGTTTCTCCTTTTAAAAGAGGTTTAATTAAAGTAAAATTCACTAAACCGCAAAGAGCGATTACTTCCGGACAAGCTGTAGTGTTTTATAATAGAGATAAAGTTGTTGGCGGAGGTTGGATAAAAAATGAAGAATAACAAGCCGAAAAGAATAATCGGGATTTCCGGCAGCCCCAGAAGGCACGGGAACACGGAAATACTTTTAGATAGAGCTCTGGAAGTTGCTAAAAGAAAAGGAGCTAAAGTAAAGAAAATTTTTATCAATGAACTTAAGTTTTCCCCCTGCCAAGAATGCAAAAACATAAGAAAAGATGGGGTTTGTATTATCAGGGATGACTGGCAAATATTGTGCTCGGAAATAGAAAAAGCAGATGGCATAATTCTTGCGTCTCCTATCTTTTTCGGGAGTGTTTCTGCGCAGACAAAGATGATGATAGACCGCTTCCAGTGTCTATGGCTTGCGAAGAACATATTCAAGACCTATAAAACAAAAAAGAGAAAAGCAGGTGCTTTCATATGCGTAGAGGCATCTAACAGAAAAGACTTTTTTATTAATGCAAAATCAATTGTGAGAAATTTCTTCACAACCATTGATACGGATTACAGGGGAGAACTCTTTTGCTCAGAGATTGATAAAAAGGGAACCGCAAGAGAACACCCGGAATGTCTAAAAAAAGCTTCCAATATAGGCAAGAGAATTCTATCTCTATAGGAAACCTTTTAATTCCTGTGATACAATAATCCCCATTAGAAATCTCTAAACTGTAAAAAGCGAGGGGTCATAACAATGAAAATAGCGGTTATTGGTTCAGGGCATGTCGGATTAGTTACGGGGGCATGCTTTGCCGAGCTTGGCAATGAAGTAATATGTGTGGACCATGACAAGAAAAAACTCCGTATGTTTGAAAACGGTGAAATACCTTTCTATGAGCCCGGATTAGATAGGTTAGTTCATGCAAATTTAACTGAAGGACGACTTTCTTTTTCCGGTGATACAAATAGCGCAGTTTCAGCTTCTAAGGTTATATTCATATGCGTTGGCACGCCTTCCTTAAAAACAGGAGAAGTAGATATGTCAGCGATTGAGAAAAGTGCCTGCCAAATTGCAAAGTCGCTTAATAACTATAAACTAATCGTGGAGAAATCTACTGTTCCGGTTGAAACAGGCCAGTGGTTATTGAAAACTTTAGAGAAAAAGGCACCAAAGGGAGCAGATTTTGATGTTGCCTCTAATCCTGAATTCTTAAGAGAAGGGTCCGCCATTCATGATTTTATGCATCCCGACAGGATTATCATCGGCGTGTCCTCAGAAAAAGCGGCCTCTTCCCTTGTCCATCTTTACTCTTCCTTAAATGCCCCTATTCTAATTACAGATATTAAATCAGCGGAACTAATCAAACATGCTTCTAATTCATTTCTTGCTATGAAAATATCGTTTATTAATGCGATAGCTGATATATGCGAAAAAACAGGTGCAGACATTTTGAGAGTGGCTAAAGGAATGGGGCTTGACGAGCGTATTGGTCATGATTTTTTGAATGCAGGGATTGGATACGGCGGCTCTTGTTTCCCGAAAGACGTATCGGCTTTTATCAATATAGCGAAAAAGTTAGGTTGTGACTTTAAACTGCTTGAAGAAGTCAGGGGTATAAATGAAAAACGAAGTATTCATTTTGTGAAAAGAGTGGATAAACTCCTCGGAGGGATTAAGAATAAAACAATAGCTATTTGGGGATTATCTTTTAAACCAGATACCGACGACATAAGAGAGGCTCCCGCTGTATATATTATTAAAGAACTAATGAAGAAAAAAGTAAAAAATATTCGCGCTTATGACCCAAAAGCTATGGATAACATCAAAAATATATATCCCAACATCTCGTATTGTAACTCTCCTTACGAAGCAGCTAAAGGCGCCCATGCTGTACTTGTTCTTACGGAGTGGAAAGATTTCAAACATTTGGATTTATTAAAAATCAAGTCATCTCTTAAAAAACCGATAATAGCAGACGGCAGAAATCTATATGATCCTGGCAAAATGAAGCGGATGGGTTTCCAGTATATAGCTGTTGGAAGAGTATGAATACAAAATTATTCTATTCTATCCAAGAAGTAAGCGAATATACCCAGGTGCCACCTTATACAATTCGCTATTGGGAGAGGCAGCATAATCTTATTCATCCCGAAAAGGATTCTCGTGGCAGAAGAAGATATAGCTATGCTGATTTAGAGTTAATAAAAAGGATAAAAGAGTTAATATATGATAAAAAATATAAGGCTAAAGGTATAAAAGATAAGATTAAAGAAGGCGGGAAAGAAGAGAATTTAGAAACAATTAAGGATACAATGAATCTAGTGAAAAAAGAACTTGAGTCAATACTGGAAATAGTCAATAGATAAAAAAGAAATTCAAGGTTTAATATTTTAACGGGGCGTGGCGCAGCTTGGCTAGCGCGCTTGAATGGGGTTCAAGAGGTCGCTGGTTCGAATCCAGTCGCCCCGACCAATTGACGATTATGTCGGGGTTATCTTATAATCCCCACTAATTGAAAAGGAGAGAAGATGCCTAAAAGAACTTATCAACCATCTAAAAGAAGAAGAAAAAGAGTGCACGGTTTCATGAGAAGGTCAAAGACTAAAAATGGCAGAAAGGTTTTAGCCAGAAGGAGAAAGAAAGGGAGAAAGAGAATTTCAATATAAGTCATGCAGAAGGTCCTACTGAAATCAATTTCTCTTTATAAACATTTTATTTCTCCTTTCCTTCCTAAGCGCTGTCGTTTCTATCCAAGCTGTTCTGGATATGCTTACGAAGTTATCGAGAAAAAAGGCATATTCAGAGGAGTTTTTTATACTTTAATTAGAATTTCTAAGTGCCACCCTTTCCATCCGGGCGGTTACGATCCTGTGAGGTGATTCTTATGGAAAAACGATTCATTTTTGCCATTTTTCTTATAACTTTAATACTTATTATATTCCAATCTAAGTATTTCTTTCCTTCCCAAGAAAAGATAAAACCGGAAGAAACGCAAGTAAATACGGAACAATTATTAAATGAAACAGCATATGAACCTCCCTCTCTCAAAGGAATTTCCGTTGAATCGGCACTATATACCGCCGTGGTTTCGGAAAAAGGCGGTATTAGAAGTTATAGGCTAAAAGAATATGAAACTCGAGATGTCGGAATTTCCCAAATAGAACAAAAGTTAAATAAACTACTTCAACAGGCAGAATATCAACCGAAAGCCGTTACGCCGTCCCTTCTTTATTCAATAATGAAGTTAAAATACCAACTTGCTCATCTCAAAGACTCGGGTGGGAAGAAAGGAGAGGAACTAGTATCTTTCAGTGAGCTTTATTATGATTCTCTCCCTCCGCATATAGAATTGATAGACAAAAACAATAAATTAATATGGGAAGAAAAAGATAATTATCGAGTAGTAGAAACAGAACTGAACAAAATCCAGCTGATTCAAGACATTCCAGGTGTAGGCACTATAAAAAAAGAATTCTTTTTCAATCCCGATTCATACGCAACAGACGTAAAAGT
Organism: uncultured bacterium; assembly: GCA_903821905.1. Lineage (GTDB taxonomy): Bacteria > CAIJMQ01 > CAIJMQ01 > CAIJMQ01 > CAIJMQ01 > CAIJMQ01. The sequence continues at coordinate 7,012 of CAIJMQ010000058.1, forward strand.
TGTAGTAGATAATACTATGGCTAATGCCTCCCAACCTTATAAACTTATTATAACTTGTGGTCCCGACATAGGTGTTGATGAAGGAGTGCAGGGTTTTACTAATCTAGGCCCTTTGGCTCTTATTGACGGCCAGATAAAAAAGGAGCAATTTAGCAAGGATGCAAAAAATAAAAATGTAGATAAAATTGAATATGGGGAGATTGGATGGGTAGCTTTACAGGATAAATATTTTACAAAAATTTTGATACCGAATGAAAAAATTAAAAGTGCATACATAAAAAAGAATGAATATGAAGAATATACTGTAGGGCTAAGAACGGAAATACCTTCTCTCCAACCCAAAGAAGCCAAAGAATTCTCTTTTACAGTTTATTTGGGTCCTAAAAAATTAGAACATTTATCTCAGGTTGGCAAAGATACTACTAAAATAATAGATTACGGAGTCTTTGGGAACCTTTTTCGCATAGTATACATCCTTAATTTTTTCTACAGATTGACTCATAATTATGGCGTGGCAATTATTCTCTTAACCGTTCTGATTAATCTTATACTATTGCCTCTTTCTTTAAAAAGCTTCCAGTCCATGAAAGATATGCGTAAACTACAACCCGAGATGGAAAAAATAAGGAAGGAATTCAAAGATGACCCCCAGAAAATGAACCAGGAGGTAATGGAGTTATACAGGAGGCATAAAATAAATCCTGCTGGCGGATGTTTGCCAATGTTACTTCAGCTCCCAGTTTTATTTGGATTATTTATGACTTTACGTTCGGTTATAGAGTTGAGAGGGGCTCCTTTTGTGTGGTGGATAAAAGACCTTTCTCTTCCGGATGCACTTACATTGCCGTTTAATCTGCCTTTTCAGCTCGGAGCAAGTATAAATATCCTCCCCATAATTATGACCGGAGCAACATTTTTACAGCAGAAGGTTTCCGGGACAGGCGGTACCTCCCAGGCAATGATGCTTTTCCTACCTCTTTTTATGCTTTTTATCTTCTATAATTTCTCCTCTGGACTTGTTTTGTATTTTTTGTGCAGCAATTTAATAAATGTCTTAGAGCAACTATGGGTCAACCGCTTAGGTGCTAAAACAGCTTAGTTTAAATACAAAGACAGATGAAAATATTTCTTATCTTGTTTGCGTTCCTCTTGATATTTACTTTGCTGCCAAGGGTAGTCGTTTTTGGGGAAGAAATTGCTAATTTACATTTGACAGCAAAAGATTTAAATCTGCTCAGTTTTGAGTCCCTATTAAAAAAGTATTCCCCACCAATAAAATACAATGGGGATATTTCTTTAGAGGCTGACCTTAAATTTAAAGAAGATTCTGTTGTTGCGACAGGGAACTTTTCTTCTTCTAAGATCTATTTATCTGGAGCGAATTCATCTTCCCCCCTCCTTCTTTCTAATGTGGAAGGAGATTTTGAAGCTAAAATTATAGATGGTAAACCCTCCATAAAAGGTAAAATAAAAAGTACTGGTGGGCAGTGGGAGCAGTTCTATTTCCAAAATTTGGAAGCTGATTACAGCTTATTGGATAACAAACTTAATATTAGCAGGTGTGAAGTTAAACTTGCTGACGGGGTTGTATATATAAATGGTGATATCAATTTTGCCAAAGGACCACCATTTTTTAATGTTAAGTTAATTGCTCAAGGAGTCAATATTGGGAGTATTTCAGAAGATTGGGGCAATTCCAAAGGTATTTCGGGAATACTCTCATCGGAAGCAAATCTGTCTGGAGAATGGGGAAAACCAACGACTTATTTGGGAAAAGGTAAAGTTGAAATAAAAGAAGGCACTCTTGGTAAAATAGGATTAATCGGTCGTATCATTACATTTTCTCCTTTGGCAGCTTTATCGGGAGATTTATCCCTAACTACCTTAGAAGGAGATTTTAATATTTTAGAAGGATATGCCTCTACGGAGAATACTATTATTAAAGGGCCGGGTGTGAAAATAACGGCAACAGGAGATGTGGGGTGGAACAAGAAATTAGACTTTGTTCTTGGTTTATATGCCTCCTCGGAACTTCTTAAGGGCACCCAAATTACAAAACTGCTGGGAATCCTTATGGATGATTTCGGTAATGCATTAAGGAAAATCAAATTAACAGGCACTATTGATAACCCGGAGTTTGTTATTGTTCCTTTGGGCATCGGAGATGCAATTATTGAAGGACTACAGAAGTCTTTTAACAGGGTTGCTCCGTTGGGAAATACGCCATAAATGGCTATTTAACTATTAA
>CAIJMQ010000059.1 GCA_903821905.1 uncultured bacterium
AGCGCGGAGGTTTAAATCTACATGTTTCTGTTTTGAAGGGTGAAGATTTTCATCATATATTGGAATCAATATTTAAAGCATTGGGCAAAGCTTTGGATGAAGCAACGATGATAGACGAGAGAATCAAAGGCATCCCTTCTACCAAAGGTATCCTTTAATAAATAAACAATTTTAATTTCTAAATAACATGCTAATAATTCCTGCTATAGATTTAATGGATGGAAAAGTAGTGAGACTTACAAAAGGAAATTTTACTACTAGTAAAATTTATTCCGATGACCCCGTTAAAGTAGCTAAAGATTGGCAGAAAAAAGGAGCAGGAAGAATTCATATCGTAGACCTTGACGGAGCAAAAACAGGAGAATGCAAGAATTTAGGTGTTGTGAGAAAAATCACGAAAGAATTAAAAATTCCTGTCCAATTAGGCGGTGGGATAAGAAGTTTAGATATGGTCCAGGAAGTTTTGGACTGTGGAGCAAGGTGGATAATATTAGGAACAAGTGCACTTTTAGATGAAAATTTCTTGGAAGAAGTCATATCGTCTTTTCCAGATAGAATTATAGTTTCTGTAGATATAAAAAATGAAAAAGTTTATGTTAAGGGCTGGGAAGAAAATTCGTCTCAAGATGCTTTTACTTTCATTAGAAAACTTGATAAAACGAAGGTAGCTTCTTTAATAGTTACGGACATTCAGAAAGATGGAACACTTAAAGGTGTTAATGTTGAACTTTTTACTGGAATTTGCAAAAAGAGTACCATTCCTATTATAGTAGCAGGTGGAATTTCTTCTTTGGAAGATATAAAACAGCTTTCCGCAATAAAAGGAATCGAAGCCGTTATAATTGGTAAAGCGTTATATGAAGGCAGGATAGATTTGAAAGAAGCAATAAAATCAGAGAGGAAAAATTTATGTCAAACAAAGAATCGCTTGTAATTGTTGAGTCACCTGCTAAAGCAAGAACTATTCAATCTTTTCTTGGGAAAGGATATAAAGTTAGTGCGAGTATGGGACATATAAAAAATTTGCCCGAGAGAAAATTGGGTGTCGATATAGAACATGGGTTTGAACCTACTTACTCTATTATTAAAGGAAAAAAGAAAATCGTCCAGGAGTTGAAAAAAGAAGCAAAGAAATCTTCCCAAGTTCTGTTAGCCGCTGATGCCGATAGGGAAGGCGAGACAATATGTGCTCATCTTGCCGAGGAGATACGCCCTATCAATAAAAACATCTCTAGGATTTTGTTCCACGAAATTACTCCTTCGGCTATAAAAGAATCACTGGAACATATTACGTCGATAGATGTCAATAAGGTCGATTCCGGCAAAGCAAGAAGAGTTTTAGACAGATTAGTCGGCTATAAAATCTCGCCGCTATTGTGGAAAAAAGTAAGGAAAGGATTATCTGCGGGGAGAGTTCAGACAGTAGCTTTAAAAATTGTTGTAGATAGAGAAAAAGAGATAAATGCCTTTATCTCTGAAGAATATTATTTGGTGATGGGGAAATTTTCTACAAACAATAACGAAGAATTTTTATCCCAGCTAAAAGAATTTAAAGGTGAAAAAACTGTCAAATTTTCCAAGGATGATGCTTCTAATATAAAGGTAGATGCGGAGAAACAAAACTTTCTGGTAAAAAGTATCGGTGTTAAAGAAGAGAAGAGGAATGCTTCGCCGCCTTTTATAACAAGTTCGCTGCAGCAACAAGCACATCGTGTCTTTCACCTTTCTGCGCAAAGGACTATGAAAATAGCGCAACAGTTATATGAAGGTGTTGCTATTGGCGCTGAATTGACAGGTCTTATTACTTATATGAGAACCGATTCATTCAATATTAGCGAGAGTGCTCAATCCAAGGCGAGAGAATTTATTCTGCAAAAGTTTGGAAAAGAGTATCTGCCTTCTGCTCTGCCTAAATTTAAAGCGAAAAAAGGTGCTCAAGAAGCGCATGAAGCTATACGTCCCACATCCGTAGAACTTTCTCCGGAAAAAATAAAAGAGCATTTGGATCCTTATCAACTAAGACTCTATACTCTAATATATAACAGATTTTTGGCTTCGCAGATGACTCCCAAAATAACAGAACTTACTACTGTAAAGATAGCAGGTGGTGATTATGTTTTCATAGCAGAAAGCAGAAAGACAAAATTCCTGGGACATACCGTTCTTTTAAAGAAAGAAGAGGAAGATAACAATGATAATAATGAAGAAATAAACAGCTTGCCGGCTTTTAAAGAAGGCGAAAAAGTAAATCTGCTCGAATTAATGCTCGAACAGAAATTCACCCAGCCGCCTCCACGTTATACGGAAGGAACGCTTATCAGGAAACTGGAAGAGGAAGGAGTAGGCCGTCCTTCAACTTATGCCCCGATAATGAATATCATTAAAGACAGGGATTATGTAAGGAGTATTAAGGGAGAACTTCATCCGTCGGAAATCGGGACGATAGTAGTTGATTTACTTGTTGAGAATTTTCCTACCATCTTTTATGAAAAATTTACTTCTGAAATGGAGCAGACGCTTGATGAAGTAGAAGAAGGTAAAAGAAAGTGGGGGGAAGTAGTAAGCAATTTTTACAAATCTTTTGAACCGGTTTTAAATAAAGCTACATTGGAAATGAAAAACGTAAAGAAAGAGAGGGAAATAATCACTGACGAAAAATGTACTGAATGCGATGGTAATTTAGTAGTAAAGGATGGTAGGTATGGTCAGTTTCTTGCCTGCTCGAATTTTCCGAAATGCAGGTTTACAAAGAGAATATTGAAGAGAGTCGGTGTAAAATGCCCTAACGAGAATTGTACTGGTGATGTAGTTGAGATGAGAAACAAGAAAGGAAGAGTTTTCTACGGATGCAGTAATTATCCCCAATGTAAATGGGTCGGTTCTTATTTGCCTTCACAGAAACCAGAGGATGGAATACAGAAAACGGAAGACATAGAACAAACAACAGAAAAATCTGAAACATGATATCGGAAATCCGGCGTTAATTATGGAAAAAGAGAAAATAGAACAGTTTCTCAGATTCCTTCAAATAGAGAGAAATTTATCTCCCAATACCGTAACAAGTTATAGTACCGACCTTGCTCAATTCCAGAAATTTTTAAGTGAACACTATCCTGTTTTAACATTGAACAAAATTGAAACTGTACATATTAGAGATTTTCTGACGGTTCTACACACCGACGGTTACAGTTCAAGTTCAATAGGAAGAAAAATAGCAACCTTGCGTTCATTCTTTAAATTTACCCTTAGGAATGAATGGATAGATTTAAATCCCTGTTCTCTTATTTCAAGCCCAAAAAAGAAAGGCACTTTGCCCGAACTTATGAGTGTAGAAGAAATTGAGGTGGTTCTTTCTTTACCGGGAGATGACCATTTAAGCATAAGAAACAGGGCTATTTTAGAAACCTTGTATTCAACGGGAATTCGTGTTTCTGAGCTTACAGGTATGAATATGGACAGTATAGATTTTGTAGGGGGAACGGTAAAAGTAAAGGGTAAAGGAGGAAAAGAGAGGATA
>CAIJMQ010000060.1 GCA_903821905.1 uncultured bacterium
CGCCGGCGTCGGTCAGCGGGTCGACTTCGTCCACGGTGACGCGCGAAGGGTTGACCGCCCCGTATTCCTGAAGGAGGTCCTGAACGCGCGACTGCTGCTCGACGGAATCCGGCAACTCGGGCGAATTCGACTTGATGTAGAGGTTCGTCAGGGTGATGTCCTGCTTGAGGTCCCCCAGCAAGGCCTTGGTGCGGGGGCTCAGGCTGAAGCGGCCCGTGGCGGTCCAGTCGCTCCGCCCGCGGCCCTTGAGGAGGACGTCCGACAGCCAGACGGCCGCCACCAGGAGCGCCGTGGCCAGAATTTGACCACGTTTATTTGATTGGACTTGTTGATGATGAGTTGCCTTCCTTCCAGAGTAAACAAAAAGGCGACAATAGTCCAGAGATGGAGGAAGAAAGGCGTAACTGTTTTGTTGCAATTACTAGAACCATTGAAAGTTTAACCCTTAGTTACGCAAAAAAATATAGGGGTTGGTCTAAAAAACCTTCCAGATTTCTTTTGGAGATGGGATTACTTAATGGTTAGAACTACTAAGAGAGGCATGATAACAATAGAGGACAAAATACCTAAATAGTTATAGATTTGATATAGAAAAATTATTAAAGCAAGAGAGCACATAAATAATTAAGGTGTAAAAAGATGGGAGAAAATACGTTAGTTATAGAAACAGAGGTTTCAAAAAGGAAATATTTTCCTTCAGAACCAGTTAGTCATGCTGTTGAATCTCCATCTGTTGATAATATAAGACCAATGTATAAAGTCCATAAGTATTGGGCTAGAAAACCTTGGTATGTTGTAAACAGATACATACAACACTTTACAAAAGAAGATGAAGTAGTGCTTGACCCTTTTTGCGGTAGCGGTGTTACAGGGATAGAAGCGATAGCAAATAATAGAAAAGCCATTTTAATTGATTTAAATCCTATAGCAGTTTTTATCGCAAAAAACACTGCCCGAGTTGATTTTGAACCCGAGGATTTAATGATGGCTTTTGAGAAGATAAAGCATAAATGCGAAAAGGAGATACGAGGGCTCTATTCCTTAGATGAGGAATGCCCTGTTTGTAAGGTAAATTTCGAGATGCGGCATTTACTCAGAGGACCTAAGTTTAAAGAATGGGTAGTATATGGCGTTTGTCCTAATTGCGAAGCCGGGAAACAATATTTAAGAAGACTTCTTAAGAAAAGTGAGCTTAGAAAGATAGGGGAAATCGAGAAAAGAGAAATTAAATACTGGTATCCTAAGACAGCATTTCCAGAGAAGTTTGATAAAGACAGAATCACTTACAAGGGCATAAAGCATATACACCAGATTTTTACCAAGAGGAACCTTTATGCTTTATCTATTATTTGGGAACAGATTATAAAAATTAAAGATGAGCCAATTAAAGATTTGATGAAGTTAGCTTTTTTAAATACTCTGTTGCATGTCAGCAAATTGAAAGCAGAAAATGTAAGACCGATGGCTGTAAATAATTATTGGGTTCCTGATGACTGGATTGAAGAAAATGTTTGGTTTAGATTCAATGAAAGGTTTAATCTCTTAAAAAAGGGTAAGGATATTTCATTAAAAAGAATTAGCTGCGAATCATATAATGACTTAAGTATTCTCAACGCTTCTGCATTAAACTTGTCAACGCTAGAAAATAATTCGGTTGATTATATTTTTACCGATCCTCCTTATGGAGATAGCATTCAGTATTCTGAATTGTCTATGATATGGAATGCATGGCTCGGGAATATGCCCTCAAATAAAGAGGAGGTTGTTATTAATCCCTCTCAAGGAAAGAAGGTCGATCACTACGGAGAGTTGCTTGAATCAGCCTTTAATGAAATGTTCAGGGTTTTGAAGCGTGGCAGGTGGATGAGCGTATGTTTTCATAATAAAGAGTTTAAGGTTTGGAATGCAATATTGCGTGCATGTAGAAATTCCGGCTTCGTCCTTGTAAATGCCGTACCTCAAGAGCCAATTTCACAATCCTTTAATCAGGCTTGGTCAAAGTATGCCTCCAAAACCGATATGATTATCAATTTAGTTAAACCGTTTCCTGAAGACAAGAGTCTTCTCTATGAAAAATTCGGACGAAATGGGAAGCTTAAATTAAACGATGTAATAGATGAAGTAATATCTAAAAAAGATTCTTCTGAAATTAAAATAACCGATTTATATGATAGAGTCTTAATGAAAATTATGCGGGAATCTTTTTTCTCAGAGAATATGTTAGAGCAAGATGCATTTTCTATTTACAAAATTGACGAACTTTTATCTAAATATGATATGGGGAGATTAAGAAAGTGAAACTTGATAGAGAGAACGTTATTAAGATACTAAATAAGAATTTTGGTTTCAGCATAGTTGATAATCCTGTGGCTGGCGAAGTTATTAAAGTGTCAGCCTTAGATGCTTATCTTTATTCTTCTATTACAGGACATCCGTACCTTTGTAATCCTTCAGGAGGCTTTTCTCCAAATGGCTTAATGCAGGTTTTTAATCAAGCCAACTCCTACAATTTAGTTTCTGGCATGTTTGACAGGGCGGGGTTTTTCAAATATACCCCCTTATTGTTGTCCCGAGACTACCCTTTTATAAAAGATACTGAAAAATATATTATTCCTTTGGAATATGAAAAACATTCAGAATACGAATCAAAAAGGAAAACACTATTTGAAAAGCTCAAAAAAGAGGGATTTGATCCAGCAAATTTTATAATCTGCACTATAAAGAAAAGCACGTCTGGATACGGCATGGAACCTTTTTGTGAGTATGTTACAAGCGAATATTTCAGACGACGGGGTTATCTTACCGAGACACAGATTCCATTTTATTATAATGGTGGAACTCCTGATTTTGCTGCATATGATTTCCCAGAGGTTTTAAGTATTTTAAGAAAGGATGGGCTAATTTCATCTGGTGCCACGTTAATAGAATTGTCGACCTTTAGGTTATTTAGAACCAGCAAGTCAAAAACCCTTGGAAGTAAAGAAACGGAAGCAATTGTAGGCGAGGCAAAAACCAGCTCGATGGAGGCAATAAAACAAATAAAAAAGTATCTCGGGAAGAAGATTTTTAATAGAGCTTATGAAATTATACCTCATAAAGGCAAGCCTGAAATTATCTGTGGCTTAATAACATTTAACGATGCTGGGGAGATTTTAGTCTTTGAAGGTAAAGAAAAACCTTTGGTGGATAAAAAGATACAGGCGGATTATTTTGACTGGTTGAGCAATTACTTAAAATATTTCCTATTAGCTAATCTCGATAATTCTGAGCTTAATGATTTTTATAAAAGAAAAACAGGCAAAGAATTTCCAACAGGTATAAGCAATCTCTTATCTTTTGTAAATGCCTTGGAATATCAGGAAATCATTGAGGAAATTCTAACCCTTGTAGGATAAAATGGCTTTTAAATCAGATTACATAATTAAACAGGAACTTAATTCTATCGGCGAAGTCGGGAATTTGAAATTAAGAATCTTTCCTGGCTCAAGCAGGGAAGACCAGATTCATTGGGTTAATGGCGGATTATGTTTTGGGAAAACAGATTTGCTTTACGGTTCAAACGACGCGGTGTGGTATCTTGAACAGCAATGGAGAGATCCTTTAACAAATAGAGAATCTGTCGCAAAGCCAGTTATTGCAGTTGAGGGAACTCTTGCATTAGAGCGTGGTTCAAGCGGGAATGCCCAATATCAGAGATTTTTCCATGCTTTGGGTGCGGTTTTGTCAGGTGTTATTGGGATATATTATCTAAGGGAAGGCAAGGATTCTCTAAGATATGACATGCCTATGGCTGCACTTAATGCAGGAGAAATGCATAATTGTGATTATTTCATTACAACAGCTTTAGATGATGTGAGAGAGATCGTTGAGACAGTCGGGAATCATGGGGTATCATCTACAGAATACCGCAATTTAGCAAATAGAATTAAGAATCAAATGCGACAATATTTTACTGATGCATTAAACAGAATTCATAATGGCAATATTAATGATTATTTTAAGCATAGGTCAATAATCAAGCTGTCGAATGGCACAAATATCAAATATCTGGCAGGAAATTACAGAAATTTTACAGAGAGCAGCCAAAGGGGAGGCCATGTTATTCTGGGCGAATTTTTACTGGCAAAATATTTTCTTAAAGAGAAATTCTATTTCCTTTTACCAAGACTGACCCATAGCGACATTGAGCGGTTAGATAATTCTGACAAGAAAGAGTGGAAGGTTATTAGAGCTGATGAGTTTGGAGAGGTTATAACTATGGATGAGATGGATGGTATTCCTGAGCGAATAAAAAGAGAAATACTGGAACTTAAAAATACGCCTTTAGGTGGACCTACTTGCTCTGAAGCCAAGGTCAAGTGGAATAGGCTAATTAATGAGCTTAAAGGATTAATAGAAAGAGGAACGGTTAGGATAAGATAACATGGAAAAGAGAAAAATTAAACCAGAAGAAAGGCAAACAAAGGGATGGGGGGATTTAGTCCCTGAAATAAGTCCAAAGAAAAGCAAGTATGCCGGGAAAGTTCATCCCAAAAATAAGCTCAATAATCTAACCGGTAAGGAATGGACACTTTTTACCAAAAGCTGGTTTCTTTTTAATGCTCTGCATTCTGATTTAAAGGAAGAACGAGCAGTTACTAAAGACACTGCTACGCATCCAGCCACTTTTTCTCCTACCATGATAAGCGAGTTCATAAGATTCTTTACGAAAGAAGGACAGACTGTTTTGGATCCCTTTGCAGGGATAGGAAGCACTTTAGTTGCATGTGATAGGACTGACAGGAAAGGTATCGGGATAGAATTAAATAAAAAATATGCCAAGATAGCAAAAATGAGAACAAAGCAAAAAGTTATAATTGACGACGCGCGAAATATATCAAAAATAAATCTGCCCCAGATTGATTACAGCATAACCTCTCCACCTTATTGGAACATTCTGCATAGAAGCACAGGTGATTTCAAGGAGAGGAGAGAAAAGAATAACTATGATATGAAATATTCAGAGGAACAAGCAGATTTAGGCAACATCGAAGATTATGAACAGTTCATTGATGAATTATTTAAAATTTACAAGCAGATTTACACTATCCTGAAGAATAAGGGATATATCACTGTCATTATTAAGAATGTCAAGAAACAAGGAAAACTTTATCCTTTGGCTTGGGATTTAGCAAAAAAGCTTGGTGAATTATATGTATTAAAAGATGAAAAAATATGGATTCAAGATAAAGTTAGATTAGCACCTTATGGATATCCTTATGCTTGGGTTAGCAATATAATTCATCATTATTGCCTTATTTTTCAGAAAGACGAACATCGTTCTTAACTCTCATCCATTATAAAATATTTCTGTTAAAAATAAAGTTCACTTTACATAGGAAGTGCGAACTTTTCCATTTTATCTTCTAATTCCTATCTGATTCATTCCGCGTCGTTAAATCTATTTCTTTAAGATTCCTCTATTTCTACAATCTACTAATTTTTTTCTCCGTTTTTCTTCTATTTCTCATTTCCAGAATCCCACTCTCTAAACCAACGTCGGAAAGCTTAAATACATCTATTTCGTTTTTATTATAGCAGTTCACCTTTCCTATGAAACATGAACACACAAAATGACATTTACATGGATATTAGACGAAAGTAAGTACCTGAAAACAGAAGAAGTGAGGAAACTCATGGATACTTGCCGGAGATTAACGCAGAAACACAGGAGTTATTTAGCAGTTAGGAATTGTTTCATGGTTGAGCTTGGCTTGTTTACAGGCTTGAGAGTGAAGGAAATGGCTAACCTGAATTGCGGTGATCTTTTAATCGGAAACGAGCAATCATCATTAATAGTAAGCAAAGGCAAAGGAGACAAGAAAAGAATTGTAAAACTCAACAGTGAATTCAGGGAAAAATGTTTAAAGTTTCTCAAATACAAGCAAAAAATAAATCAAAGCATATCTGAAGACTCTCCCCTGCTCTGTTCTCTTTCAGGCAGAAGATTAACCAAAAGAGCACTGCAAAAATCATTCAAGAAATGTATGAAAATCGCAGGATTGCCTGAGCATTACGGAATTCACAGTTTGAGGCACACTTACGGCTCTCATCTATACAAAGCAAGCAATCACAATCTCAGATTAGTACAGGAGCAATTAGGCCATTCTTCTATAAGAACAACAGAAGTTTACGCAAGCCTGATGGCAACAGATGTGAATGAAGCACTTGAAAAGCTTTACAAGTAAGGAGGTGCAACATGTTTGAGTATTGTGGCTGGTGCAACAAGCATATCAATCTTCTGAATTTTCAGAAAGTTGCATTAAGGATAAACGGAAATATTGAAAAGAAAAGATTATGGTTCTGTGCGCCAAGATGTCTTCTTGAATTTAACAGGCTTTATGAGGGAAATAATTTCAACATGCGACTTGACGTTCCAAAACCATTGAAAGCAGGTAAATGGTGAAACTAATAAAAAAGGAGGGAAAGATGAAAAAGCTGTTAAGTGTTGCAGTTTGTTTTTTCATTCTTTCTGTATTCGTCAGAAATGCAGAAAGCAAAATAGCCTTTTCTTCTGACAGGGACGGAGATTATGAAATTTACGTAATGGATGACGACGGAACGGGTTTAATAAAACTGACTAATAATGCAACATATGATGATATATGGCCTGTTTTTTCTCCTGACGGAACTAAAATTGCTTTTTCATCCAATAGAAATAGTAATTATGAGATTTACGTTATGAATAGTGATGGGAGCAGTCAGACAAGATTGACTTTTGATAATGCAGAAGACTGGGCTTCTGACTGGTGCGGTAATGTTATTTTTTTTACTTCCAATAGAACTGGGACTTACGAAGTATATGTCATGTATAGCGATGGAAGTAATCAGGAAAGAATAACTTTTAATTGGCCCTTTGAGGATGCAGATCCTAGTTGTTATGGCAACAAGATTGCTTATACTTCTAATATTTCAGGTAGTCTTCCACCGGGCGAGGCGAGTTATAACATCCGCATCGAGGAAATTGATGGATCATCGTACCAATTAACAAATAGCGGGGACAACGGTTATGCCAGCTTTTCTCCTGACGGAACTAAAATCGCTTTTTCATCTAATGCCCATGGAGGTTCTTCGGAAATATACACCATGAACAGTGATTATGGAGATGGCAAGATGAGATTGACCTATTTGAACGCATGCAGTAAGAGAGCTCACTGGTCTCCCGATGGTTTTCAAATAGTTTTTGAATCTGACAGTAATGGTAATTCCGAGATTTACGTTATGAATTCCAGTAACGGAAACAACATGGTCAATCTAACAAATAATAGTGCAGATGACATAACACCTTGTTGGTTAGATAGTGGAGGCAATGACGAGGAAGGCGATTCTTACGAACCTGATGATACTTATTCTCAAGCTAATAACATCTCTATAAATGGAACCGTTCAGACTCATACCATAGAACCAGCCGGTGATATAGATTGGGTGAAATTTTATGCAACTTCTGGCAAAAGTTACACTATAAAAACTCTTAATTTAGGTAGTGGTTGTAATACCTACATTTACCTTTATTCTACTAACGGGACTACTTTAATTAACGAAGATCACGATAGTGGAGAAGGATATGCATCAATAATTGAATGGACTTGCACCATCTCCGGGACCTATTATGTGAAAATTAGACACGATAACCCTGCGCTCACAGGTTCATACGATATTTCGGTGACCGAATCAGGTGGTGGTGTAATTGATGATGGAAATGACTCTTTTGGCGAGGCACAAGATATTGACATTGGCTCAACGATTGAAGATTCTATTGATACAGAAGGTGACAGTGATTATTTCAAGTTCACGACTTCTGATTATGGTCTGGTAACTGCCAAACTCACATTTGGAGCATCGTCAAATCTTGATCCTGACATTTATCTCTATAACTCGTCTCAAACCTTAATCGCACAGTCAGCTGGTCATAATCCTGCTATTATTTCCGAAGAAATTGATGAATACCTTGATGCAGGAACATATTACATTAAAGTGCAGGGTTATAGCGGAACAGGGGCTTACGATCTCAAGGTTAATCTTACAATCTATGAACCACCATATTATTGTGGCGATGGTGTTTGTGATGCAGGCGAAAGTTGCTCTTCTTGCCCTGGAGATTGTGGTAGCTGTGGAGATAGTGGAGATGGAGGAGGAGGTGGTGGCGGAGGTGGAGGCGGCGGTTGTTTCATCGCAACTGCTTGTTATGGCACATCATCAGCCAAAGAGGTTATGACATTAAGGCAGTTTAGGGATGACTGCTTACTCACCAATCCGGTTGGAAAAGTTTTCGTAAACACTTATTATAAAATCTCTCCACCGATAGCTAATTTCATAAGAGAACATCCTGTATTGAAGACAATAACAAGAAAATTATTGAAACCTTTAATCTGGATAGCAGAGAAACACGAAAATTAGCAAGCTGAAATCTCGGGGATATGGGATTAATTTTCTATATCCCCTATTTTTTTATCCCCATTAACATAGTTTGCTTACAAATAAGTTAAATACCTTTTGCATTTCGCCTTAATGAGAGAGGTGAATTGGCTTTATGCGCCATGCGTAGTTATTATTCTGAAATATCTCATTATCACGCCAAGAACTCCCATGCAGTTGAGAATGCTGACAAAAATCCCCGGAAATTACGCAAACCTAATCCTGAAAAAACTTCAGAAGCAAGAAATCGTCAACTGCCTTACTCCCTATGAAAAAATAGGGAAAGTGTTCTGTATAAATCCTATAAGTAAAGATTTAGTCGAGAAAATCTTGAAATATTCAGGATACAATCTCAAAGCATATTCTCTGCCGGAATTAAACTGGAAAGCATACGGAAAATTAAACTGCAAAACCTGCAAGCAGATAAAAAAGATATTTCACACAGCAGTCAGCTTGAGAAATCTCGGCATAGCAATAACACAGCAGAATATCAAAAATAAACTGAAAGATGCAGAAGGGATGACTAATATTAACAGGAGTGACATCTACAGAGCATTAAGGCAGTTAAAGAAATTGGAACTTATGATTCCAATAAAGAAAAAACATGAATATCTCGAATATGAATTAACAGAAGACGCCCTTGATTTGAATGAATTTATCAACTCCCACTAATATAGTCTGCTTACAAACTTTTTAAGCCATCGCCTACTACTCTAAAGTAATGGAATATTCAATTTACAAACATAGGTTTAAAGAAAGTCCGATGGAGATTGGCTACTGGAATCAATCTCTCATAGAGCCGGGCAACTTTTATAATACAGGCTTTTCAGAAACTCTCGAGAAAATAGTCTCAAAAGAAAATAATAAAATCCCAGACAACTTTCCGGAAAGAATAATTTTAGACAAAGGCAAAACCATGAAAGCCTCTATAAAAGCTCTCTTAAACGAAATCCTCTTAAGAAAAAAGCTGAATTCAGAATTAGTAAGCAAGATTGACTCTGACTTGTGCGACACCCATTCCAACCTTGAAGGAATACTCACCCTTACTGAAAGGGATTATGAGGGAAGTCTCACCTCAAACCTTAACAGGAGAAAAACACAGCTTGAATCCCAGTCGATTGATCTTGAAAAAGAAAAAAGGCAGGAATACGTGACGTGCTGGCGTGACATGATGTTTCTAAGAAAATATCTTTTATCAGCATTAAAAGATTACTGGAACGCGAACAGCAGTAAATCATTCCTGAACATTGAAAATGATAAATATAGTAGAGGATACGTGCAGGAAACTGAAGCCTATAATTGGAAATAAGGCTGACGAGTTATGGTATTCATGGCTTGCCTCTGACTGGAAAGAAAGGAAAGATCTTGAAATCCAGATAGAGATGATTGCAGAGAAAGTTTTAAAGCATGGACCTTTGCAGGAAAAAGTTATTCTTCTGCCTCCACCGTCAGAACAGCAAGCAGAAGGAGATTTCGTTCTTGGCAAAGTTATTTACCGCAACAACAAGCTTTTTCCTCTGTATCTGAAAGAAGAGGATTTCATAAAGCAGATAGGAATATTCAGCATTACAGGAGCAGGAAAAACCAATTTAGGACTGCTTCTTGCATTGCAGTTGTTAAAAAAAGATATTCCTTTCATGGTTATTGACTGGAAAAGGCAGTGGCGCTCAATGTTAAGCCTGAATAATTTCCATGAACTGAAAAAAGTGCAGGTTTACACGATTGGCAGGGATATTATTCCTTTTCTGTGGAATCCATTCAGGCCTCCTAAAAACATAGATTACAAGACTTGGATTTCAGTAATAGTCGAATGCCTTGAGAAAAGCCATCTCGGAGGACTGGGTGTGGGAGATTTTTTCATAAGAATATATGAAAAGCTGTTTGCAGAACTAAAAGACGAGAATTTTTATCCCAATTTCCATGACGGCATGAGAGAACTTGAAAAGATAAAAGTCGGAGGCAGGGAATTCCTCTGGTGGCAGTCAACAAAAAGAATATTCAAAAGCTTCACCTTCGGGCCTTCTTCAAAATCATTTAACGCGAGAAATCCTGTAAAACTTGAAGAGCTTCTTGAAAAGCCAGTCATATTTGAGCTTGACCAGGAAATGCCAAAACCATTAAGGATATTTTTCATGGAATTAATAATCAGATTCATTCACCTTTACAGATTATCGCAGGGAGAAAGCGAAAATCTCAGACACGTTCTGTTTCTTGAGGAAATCCAAAATCTTTTCCAGAAAATAAAATACGAGAAAGACAGGATAGACAGCCTTGAAAATGTTTACAGGGAGATAAGGAGTTTCGGGCAGGGATTGGTAAGCATTACACAACACCCTTCCCTATTGCCTACTTACATCTTAGGCAACTCAAGAACATTAGTATTTCTTGCATTACAGCATCAGGAAGACATTGAAGCAGCAAGAAAATCAATATTCCTGCCAAGAGATGATGAAATTTATCTTAACATGCTCAAGACAGGACAGGGAATAGTCAAGATAATGGAGAGAATTAATCCCTGTCTTGTCCAGTTTCTTTACGTGCCTGTTGAAAAAGGCAAAATAACTGACGAATGGCTGAGAATAAATACCCCCGGGTATTTACAGCAGTCCAGCAACGATAAAAGCACAGGACACCCGGGGTATTTACAGGGGGATAATATAGAACCCTCAAAAAATAAATACCCCCCTGATAACGCAAATATAGGCCGGCTTCTTGCTGACGTTTATCTTTATCCTTTGTCAGGCATAACCCAGAGATACAAGAGGCTCAGTTTCAACGCAAGACACGGAAATGAATTCAAAAATCTGCTCATTTCAGAGGGATTGATTCACTCAAAAAAGATAATTACCAATTCAGGATGGATAACCTTGTTTGAATTAACACCCAAAGGCAGGATTATGTTAAGAGATTTGGGATATGAAGCTAAGGAAGACAAGGAAAGCATTGAGCATAAATTCTGGAAATTCAGAATAACTGAATATTACAAAAACGAGGGATTAGACGTTCTGGTTGAAGAGCATATCAACGGCGAGCCCGACATAATTGTAATGAATAAAAACAATAAAACAGCCATTGAAATAGAAACAGGAAACTCTGATTTTATAAAGAACATAGAAAGAGATTTAAAACTCTTTGATAATGTTATCTGCATTGCAACAAGCAAGGAAGCTGAAAAACAAATAAAAAATGGATTAAAAGACAATCTGCACGAAAAACTAACCATAACTTCTGCTTTATTATTCCCCTTTTCCAACTAACACTATTTGCTTACAAAATATTTAAACCCCTCTTTCCTCATTCCACTAATAAAAACTTAATCATAACTTTTCTTGATGAGAAGTTATAAATCCTGTCTTGATGACTGGATTTAGCGAGAGAGCATCTGCATTTAGCGGTTGCTCTTTTTTCTTTGAAAGGGGGTGATTTAAATGGTTCGTAATTCTCCTAGAAAATTGCCTAAATTTAATGGTTATACAGTTGATTTCAGGCTTAGGGAATTCAGAAAAGTTGTGTATGGCAAAAGTATTGAGTTCATTAATTTTAACAGCATGCATGGAAGAAAGCTCTTCAAACAAATGGAAAGGAGTGAGCATGGAAAGAGAATTTTGCCCAGAGTGCGAAGCTCAGATTATTCATTCTAAATCATGCGAGCTGTGTTCATGCTGCGGATGGTCTGAATGTGAAAGTATTTCTTTAAACAGAAAGGAGGAATTAGATGTACAGCCCGGCATTGAGAGAGAAAACAACAAAAACAATTTACCGGCTGAAAAGATTCTACAAAAAGCCGATGACAGAAATCACAGAACAGCTTATTCAAAAATCACTCAGCAAGGTTGAGAAGGAATTTATATGCAGGGTTTGCATTAGCGAGAGAAACAATAAGTGTGAGGAATGCTGTTTGAATGAAAGGAATGAGCTATGTGGAACAAACCAGTAAAAGAAGAACTGGAAAAAATCCCGGTGTTTTATTCAACAGAAGAAATACCACTGAAAGAGAAGATGATTCAAATGCACTTCTTTCTTGGAGGGTGTGACTGGTACGTTGCTGAATATGACACTGAAAACCAGATATTCTTTGGCTTTGCGATACTGAACGATGATTATGACAATGCTGAATGGGGATATTTCAGCATGCAGGAACTGTGCGAGTTAAAGATTGAATGCTTTGAAATTGACAGGGATTTATATTTCACGCCGAAAAAAGCAATTGAAATCAAAAAGATAAGGAAAGCAGAAAAATGGTAATTACAAAATTCAAAAGTGAATGAAAGGAGAAACAAAAATGGATAAAAAATTCTCAAGACAAACGGATTTAATAGACATGAAAAGATTAGAGCAAACGGCAGTAACAATCATAGGAGCAGGAAGCATTGGCTCTTTTGCAACTTATGCCTTAGCCAAAATGGGCGTTAAGGACATTACCGTTTATGACGATGACATTGTAGAACAGCACAATTTCTCTAACCAGATATACAGAATAGAAGACATAAACAAAAAGAAAGTCACATGCCTCAAGAACAGAATAAAGACTGACACAGAAGTAAAGATAAAAGCCATCGAAGACAAATATGAAAACCAGAAACTCAAAGGCATTGTGCTAAGCGCGGTTGATTCAATGGAAACAAGAGAAATCATCTGGAAAAACTGCAGGCTCAATTATGACGTTGAGCTTTTTATCGATGTGAGAGTTGGCGGACAGGTTTACAGAATATATGTAGTAAACCCAATGGACCCGGATGAGATAGAGCAATACGAGGCAACCCTTTATCCCAGTTCAGAAGTAAGTCCTCTCAAATGCACAGAAAGGAGCATTATCTTCAGCGTACTGGGTCCTGTAGCGATGGTATGCAATGCAGTTAAGAATTACGCTAACAAAAACAATCACAGGCTGGAATTCATCTTTGACTTTGCAACGCTTTATGCCACGCCTGTCTAAATTATTTTTTAAAACAAAAAAGAAAGGAGGTGATAATAATGCCTAATCATAAGCTAGTCAAAGTCGGCAAGCTGGGCGAGTCAGTACAGGAGTATTCTCTGACAAACGGAGAAACAGTAGCAGATCTTCTGGAAATGGCAAGCATTGAGCTGGAGAACGAGGAAGTTCAGAGAAACGGTCAGAGAGTAGAGCTTGATAGTGTGCTTGAAAACGGAGACATCGTGATGGTTGTTCCGAAAGTCGCAGGAGCTCTATAACCAAGAGAGAGGCGGGGCTGTATCTGTTTTTCGGTACAGCCCTGTTTCTTTTTATAGGAGGTAAATCATATGGAAAGAGTAATTATTGAAGACAACATTTTCACAATTCCGTCTCTAAAGGCAAAACTTGAATACTTAAGCATATTCTCAGGCAAACAGATAAAAGTAACCAGCGATGTTAACAGAGTCATTTTGCCTGAGCAAATTCTCATAGCAGTTAATCCCCGTGAACAGATAGAGGATGGAATTGCAGACGGAAAAGTGCGTTTTTTTGAATCCAATAAATTCTTAATACCCTTGATGAACGAACAGTGCATAAACAAAGTGATTAATCTCTACAAAAACAATTCACAATTAGTAGAAAAGCAAACAAAAATCAAGGAAACAGAGGCTTTCAAAAAAGCACTGGCATTCAAATTAAAACAGGCAGTAGATTATAAGATTAATGACATAAAAGAAAACATGGAATTTACTCAGACACAACTCAGGTTATGCCAGGAAACCATCATTGAACTCAGCAAAATTTTAGAAAAGGCAAACAAAGGGCTGCAACAGGCAAAAACCATGAAAGACACAATTGATAATGATGAAGACAGATTAAAAAGAGCAATAGAAGAAATCATGGCTCTAAAAAAGAACAATGTTTTCACAAAAATCAGCTTTAAGCTTAATGAGATTGTTGCAGAAACACCGGTGGTTTATTGTGAGCACCAAAACAAAACCTACATGCTTGGAAGATATGAAATCCATATTTCTTTAGACAGCAATGAAGTCAGAATATATAACCTTACAAAACAAGTAGAGGGATTCAATCATCCGCACGTGGATGCCCAGGGAAAACCATGTTTAGGCACTCTCTCTGATGTGATTCCAAAATACATGGGAAGAGCAGAATTTGCAGTCATCTTAGGCGCACTTAACACTTATTTGCACAGCTATAACCCGGCCAGTCCTTACAGAAGAATCGAGCACTGGCCCAAAAGCAGGAGGAAAGTAAAAAAATGAATACTCTATATTTCAAACTCGATTGTTTAACAAAGTTGTCCGGATATGTAAATGCAGCAGAAGGAGAAGTAAGCGGAATGGGACTGGTTGAGAAAATCAAGGACATGTTCGTGGTTACAGAGATTTTTCTTCTGAAACAGGAATGCAGTTTCTCAACAACAGAGATTGATTCAGAGGATTTAGGAAAACTAATGCTTGAACTTGCAAGACAGGGCAAAGAGGGAAATCTTAAATTGTGGTGGCATAGTCATGGCTCAATGAATGCGTTCTGGAGTACCACAGACAACCATACTGCAAGAAACTTATCAGGAAGCAACTGGATGTTTAAAGCAGTAGTCAACAAGGAAGGCAAGATGAAAGTCTCTCTTGATGTAAGCATTCCCTTTCATCATGTGACAGATGACATTCAGGTTAGCATATATGATCCAGACACGAGCAGAATATTTGAAATCTGCAAAAAAGAGATTAAGGAAAAGGTAAAAGAGGGAAAATTATCTGATGGCAAGCAGAGAGAAATGTTTGATGATATTGAACTATGCCCTGTCTGTCACACTATTATCTTAAACGATGAAAAACAATGCCCTCAATGCGGGCATAAAATAAAGGGGGTTAGATATGAAACTCATGTTCCCGGAAAAAAGAGAAATGGAAAGCATAGAAAAAGAAAATTGTCCGCAGATATTCAAGATAGAGGATGAAAACCTGAATGAGATAGAAAAAATATGCTTGGGCAACAGAACTGAAAGAATCACCAAAGTCTATGCCATCAGCAGAACCAATGTTCCTGATTTCGCGGCAAAAATGAAAGAGATGCTTTTCCGTGAATATACAGAAGGGTTAAAAGAGATAAAAGGAAACAGCAGAGAAGACGTTGAATTATTCAACAGCATAGCAAGGCATTTCGGACACAGGATTATCCAGATTCAGCTGAAGTTTCAAAAAGTGGCTGTTGAGTATGAAATGCTGGAAGGTGTTCAGCAGGCACTTGAAGAAAAATACGATGAGATAAAAGAAATAGTTAAGAGGCTCAATGTAGTGAAAGCTGCCAGAGAGCTGAGAAGAAGGTTCAATAACTGGAAAAGACAGTTAAAAGAATCTCCTGCATGGAATTACTGCAAAATTGAAAAGGAACAGGGAAGCAAGATAAAAGAGTTCGCTGAAGGGCATTTCAATCCTTCTATTTCTGCGATGCTGAATCCTGACACAGACTTCCAGTCTGGTTATTGCATGATAAGGCATAAATACAAGATATCTGTTGAATTGTGGAAGTGCCAGGAGAGAGAATCTTGGTTTGTCATCTCAGTAATATCGCCTAACAAGCAGGACTGGGTTGAAGTAATTCGTTTAAGGGAGAGAATGGAAGAGATAGCCCGCCGGAATAACTTCAACGTGCTTATCGGAGGTTCAAGATATGATTACAGATGGTTTGATGCACGAATAAAGCTGGAAAGGAAAAGAGAAAAAGATGCTCTTAATATCATGGAAAAGCTAAAGCAAGCATCATTCAAAATGGCAGAAGCCTCTTATGAGATGGCAAGAAAACTCAGGGAGTGGAAACTGGAAGAGATAAGACGAGAAACAGGAGAGGACAATTAGGGGAAGCAAAGGTCCCGGGCATGACTGAAAACTGCCCTGTTTCTTTTTAATATAGATTTAAAAACAAAGTGGTACTAATAAGAATATGTTAAAAGAAGAAGTTGAAGAATTTTATGACATCTTTTCGAAAAACTATCCCAAACTACATTCATCAAGGTTCGTAGATAAAATCTTTGAATATTTCATCTCACGGTATTTACCCCCAAAAGAGAAATTGATTATATTAGATGCTGGGGGAGGAATAGGAAGATTTTCGTTTCCTCTTGCTAAAAGAGCTTATAAAATAATTCTTACAGACATTTCTATTGGTATGTTAAACAAAGCTAAAGAAATAGCTGATAATTTAGGATTTAAAAATATAAAATTTTTTAAGGAATCGGTAACTAATATGAAAAACCAGAAAAATGACGAATTTGATGTTGTTTTATTAATGAATAGCATATTAGATTATTGCAGTGACCATAAAAAAGCACTTAGAGAAGTATTTAGAGTACTCAGAAAATATGGTGTTGTGTTGGGAACTGTAAATAACAGACTAATTTATACAACCACGAATATATTACTTGAAAAAAAAGATGTCAAAGAATTTGAAAAAGCATTTGAAACAGGAAACTATCCGAAAAGATTCCTAATACATGATTTTACATTAGAAGAGTTAAGAAAGGAGTTAACAGAAGCAGGGTTTAAGATAATAAATATTCTCGGGCCAACAAATCTTTTAAGAAAATGGGAATATGAAGATATTGTGAATAAAGAGAACGAAAAAGATATACTCAATTCTCAGATTAAATTCACACAAAAGAAAGAGTATCTTAATAATTCTAGCGATTTCTTTTTTATAGCGAAGAAATCATAAAAACTTTTGGTATATGCTTTCGTACTTAGTAGCAACATCAGCCCAACTAAGCCTATTTACTATTTTATAACCAGAATCTACAACTTTATTTCGAAAATATTCATCAAAAATTATTTTTTCGATCATACCTATTACTTCATTTGTGTCTGATACATCTTCTATTCTTGCAAGGGGTAACTCTTCTTTAGCATCATAAAAAACACCATTTAAATTACTTGATATCACCGGAACTCCAAGAGACATTGCTTCTAATGTAGACAAAGAGTATCCTTCATATATACTTAAACAAAGATAAATATCAAGTTTCCTATAAAAATCTTTCTGTATATCAGATTTTCCCATCACATTTATTTCGTATCTTGAATTAGTTTCTAAAAATTTTTTAATATCATCATTACATCCTACCCCCACACATCTTAGTCTTATACCCTTAGAGACAAGTCTATTGAAAATATCTTTCATAAAAACTATCCCTTTTGCGTATAGATTTCCTCCAGTAAATCCTATAGTACAAAAATCTTTCTTTTTATTTTCTGTACCTTTTTCTTTACAAAATCTAGAACTGCCAGAAACTATTTCAATTCTTTTTTTACTTATCTTATATCTATTGGATAAATCTTCTGCGACCTTATTTGAAACAGCTATTAACCCTTCCTCATGCAAATTAGATAACATCCTTTCTTCTAAATTTATTAATTTATGGTAGTCTTTTCTTAAGTGTTCTGGTAAATATTCTTTACCAAAAATTTCAATAAACTTACCAAAATACGATGCAAGACAAATATGTGCTGTATATATATCCAGTAGAAAATCGTAAACCCCATGGGAATGTATAATGTCATATTTTTCAAATAACTCTTTAATCTTATTTGAAAAGCTTTTATTCTCCTTTATGCTCATAAACCGTAGATCTCTTTCACAATTAATTAGGATTGTTTTTGTCGTAGGGGTATTTGAATTTTTTTCTATTGTTAATAACTCAAAATTCGATGGGTTTTTGAAATGAGTAATAGTTTCAGTAATATATCTTCCGACTCCACCATGTTTCACGCAATAACCATAGACTATCCCAATCATTTTTTATCAGCTTCTTTTAAAATATTGTTTACTGGCGCAAACCAACATGTTTTGCATTTAATATATGATTGTTTAATCCATCGATGCCTCTCTTCTGAGTTCCAAGCTTCTTTTAAAGAATTATAATTTCTTAAGTCTATTATTTTATAATCTTCCAAATAACTTACAGCACAACAAGGATAAATACCATAATCTGCACCAATTGTCACATCAAAGTAATGTGATCTGCAAATAATGTTTCCATTAGAATCTTTAACAGATTTTCCTTCTGGTTCTAATATTCTAACATTACAATCTGTTATCTTTTGACGTATTCTCTCCATTTCCTTTAAACTTTTTTTACTTGTTTTTATGTTATCGGGATAGTTTAAATCAAAAGCAGGACTTATAGTGATGCACTTAATCCCAAAATTATTTAACCAATATACAGTTTCTTCTAAATTATTCATTGTGTTATCTCTTACTATAATCGTAACATTTAGATTTGCTTTTTTATTTAATAGAGATTCTAAATTTCTTTTTACTCTGTCAAAGTTGGCTTTACTTCCTCTAGTTGTTTCATAAATTGTTTTATTGCATGTATTTAAATTTACATTTATGCCGTCTAATTTTACTAATGAATCTAAAAAAGCATCGATATCAACATCCAAGTTTGTGTATAAGAAACTGGAAAATTCGTAGTCGGTTGCTGTTTCCATAATTCTTCTTATATCTTTATGTAATAAGGGTTCCCCTCCTCCACTTATAATTAATTCATTTATATCATAACCAGAAAACTGTTCAATTAGTTTTATTACATAATCCCCATCTAAAAAACAATCATTTTTTTCTTTATTTTCCTTTGTTTTTAAGTTTAAAAAATTATAACAAAAATCACATTTATGATTGCAGACTGTGTTAAGATGTAAC
>CAIJMQ010000061.1 GCA_903821905.1 uncultured bacterium
GAATGTGCAAATCTTTTTATTGGTCCGAAAGGCAAACTTTACTTATGTTCTGATTGCGCTATGGCTTTCGCAAAAAGAAGAATAATGCAATCTTACGTTGCGGCTACGATAGGTCTTATTATCGGAATTTATTTTATATCGTCAACCAAGGAATTCGGTTTAATTTTAAGAATTTTTACGGGACTTGTCATATATCCATATCTATTCTGGGCAACGTTCTTTGGCTGGCACTTTGGAAGCAGGGTTTGGGGGAAGTTGAGCGAGATATCGGCTAACTGGCCGTGGTGGTGGGGATTTATTTTCCTTTTTTTGAAAATCTTTGCTTCAGCAATGATAGGTTGTCTAGGTGGTGGAATTGCTCAATTTTTGAGGTATAAAAATATGATCGACCGGCAATTACAAGTTAATGGACGCACTGGCACGGATAAAAACGGCTAAAAACACAGCAAGTTTGGATAAAAAGAAACAATAGAAAGAAAAATGGGCAATTTTCTCCTTATAATTGGAATTGTACTTACGGTTCTTCAGGCAATGCTAAAGGGATATATTAAATCCGTAGAAGTAGGCGGGTTGATTATGATAGCTTCTGCTTTTTTAATCGCTATTGGCAGAAACCTGTTTGTAAAACTTATTGCTTTGGCAATCCCTCTATATTTTTTTGCTAAGGAGTATGGTTTATTAAAGAATCAAAAAGACCTTATGGCCGTAATATTTTCTTCGCTGCCTCTCTTCATTATGTTATTTGGATTTTATATTATGTTTCGCGGGCTATTTAAGAAGTAAAGGAAGTGCTATGAGTGGTATAAGTTTTGGAGTTTTTCTATTGCCATTGGCTTTGCCTGTGGGTGCTGGAATAGCTGTAGCTGCAATATTAGCAGCCGCAAGAGCAGCGAGAGAAAGAGCTGAAAGGCAGAGAATAGAAGCTGAGCTACGGTTAAAGATTGAAAGTGAACAGCATAGAAAAGAGGCAGAACGACTTCTTTTACGTGAAACAGAGAGAACAAGAGTGTATGAGGAAGGTAAAAAAGTGAAGAAGAAAATTAAAGAAGAGGAGGATAGAAAAGAACAGTCAACTCTTCAAGAAGCTGAAAGACTTTATGATATCGAAAAAGATCTTCGCCTAAACATTATCAACATAAAAAAAGAGATAGCAAAAAGTCAGCCGCAGAAAGATAAAGACTCGAGAGAAAAGAAATTGAAGGTACAGAAGATGCTTCAATCTATGGAGCATGGAATTTCTATGCTTGAGTCTCCCTTACTTGAATTGATAAAGGTAGAAATCGAGGACATAAACAATTCTCTGAACAAAATAAAGAGTAGGATTAGTGGGGACTCTTCATATTTTGAAAATAACCTCAAGTGGCTTAACATAAGACTTAGGGAATCTATTGAAGAAGGAAGAAAAAAACTTGAAGACCTGAAAATTAAAGCCTTAGAGCTTTTAACAGACATTGAAATGATAATCAATACCCCACTTTTACCTGATAAAGGCAGGGCATTAGCGCTAAAGACTGAAATTGAAGATGCTTTTGGAAGTTTTAACATTGGTAGACTTAAAACAGTGGTTGAAACTTTAAGTCCCGAAATAAAGATGCTATATAAGCAATTCCTTGAAGTGGACAAATTGAATGACGAACGGAAATATATTATGGAATGCACCCAGGGCGTCCTTACAGAGATGGGATATAACGTTTCAAAAGTTATAGATAGAACTGTCAAAGATTCACAGACACCCATCTTTATGGAATTTAATATACCAGGCGGCGAGGGAATAAGACTTGGATTCGGTATAGATAAGGGTATCTTTACAGAAGTTTTTCATCCCAAAGCAGAAAGAGGAATTAATAAGGGAAAGTTTAAGGCTCAGGAAAGAAAATGGTGCTCTGATATCGATAAAATGAAGATAAGACTAAAAGAGAAAGGATTCGATTTTAATGAAAAATGGAGAAAGGACCTTACGAGCGAAGAGATAGAAACAATAATATCTGAATCAGAGCTGGCGGAGCCAGATAGAACAAAAAAAGAAGAAGAGTGGAAGCGACGCATGGCCCCGAAACAAAGGAGGGTAGACAGTGGATAACCTAGATATTTTACCTCGATGGATGAGGGAACTTAATAGATATCTCCCCATCAAAACTCAGTTTTACATCTCAGGGAATATCTATGACCAGATTCTTTATCCCATGAAACGTGAGAATACCGTTTATTGGTGCTACCTCAATATAAGAGATTTTTTCTACCATTTCTTTCTTGAACGAGGCTATAAAATAATAGGATTTTATGACCTTGTTGACGGTATAGAGTTTAAAGATGAAAAGATGCGCAAAA
>CAIJMQ010000062.1 GCA_903821905.1 uncultured bacterium
CTCTCTTGTTAGAATTGCCCCTTAGAAAAACAGGAAGGGAAAACCATGGAAGAATTAAAACATTTTCAGCAAGGCGCTAATTTGAACATAAAGATGAAAACCATGGAAGAGATGAATGACCAATCTGCCTGGAAGAAGCAAATCCTTTCCTTCTTGTTTTTTTTAGTTCTTGCCTTTGGTTTCTTCTTTTTACATAAGAGAGGCATTGAGCTATGGGAAATATCTTCAGGGAAATCGTTGAGTAGGTACCTTGCCGTTGTTTTTTTCATGATAGTCGGTTATTTCTTCTTTGCTTCTCTTGTCCAGTTATTTGTCAGACAGCGCCGTGGGCCGCAAGGTGAAACAAAGATGCTCACGGGTTTCTTAAAAGCTGTTGTTATTCTAGCTATAATTCTTGCCTTCATAGAAAGTACCGGTAGATTGACGGCACTGGGTGCTGTTGCGGCGGGTTTTGTGGGATTACTTCTTGGCTGGTCGTTACAGGCACCGGTAAGCGGTATTGCTGCCTGGGCGATGATAACTTTGAGAAGGCCTTTCCGTATAGGAGACAGGGTTCAGTTTCCTTCACTTGGGTTGGTGGGTGACATTACTGATATCGGAATAATGTACACGGTGCTTAATCAGGTGGGAGGAACTGTAGGAAGTGAAGAGGCGACAAACCGATATATTCTTGTTCCCAATGCCATGCTTTTCAGCCAGGTAGCTATAAATTATACGTCTCAGCAGGAAGCGGCTTATTTCTTAGATGAAGTTGTGATGAGGATAACTTACGATTCGGATTGGGAAGAAGCTGAAAATATACTGTTGCGGGCGGCGGAAAAAGTAACGCCCGAAATTATAAAAATAACGGGTCAAAAACCTTATATCCGTTCTGATATGTATGATTACGGAATTTTCCTTCGCTTAAGATATATGACAGCGGCTACTGACCGTCCGAGAATCGCCCATGAGATAAATAAACTTATTTTTTGGGAATTCCAGAATAATTGTAAAGTTGATTTCGCCATTCCTTTTATATATTCGTACAGGAGTGGAGAAAAAGATAAAAGGGAAGATGCAGGCAAAGCTCCTTAAACGAAGTGATAAGCAGGCCTTTATAATCGTTAATTTTCTTTCTTGATTAATGGAAAAACAAAAATGAAAATCGCGGTTCATATTACTCACGAGTCGATGAAAAAAATCGGCGGTATCGGAGCGGTTTTGAATGGTGTCTGTACTACGGATGCATATAAATCCGTCTTCGGGAAAACCGTCCTTTATGGGCCTTTGTTCGGAAGTAGCGAAGAGCTTAATGAGACGATAGAAGTCCTTTTTTCCAGTGTTGATGGCTATGATAAAGATAATTATAAAAGGCTTTTTAGTGAAATTCAGCGGAAATACGGGATAGATATTGTCTATGGCAGAAGAGTATTAGCAGATGAATTTGAAGAGACCAAGAAGAATGATGTGGATGTATTTTTAATTGGCACTTCTTCAATGAACAAGGTTGAAGTGAACAACTTCAAGTTCAGGTTGTGGGAGAAGTTCGGTATTCAATCTGACTTGTATGAAAATGACTGGGACTATGAACAGTATTTGAGGATTGCCATACCTTTTCTTGAGATACTGAATAAAGTATACAAAGAGGATTTAGAGTACTATTGTTTTTCTCATGAATATATGGGAGTACCTTCTGCGTTGTCTGCTGTTTTACAGGGCAAACATAAAACTATATTTGTAGCCCATGAGGTTTCTACGGCAAGGTCTTTAGTAGAAAACTCACCGGGACATGATTTGAGTTTTTACAATATCTTATATTCTGAGCATGGAAAAAGGTCTTTAGAAGAAGTTTTCGGAAGCCAGAAACAGAACCCGCGCAATGAACTCATAAAACTGGCAGTGAATTTTGACAGAATATTTGCTGTTAGTGACCTGACCAAGGAAGAATATCTTTTCTTGGTGCCTGATACTCCTCGTAGGAAAATAAAGGCGGTTTACAATGGGTTGTCAGTGCAAAACATATCGGTGAACCGGAAAAAACAAAGCCGTGAGCTGATAGATATATATATCCAGAAACTTCTTGGTTTCAAACCTGATGTTATATTCACTCATGTAACAAGATTGGTTATGAGTAAAGGGTTGTGGCGGGATATTGCTCTTCTTCATCATCTGGATGAAATTTTTCAATCAAAAAAATTTAAAGGAGCTTATATTTTGCTTTCTTCATTTGTAGCCACAGGGAGACCTTCTGAAGATATTATGCGGATGGAGAAAGAATATGGCTGGCCTGTCAATCATAGACGGAGCTGGCCTGACCTTATGGGAAAAGAGGCGAAAATATATGACTACCTTGAAACTTTCAATAAAAAATCAGAAGCTATAAAAGGGGTGTTTATAAATCAATTCGGATTTAATAGGGAAAAATGCGGGTTGAAAGTACCTGAAGATGCTCAGTTTATAGATTTAAGGATAGCTTCCGATGCAGAATTGGGATTCTCGATATATGAGCCGTTTGGTATTGCTCAGCTTGAAACGATTCCATTCGGGGGAGTTTCGTTGTTGTCTTCTTCCTGCGGTTCAGCATCTCTATTAGATAAAGTTTTCAAGGATGCAAAGATAAAGCCATACTATGTGGTGGATTTTATATGCAAAGGTAACCATATGAAATGTGAAGAGCTAATAAAGAACAGCTTGACGATAGAAAAAAGGACTGCGATTGAGGGGGAACTATTTAAAGAACACGCAAATGCTATTTTCAAGGTTCTTCCTGTTACCGATAAAAAGAGAATGGAATATCTCAAGAACGCATTCCATTATAATTCCAAACTTTGCTGGGAAAATATCGTAAAAAAATTCTTTTTGCCTAATCTGCCCATTTAATCAATTCCGGATGTAAACTCTCCACAATACTGTTTGCCGGTTTTATACGTACGTTTATGTTCTGTTGTCCGTATCCTTCTATTTTCAATGAACACGTATATTGACCTTGACCTTCACGTATTGTTTTGAACTTCATCGGTATTATCCTGAAATTTTTATCTTCATTATAGAGATAAAAAACTTCCACCTTGAAGAGCTGATTAGGTATTTCTCCTAACTGAATTTGACATGTTGCTTCTACTTCTTTGCCTTCAGTCAGATGTTCTTCTTTTTCGGTGTTTGTAGAAAACGAAGTAAACCTTACATTGCCCCAATGCTGTAATACCTGCTTCTCTTCATTCATAGCTTCTTTTAAGATTTTATAGTTATTATCAGCAATCCTGTCGGATTCTTTAACTAAATTTATATAAAATTTATTTACATACTCATCAACGGCTCTGTTCATGTTGAATTTCCACAAGACAGATTTTATGGATTCTTTCATAATCATTATCCATTTTCCAGGAATATCGGCTTCATTTCGGTCATAATAAGATTTTATTATTTCTTCTTCAAGTAAATCGTATATCTGATTTGCCTCGGCGGATTCTTGTAAATCGGAATCTTTATAGAATTCGCCGGCTGTAATAGACCAGCCATTTTTGCCGTTATAACCTTCTTTCCACCACCCTTCAAGTACGCTGAAATTAATTACTCCGTTCATTGCGGCTTTCATTCCAGAAGTTCCGCTTGCTTCCATTTCTTCCTGTGGTGTATTTAACCATACATCTGCTCCCCATACTAAATGGCGCGCAATATCAATATCATAATTTTCCAAAAACAGTACTCTGTCTTCCACTTCATATTCTTTAGCAAAGTCCATGATTTCTTTTATCATTTCCTTGCCGTTTTCATCCGCAGGATGAGCTTTTCCCGAAAATATCAGCTGGACGGGTTTATCAGGGTTTGTAAGTATTTTAGCAAGTCTTTTTTTATCTTTTAGTATCAGAGTTGGCCTTTTATAGTGAGCAAACCTTCTTGCAAAGACAATAGTAAGATAATTGGGATTTAGAAGACTTGCCAACTTTGAACTCTTTTTTTCCGAATATCCTCTGGCTTCAAAAGAATCGGAAACTCTCTTTCTTGCAAAAGGCACAAGAATCTTCTTATTTTTACGGTGTGCATCCCATATTTCTTCGTCGGGTATATCTAGAATTTTCTTTTGCATAACTTCTTCTTCGCCGAATTCGAAAATGTTATGGCCTAAATACCGTTTTAAAAGATCACTAAAGGATTCGCTGACCCAAGATGCGTGAACACCGTTTGTAACGTAGTCTATGGGAATCTCTACCTTTTGTCTTTCGGGGAATAGATTCTCCCACATTTTTTGGGAAACATCTCTGTGTTGTAAAGATACAGCAGTTACGGTATTTGAAAATCTTATAGCGAGTGCAGGCAGCCAGAAAACATCGCTTTTATTATCTGCAAAGCCGAATTGTACTAGTTCTTCAAAAGAAATTCCCATAACTCTTGTCTCTGGTTCCAGGTATTTTCTTACCAAGTCCACTTTAAAATTTTCATTTCCTTCTATTACCGGTGTGTGTGTTGTAAATATAGTGGACGCTCTTATAATTGCCCGCGCTTCTGTAAGAGAAAATTTCTTATCTTGCATTAATTTCTGCAATCTTTTGAATATGAGAAATGCAGAATGGCCTTCATTTAAATGATAGATTTTCGGGTTTATACCCATAGCTTCTAATGCATATATTCCGCCTATTCCCAGAATCAGTTCTTGCTGTATTCTTTTTTCCCTATCTGCAACATAGAGTTCATCAGTGATATCTCTAAGATGGGGTGGATTGTCCTGTATATCGGTATCAAGTAGTATAGTTCTAGCTCCTCCAACATCAACCTGCCACACTTTAACCTTTACATTTTCTTCGAGAAGTTTTACGTCAACATAGACGGGCTGTCCCTGTTGGTTTTTTGCTTCTTTAAGCGGAATAAAATGATTTTCAAATTCGATAAATACTTCTTCTTGTTTGCCGTCAGGATTTAGCCTTTGTGTGAAATATCCATATTTATAAAGTAGCCCGATTCCAACAATGGGTATTCCCATATCAGAAGCACTCTTGATAAAATCTCCGGATAGGATACCTAAGCCGCCTGCGTATATTGGTATGGATTCGTGAATACCAAATTCCATAAAAAAATAAGCTATGGCGTCTTTACTGCCGAAATCATATTTTTTGCTGTTTTCTTTTTTCAATGTTTCCACTTTTTTCAGATATTCTTCAAACCGCTGATATACTTTATCTAATTCAAACAGAAACCCCTTGTCTTTTGAAAGTTTCTGTATCTTCTCTTTGGGGACAAGATATAACAGTCTGATTGGATTGTGACTTACTTCTCTGAACAAAGATGCATCTATTCTGTAAAAGAGATTGACAGCATCATAATTCCAAGTCCACCAGAGATTATGAGCGAGTTTGAAGAGTTTCCCTAAATTTTCTGGATATTTGGGCTCAACAAAGATTTTTTTTAAAATCATATTCCTTCCTCCAATCTTTTCTCCAAGTCTGCCAAAGCATGCATAAAATACATATATGCATCTTCAGGGGCAGAATAAGGAGAAAAATATTTATGAACATCACCGTCCTGAAAGTATTTTGTACACATATAGTAATACAAATCTGATGTGGAAAGTTTCCTTGCTGTATCAAGAAGGTCTTTTCTACCGCTTGCTTTTATATTACTCAAAATTTTATAGAATGTTTTCGACGCATTCCATTGCAAAGAATTAGATAACCATGCTGAAAGGTCTCTCTCTGTGTCAGCCCAAGAGATAGGTTCCTTTACCGATAAAGCTTCAGGTTCATAGTTTATACTGTCTTCAACTTCAGAAGGCCAGATAAAGGAAGCGAAGTTGTGTTTTAAAACATGTTTTGGTAGATTTTTAACGAATTCAAATATGCCGGTGTCGGACCACTGGTGTTCCCCAAAAGTTTCATAATCCATAAATAGATTCAGATAAAGTTTTTTCCCTGTTTTTTCTATCAAAGGTAATTTCTCTATCCAATCAATAAATTTCTCAACTTTCAGCGGATATTCTACCCATCCTTTGTCGGAAAATCGGAAAGCTATGTCGTCGGAAAGACGGTAATACTTAAGAAGTAATAGATGTCTCTTGGTATAACTTTTATATGCATATAGAGGAGACCTCCACTTTAAAATTTTGTCGGCTCCTTCTGTAAGTATCATTTTAAATTGGGGCAACTCAGATATAATATCAGAAATCTTGTCACTATATATAAGTTCTGTATTGCGGAAAGTTCTTGGTTTAAGACCAAACTCCGTTTCTATGAGTTTAGAATGTAACTGGACTTGTTCCAGGAATTCGTTTTCATCAAATAGGGAAGCCAGAGAATGATAATAAGTCTCACCTAAGAATTCTGTCCCTCCGCTTTTAGCAAGAGCTCTAAAAGTATCAAGAACATCAGGCCGATATTGCCTGAGTTGTTCGATTAATGTCCCTGTTATGCTGAATGAAACCTTGAAAGCTCCTTCGTATTTTTCAATTAATTCAAGCAGGAGATTGTTAGTGGGAAGATAGCATTTATCAGATACTTTATTTATTATATTCCTGTTTAACTCTTCATCAAAATAGTTGCCGGACTTACCTATTTCTGTAAGTCTGTACTGCCGTAATCTATATGGTTGGTGTACTTGAAAATAGAAAACTATATGTAGCATTTTTTAAGTGTTTGTATAAATATCAAGAATTTTTTGAGCTGCTTCTTTCCATCGTATTTTTGCCACTTCTTCTATGCTTTTCTCGGACATTTCCTTCAATCTCTTAGGGTTCTTAACGAGGTCAAGAATTATAGAAACGATTTTATCTATATCCCAGAAATCAACTTTATATGCACTTTCTATTATCTCGGCAACACCGGATTGTTTGGATATGATTGCTACAGCTCCATAACTCATTGCTTCTAAAGGTGCAATTCCAAAAGGTTCGGAAACAGACGGCATAATAAATATATCTGCAGCGGAAAGAATTGATTCCAGGTCTTGTCTTGTTAGAAAACCTGCAAAGAGGAATTTTGTCCCCAGTCCCATGGAAGCAGCTTGATGGATTATCTCTTTTTCCATGTCACCCTTGCCTCCCATTATGAACCTTACCTTTTTTTCTTTCCGCAATACTTTTTTTGCTACATCCAGAAAGTAATCTGGCCCTTTCTGTAGAGTTATTCTTCCGATAAAGACAACCGTTGGTTCTTTGAATATTCTCTGTTTGGGTTTTCCTGTCGTTTCTACAAAAAAAGCATTATGGACGACTTTAATCTTATTTTGGTCAGCCAAATATTTTTCAATAATTATATTTGAAGTGTAACTTGAAACAGTAATTAACTTATCGGCAAGTTGCACCCCCATATATTCCAGATTATGTATTCTGCTGTCTCCGGCACCGCCTGCGCGGTCAAATTCAGTAGAGTGTATATGAGCTATCCAGGGTTTCCCGGATAGTCCTTTTATCAATAAAGCTGCAGGGGAAGTTAACCAATCGTGGGCATGTATAACGTCAAAATCCAGATGTTTGGCGATGTTAACTGCTTTAGCTGTATAGTTTCTAACTTCCGGGAAGAATGGCCCGTCCTTAGAAAGAATATCAAATAGGAAATCTAAAGATGTAATGCCTTTTATTCCTTTAAGTATTTCATCTTCCCATATACTCTTAAATGTTTTTTCACCTGTCGTAAAATAAGCCATATCCAGATACTTTGCTCCTTCTATTAGGTGTTGTATCTTTACTCTTTTACCGAATTTTTTTCCCCTGGAAGGGTCAATAAAAGCAATAGGCATAGAATCTGCATCTTCTGGTTTTCTAAGCGGGAAATATACTTCCTCATTAGTGGGTATTATGAGGTCTATTTCTATGCCTGCTGAAAGTAATGCTTTTGCCATTCCGTAGCAAGCCATTCCCAACCCGCCGGTCAAAACAGGTGGGAATTCCCAAGTCAGCATTAAGATCCTCATTGCTGTTCTTCTTCTCCCAGATTCTTTAACATTTTTTCAATTAAGAAAATTGCGGCAACAGACCAACATTGAGCAGGTGCACCTTTAGGGATATTTGGGTCTTCCCCGTCATATATTTCCGGTACAGAAGACATCTTGCCTTGCATAAACCCGTTTCTAAATATAAAAACCAATTCTTCCAATTCAATGATAAGTTTGTCTTTATTTGTTGAATAGATTTTTGCCGCTACTTTTGCCATTGATAAAAGCAGCCATACCCATACTGTCCCCTCATGATATGCAAGGTCTCGCATTCTTTGATTACCCATGTATTTTTTTCTAAATAGATTGCTTTCAGGAGCTATAGTTCTTAATCCATAAGGAGTAAGCAGTTTCTTTTTGGCAATTTCGTAGCCTATGCTCATTTTTTCCTTGGAAGTTATATCAAAAGGAAGCGAAAAGGCAATTAAGTAGTTTGGTCTGAGCTCCATTTTAGGTTTTCCATTTTCAATCCGGTCGGCGAAACTATTATCTATGAAGAAAGCATTCATAGATTTCTTTACTTTTTTTACAAGAGTTTCTAATTCTGACAAAGAAATCTTGTTCCCATCAAACTTTATTTCTTTGATATTTTCTTCTTTGGCAAAGTTAGTAAAAGACAGAAGCAGGTTATACCAGAGTGCGTTTATCTCAACGGGTTTTCCATATCTAGGAGTTACAGGTTCTCCGTGCACTTTTGCATCCATCCATGTCAATGCAAACCCTGTGTCAGGATGGATAGTAATCAGTCCGTCGTGTCTATCAATATGAGAAGGTAGGGATGCGTTGAATAGGTAGTTTGCCAAAATTTGATAAACAGTATCAAGCATGTTCTTCTTTGTTTGTGAATCAAATTCATTCCAAAATTCTATTACCCTTATTCCAAACCATAAGGATGCATCTATAGTGTCGTAGTTTTCTCCTGCGTTTCCTTCACCGAAAGTATTCGGAATAATTCCGTCCTTCATATTGTTGCTGTATTTCTTTAGTATCTTGCAGGCGAGTTCATTCCCGCCTTCAATAAATTTAAGTGCCTCAAGCGAAATCATTGTGTCTCTTCCCCATGCGGAGAACCACGGAAATCCTGCGATGAGATCGTCCCCGACTACGAATTCTTTCATGGCAATTTCCAGGATTTTTAGATATTCTTTGAATGCAAACATTCTCTTGCCTTCTTTAGAAATATTCAGGAGAATTTTTTCGGGTTCATTCTTGAATACGAACGGATGCCGTATAGGTAGGGGATGGTTTTTATATTTAGCTGTAGTTTCAATAATCAATCGTTCAAAGTTTTCCTGTGGACTATCTGCAAAGAGGAGAATTTCTTCTTCTCCTGCTTGCAACATGCAGGTTACTTTAAAAGGAGATATTAAATCTTCAATTCCTTCATAACCACGAATCATTTCGGTAGGATAAAGAACATTCCTATATATAAGTGGTTCAGATTCAATATTATCTTTAAGACTGTACATATATGCTTCTATTCCTCTACTGGCAAATTTTGCGGTTTTTTCTGATAGCTCACACCTATATTCTCCTTTATCCCAAAGATTCGGCCCATTTACTACATGATGATTTCTAAAGGTGAATTTTGGTCTTAATACAAGCTTGAAAGGTATTTCACCCAAATTGATGTATTTAACCAAGACCACATTTTTAGTAGGGTGGAGTTGAATTATTTTCATGATTAGTAACTGATTGGATGGCGGATTGGTAGAATATAGAAAAGACGGATAAGGACGAAGAAAATATTCAACCATATGTTTATATCCTTGAGGATATACGGTATTATGATAGTTGTTGGCATCCAGGAAGAAACTTGTTCCATCTTCTAGGTGTATATTTTCTTCTATGGAAGAGACCAAATGTGTTCTTTTTAAGCTTGAATCTGAAGCAATTAGAAGGCCATGATATTTACGGTGGTTTAAAAGATTAGCAGAACCTAAGGCATATCCGCCTTGGGAATTTGTTAGTATCCATTCATACGGAGAGAATTCGAAGTTTTCCATTTTTATTTTTTTGTGGCAGGCCTATTTACAATATACATAAGCATTATACAATACGAATCAAGTAAAAGATAACGTTTTGAATTTGGATTTTATCTTTATTATCAATAAATGTTAATGGCTAGATTCCCCCTTTTACCGACTTTTTTCTACTTCGACAATTTTCATTGATTGGTTTTGAAAAACGAAGTCTTATCTCAATGCCTGTTAGCGTGTATTTCCCTAGAAACTTGGACATGGAATATGGAATAAAGTATAATAAATCGCTTTGTGTGGCAATAACTTATCGGCCAGACTAAGTGTATTTTAATTATGTATTTTTAAGAAAGGTTACGATGCAAAATCCGCTAATCAGGTTGTTCAGAGGTAAGGTCAGCGAAAAAGAAAGAAGAACCCGTATTTTGGATAAGATAACGCATGGAGAGATAAAAGATATTACAGCACGTCCTGCTATTATTATACACATCAAAGCAGAAGGCGAGTCCCCCGTTTATAATCTCCCAATTCATAGAGAATTTTTTATAGGGAGAGATCCTAAATTTTTTGTGGGTAAAGATTCAAGGAATCAATTATATTTAGAAGGAGAAGGTGTTTCGGATGTTCATGCTAAAATAAGACCTGAAAAAGATAGCTATGTACTTTATGATTTGGCATCAAAAAGCGGCACATATGTGAATTGGGAGAAAAAGTTAAAGCATAAATTGGAACATAGGGACAGAATAAGAATAGGGCCCCACATTTTAATGTTTGAATTCATAGAAGAAGGAAAAGGAAGTTTCGATGGAATAGAAAGAAGGAAAGCTGTCCGGATTAAACCTCTGATAACCATAAAGTTTTTAATGATGTCCCATGATAAACTCAAGGAATACCATGGTATAGTAAAAGATATCAGTATTGACGGCGCTAGAATAGAAATTGAGCAAGAAATGCCCGAGGGAAATATCATAGAAGCAGGAATCTCTTCTTCAGAATTGGCATTTGTTGAGTTTATAGCACAGGTCATTTGGAAAAAGATAAAGAGAGAAGATACCAAAATATTATATGAAATGGGAATCCAATTCTTGAAGATGGACGAAAAAGAGAGGGAAATCCTAAAGAATTATCTTTTTAATTCTGCGGGAACTGTCAGTTAGTAAAAAGAATGACATACGTTCTTTGCAGATTAGATATACCTATTAGACACCATCGGAAAAAAGCAGTATAATAAACAACTTTTTTGGGGCAATAACTCAGCTGGTAGAGTAACGGCCTTTTAAGCCGTGAGTCGGGAGTTCGAATCTCCCTTGCCCTACGTCCCCATCGTCTAGAGGCCTAGGACACCGGGTTTTCAACCCGGTAACAGGGGTCCGAATCCCCTTGGGGACACCCTCTTTTAGAATCGTAAAAGTTATATCCTATGAAAAAAGCAGTTGTATTAACGAGTGGTGGTTTGGATTCAACAACTGTTCTTGCTATAGCTAAAAATAAAGGGTTCAAGCTTTATGCTTTGACTTTTGATTATGGGCAAAGACATAGGTATGAATTATCAAGTGCAATAAAAGTTGCGGAATATTTTAGAGTAGTTGAACATAAAATAATAAAGATAGACCTAAAATGTTTTGGAGGTTCTGCTCTAACTGATAACATAGAAGTTCCTCAGAATAGAAAGATAAAAAAAGGTATCCCTGTAACATATGTTCCGGCGAGAAATACGATATTTCTTTCTTACGCTTTAGCTTGGGCAGAGGTTTTAAAATCTCGCGATATATTCATAGGAGTCAATGCTATTGACTACAGCGGTTATCCGGATTGCAGGCCTGAATATATAAAGGCATATCAAAAAATGGCTGACCTTGCTACAAAAATAGGTGTTGAGGGTAGCCCTATCAAAATCAATACTCCTTTAATCAATCTTAGTAAATCCGAAATTATAAAAAAGGGCATAAAGTTAGGTGTTGATTATTCAATTACTCACAGTTGTTATAATCCTGCAAGAAATGGTTTAGCATGTGGTAAGTGTGATAGTTGCATCTTAAGGGAAAAAGGATTTAAAAAAGCCGGCATAAAAGACCCTGCAAGATATGTAATTATGTTGAAACAATTTTGAAAACACTTTCAAAAGATGTAAAATGGACTTGGAATGAAAAAGATTAAAAAGGATAGGATGGGAAAAGAGGTAGAGAAACTTCAAAAAAGGATTGCGGAGTTAAAGAAATTAGAAACCGATTGTAGAAAATCAGAATCTAAATGTAAAAGGTCGGAAGCTGAGTGCAGAAAATCAGAATCTGAATGCAAAAGGTTAGAGAAAGAAAGAGAAAGACTTCTACGGATCATTGAAAACACAAAAGCAGCTATATTCATTACCTCCTATGATGGAACAATTATCTATACAAATCCTGCGATGGATGAACTTTTTGGCTACCAGAAAGGGGAATTACTTGGGGAAAAACCGTCTGCTTTCAGTACCAGTCCCGAT
Organism: uncultured bacterium; assembly: GCA_903821905.1. Taxonomy (GTDB): domain Bacteria; phylum CAIJMQ01; class CAIJMQ01; order CAIJMQ01; family CAIJMQ01; genus CAIJMQ01. The sequence continues at coordinate 12,358 of CAIJMQ010000062.1, forward strand.
CCAGTAAAGTTTATGAAAGACACTATGAGAATTCTTGAAAAAGAAGGATATTGGGAAGGTGCAGTACCTAATAGAAAAAAAGATGGCACTAAATTTACCACTTATGTAAGAAAATCTGTTTTAAAAGATAATAAGGGGGCAATAACAAATTTTCTTATAACTGAAAATGATATTACTGAACATAATCATGTAAAAGATCAACTTAAAGAAAGTTTAAATAAGTTGGAAGACGTGCTGGAAGAAACCATCCGTGCGATGGCATTGACGATTGAGAAAAGAGATATATTTACTGCGGGACACCAACGTCGTGTAGCTGAATTAGCTTTTACTATAGCAAAGGCTATTAACCTATCTAAAGATAAAGTTAAAGGAGTTTATATGGCAGGGCTTCTTCATGACATCGGGAAAATAAGTATACCTGCTGAACTCCTTATGAAACCTGCTATATTAAATGAAATTGAGCTTAAACTTATAAGAAATCATCCTCAGACAGCATATGACATATTAAAAGAAATAGAATTCCCTTGGCCTATTGCTACAATTGCGCTTCAGCATCACGAAAGAATGAATGGTTCCGGATATCCTAATGGTTTGACAAGTAAGAATATTATTCTTGAATCGCGAATTTTAGCTGTTGCTGATGTTGTTGAGGCGATGTCATCAGCCCGGCCTTACCGCCCGGCTCTTGGAGTAGATAAAGCATTGGAAGAGATTTCCAGCAAGAAAGGTTTGCTTTATGATTCGGATGTAGTGGATACTTGCGTAAAACTTTTTAAGGAAGGCGGGTTTAAATTTAAGTGAAATCTTATCTTTAAAATTTACATTTCATTCCTGAAATGACAAAACAAGCAATATTTAATTTCGAGAAAAAAGAAAATCCTACTCAGAAAGTTAAGTTTACAAGTGACAAGATAAACAAAAAGAATAGACTTGTTCTTTCCCCGAGCACTTTGAATATTTTCAGGGATTGTCCACGTTGTTTCTGGTTGCAGATAAATGAAGATATAAAAAGGCCCAGAGGGGCATTTCCCTCGATTGCATCAGGGTTAGATAGAGTTATAAAAGAATACTTTGATACCTATAGAGAAAAAGGAGACTTACCGCCTTTGCTTAAAGATAAAATCGAAGGTAAGTTAATACCGCAACTACCAAAGAAATTATATTTTAATGACAATTCTACAAATGCTTCTTTAATGGGTATGCTCGATGAATGTCTAATATTATCTGAAAACAGATATGCTCCTTTGGATTACAAAACCAGAGGTTCTTTGCCTACCGATACCCATCCAGCATACAAGTTACAGATGGACATGTATACATTGCTGCTTGAAAAAAATGATTATAAAACGAATAACTTAGCTTACCTTCTCTATTTTGTTCCTCGTTCAGGGAAACTTCATGAAGGTATTCCCTTTGAAGTAAAAATGATAGAAATAAAAACTTCTCCCGAAAGAGCCCTTGATTTTTTTCACGAAGCAATAGATTTATTAAAGAAACCAATACCTGATTCTTCACAGAATTGTGAATATTGTAACTGGATTAATCAGTTAAATGGAAAAGAGAAAGATTAAATTGGTTTTAGAATGTTTATCTAAAAACACAAAGTCAATAAAAGGAGGATTTATATTATGGCTAAGATAGATTTTGGTGGGGTAAAAGAAGAAGTAATTATGCGCAAAGAATTCCCCATGTCAAGAGCCCGCAAGGTGCTCAAAAATGAAACAATTGCCGTTATAGGTTACGGTGTACAGGGACCTGCCCAATCGTTAAATATGAAAGATAATGGTTTCAATGTTATTATCGGACAGTCAAAGAAATTCAAGAAAGATTGGGATCGGGCTATGAAAGATGGTTGGAAACCCGGGAAAGATTTGTTTGAAATGGAAGAAGCTGCTAAACGCGGGACTATTGTTGAAATGTTAGTTTCCGATGCTGCTCAAAGATCCATATGGCCTGTTATAAAAAAATGTCTAAAGCCGGGCAATGCGTTATATTTTTCACATGGTTTTTCCATAGTGTATAAAGAACAGACAAAAATCATTCCTCCTAAAAATGTAGATGTGATTATGGTTGCTCCCAAAGGTTCAGGGACATCACTACGCAGAAATTTCCTTTCAGGCGCAGGGATAAATGCAAGCTTTGCGGTATTTCAGGATGCTACCGGTAGAGCTAAAGAACGTTGTATTGCATTGGGGATTGCAATAGGTTCCGGCTATCTTTTCCCGACAACATTTAAAAAAGAAGTTTATAGTGATTTGACTGGTGAACGTGGCGTTCTTATGGGTGCTCTTGCAGGTATTATGGAAGCGCAGTACGCAGTCTTGAGAAAGAACGGACATAGCCCGAGTGAAGCATTCAATGAAACGGTTGAAGAATTAACAGAAAGTTTAATTCGGCTTGTAAGCGAAAACGGTATGGATTGGATGTATTCCAACTGTTCAGCCACAGCCCAGCGTGGTGCTCTTGATTGGAAACCCAAATTCAGAGCTGCAGTATTGCCTGTATTTGAAGATTTGTACAAAAGAGTAGCCTGCGGTTTAGAAACAAAGCGAGTTTTGTCCTCTTGTGGTCAACCCAACTATCAGGAAAAACTTACAAAAGAACTTCAAGTTATGGGTAATTCGGAAATGTGGCTGGCTGGTAAAGCTACACGTGCTCTTAGACCTATGGAACCAGCAAAGAAAATATCCAGATTTACAAAAGGAATTGCTGGAAGAAAATCCAATTAATCGGAGGTCGGACAACTTGAAACTTAGAGAACACCAAGTTACGCTTCAAGGAAATAAAGTCGTTCTTCGTCCCATGACGGAATACGATTGGGATATAGTATGGAGGTGGAATTACAATCATAATACTCTCTACTTTTCCGGAGGCCGTAATTTCATTGAATATTCCCCGGAGCGAATCCAAGCAATGTACCGCCGTATTTCTGAAGATGCTTTTTGTTTTATTATTGATGTTCCGGCAAGCCAATTAACCTCCAAACAGTTAGTTGATTCTGATACTGATAGCAAACCTATTGGTGACTGCTGGCTTCGGAAGATAGACATTGAAAGGATTCTGGTAGCTCATCCTGTGAGGCGATGCAGATGTATCGATTTAATAATAGGGGAGACAGATTTTATGAAATCTGTATTTAGTATTGATATAATCAGCACATTGACGCAGTTTGGTTTCGAAAAAGAAGGTGCAGAAATAATGTTTGGTTGTGAAATTCCTGATTATAATAGACAAAGTTTAAGGGCTTTCCAGAAATCAGGATATCAAATATACAACAAGGTAAAACAACCTGCTGGAAACAAATCTCGATATGTCTATGATGTTATTTTGATGAAAGAACAATACAAACTAAAACCGTACAGTAAAGAACAAAAATAAGGGGTAGAGCCAAGAAACAGGATATGAAGCACAGAAGCGAACAAGACAGGAGAACCGCAGATGAAAAAACCTAAGAAAAAGTTGGAAATACCGGCTTACAAGGATAAAAATGTAGGACTTGTTGCATTCGGAATTCTGCAGATTTTTATGGGCGGATTTTGTATTCTTTTAATACCTTTCATGCTTTTCGGTATGATTATTTCTAATACTATTAATAAATCTACAGCAATGCCTTTAAGCTTGCCGATGATGGCTCAAAGCATTTTATTCTATATTCTAATAGCTGTGTGGTTTATATTGATGGGAATCGGTTCTATCAAAGCACGTCGATGGGCAAGATCACTGATAATAATATCATCTTGGTTTTGGCTTATTTGCGGAATAATAGGATTTATTTTCTGGAGTATATTTGTTTCACCGGATGTCTATAAACAAATTGTTTTAAAAGAACAAACACCTCTTTTTGCCATTGCCATTATCAAACTTATTATAACAATATTTCTGCTTGGAATTTATGTTATTCTGCCCAGTGTTTTCCTTCTATTTTATACGGGCAAGAATGTCAAAGTCACTTGTGAATTCAGAGACCTCAAAGTCCGATGGACTGACAAATGTCCTTTACCTGTCCTTGCATTAAGTTTCATATTTGTAATTTCAGCACTTTCAATGCTGCAAATGTCGTTCTATGATTTTGTAATTCCGTTTTTTGGTTCCCTGATAAGCGGATTACAAGGTGCTATCGTAGCTCTCATTATCATATTACTGCTTATTTCTCTTGCTGTCGGCACATATAAGCTAAAGATGGTGGCGTGGTGGAGTGCCGTTGTGGTAATACTTCTCGGTACGGTATCAACAATTATGACATTCTCGCGTATCAGTTTGTTGGAATTCTATCAAAAGATGAATTTTTCCGAACAGCAATTAAAAGTCATCCAACAAATGGGCATATTCCAGAATTTCAGTATGACTTGGTATAGCATATTCTGGACCGTGGTATTTCTGGGATACTTGATATACACGAGAAGGTTTTTTGTTAAGCATACTGAAATTAAAAAGTAAAAAATAACTAGCATAATTCTAAAATGACACCGGAATTAATACTTCTCACCATTACTGCGATTTCAATAGGATTCTTTCATACATTGTTTGGACCTGACCATTATTTGCCGTTTATCGTGATGGCTCAAGCGAGAAAATGGTCTTTACCCAAGACAACATTAGTAACCTTTTTGTGCGGACTGGGACATGTTGGAAGCTCTGTTTTGTTAGGTATGGTTGGTGTTGCTTTTGGTATTGCTGTAAGAAGATTGGAGTTTGTGGAATCATTCCGCGGTAATGTTGCAGCTTTGATGTTTATTGCATTTGGTTTAGTGTATTTTGTTTGGGGGTTAAGACGTGCTTTCAGGAATCAACCCCATACACATGCACACTTTCATCAAGGCGGTCATCCTCACGTTCATAAACATGAGCATAGCAATGAACATGTACATCTTCATGAAAAAGAAAAAGCTGTTAACATTACACCCTGGATTATCTTTACAATTTTTGTTTTTGGTCCCTGCGAACCGTTAATACCCATACTCATGTATCCTGCAGCAAAGAATAGTATCTTTGGTATGGTGTTGGTAGCAAGTGTTTTCAGCATAGTTACTATTTCTACTATGCTGGGAATTGTTCTCGTTTCTACTTTCGGGATAAATTTTCTACCGATGCAACGATTAGAAAGATATAATCACGCATTGGCTGGTGCTGCGATACTCCTTTGCGGATTAGCAATTCAGTTCCTAGGTTTATAATCATTGCCTTTTTCCCCAAAATTTATATGGATAGTCTAAAGAAAAAATCAGATAATTTGAAGCATATCTTAAAAAAATTCGGAAGTGTTATTGTTGCTTTTTCAGGTGGCGTTGACAGCACTTTTTTGCTTAAAAGTGCAATAGATGTTTTAGGCGACAATGTAATCGCTGTAACTGCTGATTCGGAAACTTATCCTTCTTCGGAACTGAAGGGCGCAAAGAAGCTCGCCCGCAAATTGGGCGTAGAGCATATAATAATCACTACCGAAGAATTATCCAATCCCGGATTTGTGAAAAATCCCATCAATAGATGTTATCTCTGTAAAAAAGAGTTATTCTATAAATTTAAAAAGTTCGCCGAAGAAAGAGGAATATCCCATATCGTTGAAGCATCTAACTACGATGACTTGAAAGATTTCCGCCCGGGAAGAAAAGCTATTAAGGAACTTGGCATAAAAAGCCCTTTGCTGGATGTAAAACTTACAAAGGAAGAAATCAGACAACTTTCCCGAAAAGCAGGTCTTCCCACCTGGAATAAATCGTCTTATGCCTGTCTTGCTTCAAGAATACCTTATGGCGTGAAAATTACTCCCGCTAAACTAAAGCGGATTGAAAAAGCCGAGGAATTCTTGAAAAGTTTAAAACTGCATCAGGTTAGGATAAGGGACTATGGCGATATGGCTCGCATTGAAGTATCAAAAAACGATATACCCTTAATCTTAAAAGATAAAGTGAGAACAAAAGTTATTGAGAAGTTAACCAAATTAGGATACCATTACATCACACTTGATTTGGAAGGATATAGAACGGGAAGCATGAATCCCCTAGAAATTCGAAGAATTTCAGGGACTAAGTCCTCGGAATCTTTCTAAGATTCCAGAGGGAAGGTAATAAATCAAAAACATGGATAGGATAGAACTCAAAAAAACACTGGAGCAGGTGAGAATCGGAAAGCTAAGTGTTGAAAAGGCAATCGGTAAATTAAAACATTTTCCCTACAAAGACCTTGGCTTTGCAAAGATTGATACGCATCGCTCTCTAAGGCGGGGTTTCCACGAAACTATTTTCTGTGAAGGCAAGACAATTGAGCAGATAAAGAAGATAGTTGCAAAGACCAAGAAATCCGAGATTATGGCGGCAAGAGCAAGCCCTCAAGTTTTCAAAGCAATAAAGAAGATTATCCCCGAAGCAGTATATTTTGAAAAAGCAAGAATAGTAGCTGTCCCGCCTCGCCCGCCGAAGCTTCAGCGAAGGCGGGCACAAAAGACCATTCTCATCATTACCGCAGGCACTGCCGATATTCCTGTAGCCGAAGAAGCCGCAGTTACGGCAGAACTTATGGGTAACAAAGTTGACCGTCTCTACGATGTTGGAGTTGCGGGAATTCATCGTCTATTAGACCATCACGAAGAATTATCCAAAGCAAGTGTCCTTATTGTTGTTGCCGGCATGGAAGGCGCTCTCCCCAGTGTAGTAGGGGGGCTCGTTGATAAACCCGTGATTGCAGTTCCGACAAGTATAGGTTATGGAGCAAGTTTTGAGGGATTAGCCGCTCTCCTTTCAATGCTCAACAGCTGTGCCCCGGGAATAACCGTTGTTAACATTGATAATGGTTTTGGAGCTGGATACTTCGCTAGTTTAATAAATAAAAAATGAAAAAGTTTTTTAAAATATTAGGTATTATATTTGGTGGTTTAATCGGGCTGGTTATTATTGTTTATATAATTCTCAATATCGTATTCAGTATCCAACTAAAAGATAAAATTGCTGAACTAAAAGCACAAGGAAGACCCACGACAATCGCTGAAATTATTCCACCGTCGGTTCCAGACGAAGAAAATGCGGCAATATTCTACAACAAAGCAATTGAACTAATGAAATCATACAAGGAAGGAAGTGCACTTTATAAAATAGGTGAATTTACACTTGATATTGGTTCTTTTCGAGATATTTCCCAATGGACTAATGAACAAAGAGAAGAAATTTCAAAACTAATCAATTCCAAAGAAATGCAGGATATTTATGAACTTTTTGAAGAAGGTTCTCGGAAACCTAAGTGTAGATTTAATATTGAATATGAAAAAGGACATGAAATAGAATTGCGTCATCTTAACCATATGCAATATATTACCAGGTTGTTTTGCTTAAGAGCTTTGCTTGAAGCAGAATCTGGTAATGTAGAACAAGCAGTTGATACTCTTCTTATAGGTTTAAGAATTTCAAATCATTTGAAGGATGAGCCATTTAAAATTTCACAGTTGGTAAGAATCGCCTGTGATGGAATCATAATAGAATGTATTGAAAGTATTGCGGATTCAAAAAGTGTCACACCCGAAAAAGCAACTTTAATAATGAATGAATTCTGCACTCGTGATGATATTCAACTTTTTATTAAAGGTGAAGATAGTAATAGGATTTTAGGTATAGGTTTTTTTGAAGATATGTTGCATAATAAAATACCTTTATCTTCAATCGAATATC
>CAIJMQ010000063.1 GCA_903821905.1 uncultured bacterium
ACTTAACAGCCATATCTGCAACTACACCTATCTCGGGTGTAAATTTAGGTGGAAGAATTGTTGTTAGAAGAGCTGGTTGCGAAGCAGGAGCTTGATATTTGACTTGGTATACTTTCTTTAAGTCGGCTATTTCTTGCTGTTGCATGTCCACTGTGGTTTTTAAGCCATAGACTACTTGGGTCAATTGCTTTACTTGAGCTTCAAGTGCCGCTATATTTTCAGCAAACGCTTCTTTTGGTATAAAAAAAGTCATAAACAATATGAGAAAAATCACAATCCTCATACAATACTCCCTTCATTTTTTAATTATGGTAATTTACTATATTAATGGGGGATGTATTAGATTGTGGCTGGCGGTGCTCTGGCTGAAATGAATAGATAGGAAAATCTATCGCAAAGAGTGCTTACATTGATTATGCGATAGCAGGCAAGAGATACAAAAATAATTGAACTAAAATCTATGATTGTTGCGGAAAAACCTTGAATACTAAATTGACAAATAGGACAGGAGTCGTGTTTTGAATGGTCAGAATCTTTGTTATGTGTATGCGGGATAGCAGAAAGAGCTCCCATTATCCCTAACGACACAACAGCGATAATAGTTAGAATGGCTAAGAGCTTTTTCACGCTCATATTATAGCAAAAATTATTGCTAAACTGAACTCAAATCCATCGAACAAGCAAACGCTTTTTGACATATCACGGTATGATAAAGTTAAATAAATAATCTGTAAAATATATTCATAGCCACCTTTTTACTAAAAAGTTACCACTCTATCGCTTTCTTTCACTATGTCATACATATCTTTCATTGTAGAGAGTGGGCACATTGTGGTTTCTTTTTGCTCTCTTGCTTTAATACAGGTGCCACAGGCATAAATCTTACCATTGTTTTGAAGGAGTTTTTCAGCTTGCTCAATGGTATTAAATTTATCCGTGCTTATTTTCTGATACTCAACACCCTTACCAGTCAAAAATACTTTAACCTCGTCCTTTTGACCGAGACAAAAGTTCGCATACCTCAAAGCATTCCAAGAAGTTTCTACATCGTTACTTGAAATAATAATTCCTATCTTCATTTTTGCTTCTCCTTGTCAAATATTAATAACGTCGCCCTGTTTAATCCTTACAAAGTTATCTTTAAGCTCTTTCTCCATTAATCTTGTGGCATACCTTCCAGTGCAGTGCATGGGTGCAATCTTAGCAATATTATACTTTCTCAATTTCGAGACTACTTCATTTGTTTCGTTCTTATCCTTGTCTTTCAAGTGCATTCCACCAATCAGCAAGCATATGCTGTCCTTGAATTTGCTCCTGATTTCTTCTATTATACTTACTATGCCGGGATGAGCACATCCAGTTATTATTGCCTGTCCATTCCGATTCTTTAAGATTAAAGACTGCTCATAAATTATCCGTCCTTCAGAATTGCACAGCATCTCCCCAGTGCTATAAACCCCTTCGCTTATTTTCTGGAAATCCATTACTTCAACGGTCTTAGCGCCATATGAGTTTATTTTTTTCTTTATCTTCTGATTGAAATTAGGACAAATGTAAACCGTAACATTTTTGTTTCTTTCCAGAATATTCCAAAGCCCTGAAATATGGTCCCAGTCATCATGTGAGATTATAATATACTTTATCCTTGAGACATCTATTGAAAGTTTTTTGAACTGACTATTTAGAACCGAAGACTTACCAAAAGTGTCAAAAAGAATATCATTGTTTATGAGAAACGATACTCCCCATTTTCTAAAAAACCTTTCCAACTTGGTTGAACCAGTTGCTATAACCTGTATCCGCATCTTGTGGTGTGCTTAGTGGCATCCATGCTGTGCACAGGCATTCTGCATGGTGATTTCTTTTAATTCGTTATTCTTGAATTTTTTTATTACTTCAGCCACTGTGTCTCCATCTGCTTGATATGCCTTAATATTGGCTTCGTTTAACTTCTGCACAGCTCTCATACCCATACCCTTGCAAACAACAACATCTATTGAACCAGTGCCCAACA
>CAIJMQ010000064.1 GCA_903821905.1 uncultured bacterium
CTTGCATAATGCCCTGTGGCAACGTGCCTTATTCCGTGCCGCCTCGCCCAATCAAAAAGCTTCCTTATTTTCAATTCGCGGTTGCATACCAGGCAGGGATTGGGTGTCCTGCCATGCCTGTGCTCGCGCACAAAATAATCATGGTCGTAATATTTCTCGGCGACATAATATAATAGTGTGTAACCGCCGTAGCCCAATTTAAAGTTGGAGATGTGTTTCTGCTTGTCGCCATTACTTTCCCATTAATAGTTCAACCTTCCGATCCCGATATTCCAAAGTCACCTTGTCCTTGGTAATTTCTCCTACCTTTATCTCCCCTAAAGATTCGCTTTCTGTTAAAACATATGATTTCTGCGTTCTTTTATCTCCAATAATCACTTTTTTGGGTTCTTCTTTCCAGAAAATCCCCTGCAAGGTCAAATCATCAATATTTATAACGTTTATTTCCCCTTCTTTATTTACTTCCTGTTTTACGGGTTGATGTTGAATAGAGCCAAACTGAACACTACGTCCGGTCTCAGAATATGTAATCTTGCCGGAACCTTTAAGATACACTACCCCAGGGAGAAATGGGCTAATGACTAGATTATCATCGTCCCTACCTTGATTTTCAAATTCAAATCCGTCAGCACTAAATTTTTGACTCTCAAGGGGATTTTCGCTTCCTATTGTTATTCTGTCACCGGTAACTCCCGCTTTAGGTATATCTTGTTCTTCTATAAGTAGCCAGATCGGTGCATCCTTTACTACTATTTTCTTTAAAGGTTGATCGATTTGCGCAAGAGATAGTTTTATTTGTTCACCGACAGCCTCATTTTTTTCTACGCTCAAAGTATGGCTGAGTGGTTCTATAGCTTTCTTGTCCGCTATTTTTCCTAACGCCCAAGCTGCATATAGTCTAACCCAATCAGACTTATCATCCAGGCACTTAATAAGATCTGGAAGAGCTTCCTTTTCTTGCAGCCTTCCTAAAACCCAAACTGCATTCTTGCGAACTGACCAATTCTCATGCGTGAGAAGCGGAATAAGTGACTTAGCTACATCTGATTCAATGCTTGGCAATGCCATTGAAACGGCGTTACTAATAGCTTCGTACTGTGTGCGTTCCAATGTTTCAATAAGAGGTTGGATTATCCCTGGATTCTTGAGTTCTCCAAGCGACCAAGCAGCTTTATATGCAACCTCTACATCACTTGAAGAAAGTTCCTCTGTCAACCTCTTGATTTTATCACTTGAGACATCCTCCCCTAAAACACAATGGGGATTAGATATAAAAATAAGACTTCCCATTACAACCAAAACATAAGCAAATTTATTTATCTTAAACACCTCCCCTACTCCTTTCCCTGCCCGCATGGCAGATATTTATTCCTCCTTCCCAAACTTCTTCTTATTCTTATCCCCTCCGCTCGTAGACGAGTTTAGAACTTTTTGTGCTACAGTAGAAGCAGAAAACTTACTTAAAGAACTGTGCAATAACTTACACTACGGTTGACACTGATTGTGTCCCTATTTATCATGTCGCCTCCATTACTACTAAGGTAATATCATCA
>CAIJMQ010000065.1 GCA_903821905.1 uncultured bacterium
TTCATACTTTGAACTCCTGCTGATTTGTTTTCTGTCATAAAAGTCTCAGCAGTATGTTTTACGACCATTTTGCTGGAATTAAATTCCGTCTTGGCATGGCAATTGCTCTAAATATTGCTGAAAATGTTAACTATGACAATAAAAGAAAGGAGGTGTAAGAGGACTTGACAAAAAGGAAACAAGATGGTAAAAAGTTAATAACGTTTCAATAGAAAAAGGAGGAACAAAATGTTTAAGAATAAGAGATTCACCGGATTCACGCTGATAGAGCTTTTGGTTGTTATTGCGATTATCGGAATTTTGGCTGCTCTGATCATGCCGGCATTAGAAAGAGCAAGAGAATCTGCTAGACGTGCTAGCTGCCAAAACAACTTAAAACAGATTGGCTTGGCTATTCATTTATTCTCTTCCGATAATAACGATAGATACCCAAATGCTGATGAAGATGGACTTATGCATGATCTCGCATGGCAATACATTACAACTGAGTATATATTTGGTCCCGATTATGAGGTTAATGCAAGCACTTATGCACATTGGTGCGGATTAAATTGGCCTGGTGATCCTTGCGAATGGGATCCGTCTTGGGACCCATGGATGGATCATGATCTGATAGGACAAACTGACACCACGCACGACATGAATCACACAGTGGGTACCTTTACAGCAAAAGGCAGCTTGGGTCTTTTGATACCGAGTTACATTAAAACTACTGCTTCATTCGTCTGCCCGAGTAATGCTACGCAGACTCCAGCTGCTCTTGTAACACCTGCTGGTTGGACTCCTAGCTGGTCCCAGGACTTCCAAGCAGACGTTTCGGTTGCAGGTAATAAAACTAAGGGATTTAGACAGGTTGACGCATCAACCGACAATTATGCTTATCTTGTCGGGCAAAATGAATCAACCCCGGCTAATTATGTAATAGCTATGGACCAAACAAACACTAATGGTTCCGCGGTAGCTGCAGGAAATAACTTCAATTTTACTTCTACACCTTCCAGTGCCCGTAACCACGGTAAAGAAGGCGTTAACGTTTTGTTTCAGAGTAATGCCGTCCGATGGATTAAAACCATTAAATCTGGAACTAACGTTCTCCTTCCGTCGGCTGATATGCCGGGCTGTACAAGTACTAACTTCCTAAATCCTGATAATTAATAAACAAGACGCAGACCGAAGACTAAAAACTTTAGTCTTCGGTCTGCAGTCTATTTTAATAAAAGGAAATTAATGTTAAAATTGCATTAGTCTTATTTTAAATAATCTTCGTAATCATTTAGTGCAAGTTATTGACAACAAAGATTCTGGGGTTATAATTAAAAAAGAAAGGAGGTGAAATAAGAAATGTTAATAATTAGAAGAGATGACAAAAAGAAAGGAGATAGAAAAAATATGGTAAGAATAAGAAATAGAAGCAAAGACTCTTCATCGGCTGGTTTTACGCTCATTGAGCTTCTGGTTGTGATAGCGATTATCGGTATTTTGGCTGCTATCATACTGCCGGCTCTAAATAGAGCAAGAGAACTAGCAAAAAGGTCAAGCTGTCTATCCAACCTTAAAGATATCGGTACGGCAATGCATATGTTCGCTCTGGATAATAACGGAATGTTCCCAGTCGCGGTTGGGTCACAAGCATGGTGGGCAGAGCCTTGGTTCGCGCAATTGAATCCGGAATACGAGCCTGACTGGAACGTGTTTGTTTGTCCAAGTTCTAACGATTCACCTGCAGCATCGGCCGGCTGTTTCCTAGGCGCTTCCTGTCCAGGCGTTGATTATGGAGAAAATATGTCTGGTCAGGCTTGGCCTAATCCACACCTATCTTATGCCATACAAACAGGGGTTTCAACAAGGTCCATCAATCAAACAGGAGGACAGACGGTAGCGGTACTTCTGGATAGATCCCCTGTTACTTATACTGCGGTTTATGGAACCGGTGGAGTTTGTACAGGCTATTATGGCACGTTACCGGGCGACCAGGGTTACTATTCTATCCCAAAGTGGAATGACCATACTTACGGCTTTCCTTGGAACCACGGCAACACTGAAGGACTTAACGCTTGGATGATAGACGGTAGTGCAAATTGGGTCAAATCCGTGCATTTCCTTTACAGTGGTACTACTTATTATTGGGGTATTGCAGCAACTGATTTAGCCACTTACGGACAATACAGCCGAACCACCCCTAGTACTCCACCAGGCTTGGGAGCTTTCGTTGGTATAGCAAACCCAAAGTAGTAATTAAGAATTGTCGGCTTTAGTGGAAAAAGAGACGGTTATTTAAATAACCGTCTCTTTTTCTTTTTCCTCCGTTTGACTAAAGAAACAATAAGAGGATAAAATTGTTTCTGAAATTAGACCAATATGCCACTAAGACAAATCTTAATACTGAATAATAAAGAGATTACCTCCGGCTATTTCCTTATGAAACTTTCATCACCCCGGATAGCCCAAAATACTTTACCCGGTCAGTTTCTCCATATCAAATGTTCTACAAACAACAATCTTTTACTGCGCAGACCTTTAAGTATCCACAGGGTAATAAATAAAGATACTATAGAAATTTTATATAAGGTGGTGGGGAAAGGAACACTTTGTCTTTCCAAAAAGAAAAAAGGGGAAAAAATAGATTGTATAGGTCCACTGGGAAACGGGTTCCAATTACCGAAAACCGATAACCAAAAACATAAAACAGAAATCATACTTGTTGCCGGAGGGATTGGAATAGCACCGCTAATTTTCTTGTCACAAGAATTAGCTAAATCAAGAATAGTTGCTTTCCTGGGGGCAAAAACAAAAGATGAGATATTATGTGCTAAAGAACTTAAAAATATGAATGCTGAAATTCATGTCTCTACTGAAGACGGAAGTTTAGGATACAAGGGATTAGTAAGTAATCTTTTAAAGAACAAACTCTTAACCCTAAACTCTAAATTATCAATTATTTATGCCTGCGGACCAAAAGGAATGCTGAAAGAAATCGCCCTTTTAAGTAAAGAACACCAGATCCCCTGCCAGGTATCTTTCGAACAATTTATGGGATGCGGAATAGGTATATGTAACGCCTGTGTTATCAGGACAAAACAGGGATATAAACGGGTATGCAAAGATGGTCCGGTATTTGATGCCGAAGAAATCGATTGGGAGAAGATATGAAACCGGATATTTCTGTTAAATTATGTAGTATAAAACTTCAAAATCCCATTATTCTTGCCTCTGGGACTTGTGGGTTTGGGGAAGAGATTGCAAAGTTTCTTAATTTAAATAAAGTCGGCGCTCTGATTACCAAAACAATAACACTAAAACCAAAAGAAGGCAATCCCCCACCCCGGATTGCAGAAGTTGAGGGCGGTATTATAAATTCAATCGGGCTTGAAAACCCGGGGATAAAATCATTCGTAAAAGATAAACTCCCATTCTTAAGAAAATTAAAAATACCTTTCTTTGTGAGCATATCGGGAGAAACAGAAGATGAATTTGCGGAACTTGCAAAAATTTTAGATAAAGAAAAGAATATAAGCGCAATTGAACTTAATCTATCCTGCCCCAATTTAAAACAAGGCAAAAACCTTTTCGGGCAAGATCCTAAAATCACCTATGAAACCATTAAAAAAGTTAAAGAAGTTACTTCAATTCCAATCATCGCTAAACTTACTCCCCAAGTTAAAGACATAACGGAAATAGCACTTGCCTGCCATAAAGCTAACTGCGACATCATCTCTTTAATAAACACAATTCCAGCAATGGTAATAGATTTGAGAACAGGGAAACCATTTCTGGGCGGAATCTCAGGCGGTCTTTCAGGCCCCGCAATAAAAACCGTAGCATTAAAAATGGTTTATGATGTTGCCAAGGTAGTAGATACACCCATAATCGGCTGTGGTGGAATAATGAATGGAAAAGATGCAGTTGAATTTATACTTGCAGGTGCATCAGCAGTATCTGTGGGCACAGCAAACTTAATCTCTCCAGATTCCGCCCAGAAAACAACAGAAGAAATTGAAAACTACTTAATCCAGCGCAAAATCAATTCCGTCAAGAAACTTATAGGAAAATCATTAGACTAAAGACTTTTAAATTCCAGTAGTTCAGGCCTTACTATATTCAACAAGACTAACAATAGAAATACAGGCAATACCTTCGCCGTTACCCAGAGCTCCAAGGCCTTCAGGTGAAGTGGCTTTTATATTGATTCTGTTTTCTGGAATCTTCAGGATTGAATTGATTTTTTTCTTGATTTTTTCTCTATGAGGAGATATTTGTGGTTCCTGCGCTACAATGGTTACATCCAGATTGTTTACTGCAAGACTTTTCCTTTTCATTATTTTCAACACCTTCTCCAAAAGCTTTAAAGAGAATATATCCTTATATTCCTGGTCAGTATCAGGGAAATGTTCTCCTATGTCTTTCTCGCCCATTGCACCTAAAATAGCATCACATATTGAATGAGTAACTACATCCGCATCAGAATGGCCTAAAAGTCCTTTTATGTATGGTATTTGAATACCACCAAGAATAAGTTTTCTGCCTTCTTTTAACTGATGGATGTCGTAACCTAGTCCTATTAGCATATCCCTCTCCCTGTTCTGGAATTTTCAGAAATCTGATATCTATGTCTTCTGTGCTCCGTTTCTGTCTCCTGACCTCTGTCATCTGTATTCTGTCTATTAAGAATATATTATTTCGTAGATAGCTTCCGCCAAAACCAAATCTTCTGGAGTAGTTATTTTAATATTAAAAGGGCTACCTTCGACTATTTTCACTGGATGCGGCAATCTTTCTACAAGCCCTGCATCATCTGTAGCTTGAAAACTATCCTTTATCGCTTTTTCGTATGCTTTTAATATTAAAGGATATCGGAAAATTTGAGGAGTTTGTATAAGCCAAAGCCCGTTTCTATCGTAAGTAGATTTTACTTCCATTTTGGGGGTTGCATTTTTCAAGGTATCCCTTAACTGGACAGCACAAATAGCCGCACCAAATTCTTTTGTTTGATTAATTATATTGTTGAAAAGAGATTCCGTTATGAAAGGTCTTACCCCATCGTGGATTGCAACTATTGTAGTTTCTTTATCTAAACTTTTCAGCCCATTTAGAACAGATTCTCCGCGTGTTTCACCTCCACCTATTACCCCATCCACTTTTTTTATGTTGAACTTGTTAATTATTTCCTCTTTACACCACTGGATTCTATCTTCACTAACCACTAAAGTTATAGAATCAACTTCGGAAATCTTGGATAAATTGATTAATGTATGAGCCAAAATAGGTTTGCCCTCTAAGGGTAGGTATTGTTTAGGCAAGGTGTGATTCATTCTTGTACCTTTGCCAGCTGCCACGATAATTACTGAGGTTTTCTCATTATCCATCGTTCTATTATTCCAAATCTTTCAAGACATTAATGAAGAATCCCGAGGAAACCTTGGGGTAAAAATATGTGGCCTTGCCTGGCATTCTCTCTTGCCGGTTTGCTACAAGCCTTACTTCTTCCACTTTTGTTGCATTTAGTAGGAAAGCTATCTGATAAGTGCCATTTTTCACCAATTCTATGGCTTTATATCTATCCACTTCATAGTTTAACCTTGAAGTATCCTGAAGATTCTTTTCATCAAATCCCAAGATATTAGAAAATATTAAAGAGTGCAAAACTGAAACATCCAGATGTTTCCATGCAGGAGAATGTCTATCCATCCTGTCTATTAGTTTTTTCTCACCTTTAGAAACAAGAAGCAATGTCTTAGTTATATTATTATCGTTATACACTATACCAAAAGCATGTCTGGCATGACCTTCTTCTGCAATAAGTTTAAAACTTTCATCTATATTACTCAGTGGCAGTTCTTTAATCCAGAAAAAATCCTTTGCTTTATTATTAAGCTGATTCCAGTCATTTTCGCTAAACCCTTTCAATAATCTATGAGCAGGGAAGATTTTTAAACTATCATCCTCAATTGGGGAAATATAAGCCAAAATCCATCTGTGGGAATCTTTACCGGTCTGTTGCCAAAATTTCAGAGCTGTTTCATATCTATGATGCCCGTCGGCAATATAGAGCGTTTTATTTTTGATTATTTCTTTGATTTTAGTATTAACCCCGGGATTGGAAACCCTCCACAAGGCATGTCTACGACCCAGAGGATGAGGAAATCCTTTTTGTATATATTTAGTAAGTTTTCTCTCCAGCGGCACAAAATCGGCAAAGGTAGAAGGTTCTCTATTCTTTTCAAGCAGCTTCATAACTTCATTGTTTTCATCTGAATAAATCAAAAATATGGGGGAAAGATTGGTCTGTGTCGCAGTTAAAAGTTTGAATCTGTCTTCTTTTGGAGAAGATAGCGTATTTTCGTGGGGGAGAATTTTCCCTTCTTTGAAATCCTCAAGCCTTACAAGAGCAAAAAAACCTTTTCTTAAAAACTCTTCATTATTGGCCAAAAAATGCTGATGATACAGACAGAAAGAAGAATTATTACCCTTTATAAAAATTTCATTCTTTAGCCATTCATTCAATAATGAAGCAGCGTGTTGATATTTATCTTGGTCAACCGTTTCCTTGGGAAGAATGAGATTTATGATATTGTATTGCCTTGAATAATATTCTTCCCTTTCCTCAATAGGGATCACATCATACGGAGGAGAAATAACTTCCGATAAACTTTTTATCTTTTTAGTATTATAAAAATATCCGTTAAAAGGAAA
>CAIJMQ010000066.1 GCA_903821905.1 uncultured bacterium
CGCCGCTGATCAAGACGATTTATTATTTCTTCGTTATTCACTTCAATGCTGATGACAGAATCAAGTTTAATTCCGATTTTTTCAAAGAGCGCATCGAGGGCGCGCGCTTGCGGAAGCGTTCGGGGAAAACCATCGAGGATGAAATTATCTCTCGCTTCATCGGACGTAAGCGTTTCTTCAATCAAACCGATAACAACATCGTCGGGAACAAGATTGCCGGCATCCATAAAAGATTTCGCTTTCAATCCAAGTGCAGTTTTGTTCTTCACCGCCTCGCGTAGTAAATCGCCGGTAGAGATATGCGCTGAGTGAAATTCTTCCACTAGTAATTGACGTTCCCGTAAAAGAAAAAATTGTATTTGAAGTATTACAAGCTGCTTAGCCACGAACTGCACAAAGATACAAATTCTTTCCGGTTATTTAGATACAAATCTTCTGAATGGAGACCTTCTTTTATAATTATTAGCTTTTTGGGCTCTTTAGCTTTTTTGTAGAGCGTTTCAGCATGGTGTTTGAAGATAATCGGGTCTTTCTCTCCTTGAATGAGTAAAATAGGTATTGGAGATATTTTATCAATTACATCAACCGGGTTTTCCTTTTTAGCGAACATATTTCCCAATCGCATTTTAAAAGTGTGCTCGCCGGACTTCTTAATTCCTGGTATAAGAGCGTCTTTGTGCAGAAACCGGTTTTCAATCTTTTCAAAACTAATCGGTGCACTTACAGTAATTAGACCGTTGACGTTCTTGTTAGCGGCAACTTCGATAATGCAGGAAGCGGCTCCTAATGAAAAACCCATTAGATAAATGCGGGTATAACTTTCTTTCGCATATTCAATTACTGCTTTAATATCTTTATGTTCTTTTGAGGAGAAACTAAAAATACCTTCACTGTTTCCGTGTCCTCTCTGGTCCATAGCAATAATATCCCATGATTCAAATAAGTCGTTGGAGAGGTCTAAGAAGGGTTTCGAATCCTTTGACATTGCAAAGCCGTGACAAATGATTAATACAGTATCTCTACTATCTTGTTTGAAGTGATTTAAGGCAATTTTCGTTTTATCAAACGATTCTACTGTTTTTTTTAGCATATCAACTTGCGATACTGAAATATCTTTTCTTAAAATACAATGCTACATTTACGAGTCCTATGAGAACCGGCACTTCAACCAAAGGTCCGATTACAGCTGCAAAAGCAGCTCCGGAATTAATGCCGAAGACTGCAACAGCTACAGCTATCGCAAGTTCGAAGTTGTTACTTGCTGCGGTAAAAGAAAGCGTTGCCGTTTTGGCATATCCGGCATTAAACTTCTTTCCCATGTAAAAAGAGAGCAAGAACATCGAAACGAAATAGATAAGAAGTGGTATAGCTATCCTGACAACATCAAGTGGAATTTTTACAATGTATTCACCTTTGAGCGAAAACATCACTACGATGGTAAATAATAGTGCGATAAGTGTAATTGGGCTAATCCTTGGAATAAACTTTTTCTCATACCAATTCTTATCCTTTATCTTGATGAGAGAAAAACGCGTAACGATTCCAGCGATAAATGGAATCCCCAGATATATGAAAACACTTTTAGCAATCTGGCTGATGGTGATGTTAACTGCAACTCCTTTAAGACCGAACCAAGTCGGAACTATAGTAATAAAAACCCAAGCGTAAACCGAGTAGAACAGAACTTGGAATACCGAGTTGAATGCAACCAAACCGGCGCAATATTCGCTATCGCCTTTTGCGAGGTCGTTCCAAACAATGACCATTGCAATGCATCGGGCAAGCCCAATCATTATAAGCCCGACCATATATTCCGGATATCCTCTCAAGAACAATACTGCCAGGACAAACATTAATATAGGACCTATGATCCAGTTTTGGACCAAAGAAAGCCCGAGGATTTTGTAGTCTCGGAAAACATCTCCCATTTCTTCGTATTTAACTTTTGCCAGCGGCGGATACATCATTAAGATTAATCCGATAGCAATGGGGATATTAGTTGTGCCGACTTGAAACTTGTTCCAGAAGTTTACTATCTGCGGATAGAAGTATCCGAGTAAAACACCAAAAGCCATTGCCAGGAATATCCACAGTGTCAGGAATCTGTTTAAAAACGATAATTTCTTGAGTAATTTTGCAGCCATAGTAAATTATTATAACAGGATGTAGTGATTTTGTGAGTGGGGGGAGATATTAGGGATTAACTTCTTCCTCCCTGATTTTCCCTATACCTTATTGCTTTTTAGATAATTTTTTATCTCTTCCAAGGTTTTACAATATTGAGGAAATATTCTTAAGTTTACATATACATCGTCTCTCTCTGGTTTTTGTAATTTGTCTTGAGGGTGACCTATATCGTTTCTTTGTACGCGTATAAACTCAAAAACACCAACTAGATTTGTTATTTGTATCTGGGGAAAATTATTTCCCTTTTGAGACATCAAGTACTCTATTTTCTTACGTACAAAATCAAGTTTTGCCACCAACGATATTCTATCTAGAATTGCTCTAAATTGCTTCTCTTCTTTTGGACTAGAAAGAGATCGCAATAGTGCATCGCATAGTGTAAGAAACATTCGCTCTGAGGCTATTCCTAACATCATAGTTGCCGATAGATAACATCCCGAATTAAAATTTCTAAGACTTTCTTTCAAATATTCAAATGCTACGGAGTCAGGTGTGCCAACTGCCTGGCTATATTTCTGTAAATAATTAGTTGGATCATGGGGGATGAATTCGCCACAAGCCAAAACCTTTTTCCCATAGTCTGTAACTCTAAACTTAGGGAGGTTGATATTATCTGAATCAGATCCAGGAGTTATAACCCTTTGAATTATTAATTCCCACAATATTTCATGCACAATAAGTAAAAATTTATCTCTTAACTTATGTTGCATACCACCTGTAAATTCTACGTTACCTTTAAAACTGTCTATTGCATAAGGAAACTGATTAAATTCCTTCTCTTTCAACATTTCAAGTACAAAGGTTCTAACTATCTCGAATGAAATTTCCTCTTCATTTGAAAACTTTATTTTTACCATTTAACATTCTCCTTCAAAGTATCAAAATCCTAGATTATCTCCTCTTATACAACCCAATCAATTCTGCTTTGCTAAGAATGTGTCCTATCATCGCTGTTTCTAATTGCGCTTTAGTTGTTCCCTCGTTCAGATTTAACACTGTATCCAGCGCATAGAGTTTGAAGAAATAGCGGTGTGTTCCTGAAGGTGGACAAGGACCGTGGTATTTCCTGTCGCCAGCAGTACTATTTCCCTGTTTGCCCGGAACACTATCCTCTTCAATTTTTGAAGTTATAGGGATATCAAAAATTACCCAATGCACGAAAATACCCCTTGTTGCGTCAGGGTCATCCATAATCAACGCCAAGCTTTTAGTTCCATTAGGAATATTCTCAATAACTAAAGCAGGATTGATGTTTTCTCCGTCGCAGGTAAACTTGCCGGGCATTAGCTGATTGTTTTGAAACTCTGGACTTGTTATTTTCATATTCTCACCTCCTTGTGTTATGGAAAAGAGAGATATAAAAACTATTACTGATACAATAATAGTTCTTTTAACTTTCAACATATTCTTGGTTCTCAAATAGCATTTTACACTTTCTCAAACATATCTTTACTGACTCCGCACTCGGGACAGAGCCAGGAATCAGGCAGTTGGTCAAAAGGTGTCCCAGGATTAATACCTTGAGTTGAATCGCCATTTGCAGGGTCGTAGATATAACCGCAAACTGTGCATCTGTATTTGTCCATTATGTTCTCCTTTTTAAATTGATTCTTCTAATATTTGTTTTATTTTTAAATCTTTGTCTTTAGGTTCTGTTGTTTTGCCGGCCAAGAATCTATCTTCGAATGTCGGCATTTCTTTCTTGTATAACACTCCCAGAGCAATAGATGCATCATTATTGTAATTCCATTCTCTTATCTTGTTTGACGCCTGATTGTAATCCGTCGCGTTATAATCTTTTAGCTCGTATATGCGTCTTTCATAATATTCGTATAGATTGGAATAGGTTACACAGACCTGCAGGACATCGACCAAAGAGAAGCCCTTGTGCAGAATTGCCTCTTTGAATATTCGCTTCAAGAGGTCAATACCGTGAGATGTGCCCCGAGCCAGAAAAGTTGCTCCACTTGCGAGCATGACTTCAAGAGGGTTAAAAGGAAGTTCCATTGAACCGCGAGGAGTAGAGCGTCCGCGAAATCCTAAAGGAGATGTAGGTGTGTATTGTCCTGTGGTTAAGCCATAGACGCGGTTATTATGTATTATCATGGTGATATCTATATTGCGCTTTGCTGCAAAGATTAAGTGTTCTATTCCTTCACCGTAAGAATCGCCGTCACCGGAGAAACCGATTACTTTAACTTTCGGATTGGCTAATTTTATCGCCTCGGCTGGTGGTACTACTCTTCCGTGTATAGAATAGAAGCTATTCACATTAATATAATCTACTATTTTTGCGTGGCATCCGATACCGGATACCAAGACCACGTCCTCTAATGGTAAACCTTCGGAATGTAATTCTGTAAGAACTGATTTTATAGCGTTCAGAATCGCGAAATTCCCGCAGCCTGGACACCAGGTATTCTGCGTATCAGTCCCCAATTTAATCGGATTCATTTCAAAACCTCTTTTATTCTTTCTTCTAATTCTTCTATAGAAAATTCTCTACCATCATATTTTAGTAACATTTCGTTTACATTGAAACCATGCACTTTGATAAGTTTTGCTAATTGACCTGTTGCATTATTTTCCACACAGATTAATCTTTTCAATCCCGATACAGCGTTCTGGAATTGTCTTACTGGGAACGGATTGAGCACGACAGGTTGAATTACTTTTAAGCCTAACTTTTCCCCCAGTTCAATCGAAATTCCTTTATTAGAACCCCAGCAGAGAAGACCTGTTTTTGAATTTTTATCTCCATACACATTTACTGCTTTAAAATGTTCATCTATATCTTTCAATAAAAATTTTTCTTTACGGAGAAGTTTTTCCTGCATCAGCATTGTAGCTTTCGGTTCTTCTGTTGTTATTCCCAGTTCATCATGTTCATAGCTGTTTACCTTAACTATTGCATCTTTGTCCGTAACAAAAGCCAAGGGCGAGACACCATTTTCTGTAAATAGATATCTTTTATACGGAGGTTTTCTATCCCATAAAATAGGCGTTTCTTCTTTTAATTCACCTACTGCACTTATATCAAAATTAAATATACCTTCACCCAAGTTTTTATCCGAAAGAATGATGCTCGGGATTTGATATTTCCAACTCATATTCATTGATACACATGACCAATAATAAGCTTCTTCAGCGTCACCCGGTGCTACAATGAAACGTACAAACTCGCCCTGTCCTGCATTTAAAGCGAAGTGTAGTTCTGTTTGGGCAGAGTAGGTGGGAAGACCTGTTGATGGGCCGGGTCTTTGTCCAAGAATAATTACTATAGGTAGTTCAGCCATTGCCGCAAAACTCAAGCTTTCTGTCATAAGACAAAATCCGCCTCCAGAAGTGCCTACTGCAGATTTTTTGCCCATGTATGAATAACCCAAAGCCATGAGAATTACTCCGATTTCACTTTCAGGATGGAGAACGTCCAAAGAAAAATCATCGGCAATTTCTGCAAGATAATGTAAGACGGGTGAACTCGGGGTCATGGGGTAGGAGATATATGCTTTTAGACCTCCTTTTATCAAGCCCAGAGCAATAGCTTGGTTGCCGGAAAGTAAAGGCAGACTTTTTTGCGCAATCGAATCTATTTTTATTAATTCCTTTGACTCGTCAAACCCACGCTTGGCGACCTTTATATTTAAATCTATCTCTTTGGGAATTTCTTTTTTTAGAACATCTTCCAAAATATTGAATTCCAACCCTAAGGCTTTTACCATTGCTCCTATGATACAGGTATTCTTCATTATATCCGGTGCATTTTCTTCTTTGAGTAACTTCCCAAGGGGAATTCCCAGTCCGCAAGTTTTAACGTCTACTTTTACTTGTTCTGAATCAAACAAGAAAAGGCATTCTTGCTTTAGTCTATTTTTATGAAGGTTAAGGGTTTCCTGATTTAAAGCTATAACAAGGTCTACTTTGTCGGTATGAGCTGCTATCCTGTTTCTAGAAGTGCGGATGATGGAAAAAGTATGTCCTCCCCTGATTAAAGAAGGGTAATCCCGGTAAATATATATATGATAACCAAGTCGGTTTAATAATCTCCCGATAATACTGCTGGATTTATCTATGCCAAATCCGGCTTTTCCGCCAATAAGAATTGAAAATTCCTGCATTTTTTGTCCTATTTATTTTGGTTTCGTAAATTTGTTCTCAAACTGTTCTACTATAAATCTATAACGTTTGTGAATCAATTGTCTGTCAAATTCAAAAAATTCTGCAAGCATGTCGTCTTGTTCTTGTCTGTTAAAGTATTTCATACAAGGCAGGAAAAAACGTTTGTCTTCTGTTTCTATGTGTTTTGGATAAAACAGAATGAGTTCTTTAATGTACTCTACAATATTTTTGAATGCAGTTTTATCGCCATTGCGATATTTTTCTGTTGCTTCCGCAAGAGAGTAAACAGTTTTTCGTCCATATATATGGTCTTTTATCAATTCTTCCATTATATGTTTATGTTCGTCGGAAAGTTGTTTTTTGCCAAGTCTTACAAATAGTATATCTTCTTCCTTGCCGTGATGACATTTATCAGCATAAGTTTTTAAAAAATCGCAAGATGTATCTATAAATTTCAAATCCAGGTTACCACTTTGTTTCATTGTCTGTAAGTTATTTTCTATAATTTCTATCATTCGTTCAATGAGACGGTGTTCTTTCATCAGAGGACCTGCTGGCATAATGTGGTTTTTTTGCTCATCCATCAAGACCTCCTTAATTGTTTTTCTTACTATTTATTTTACCTATTTTTTCCTGGAGTGTTCCCATAGGGCATATTATGCACCAAGACCTGTGTTTCATTGATGTCCCTAAAATGATTGAAAGGATAGTTGTTATGATACACATTGTTACGAAGACAGCTCCTATGGCAATAAGATTTCCGCCGGTGTGAAGTATACGGTATATTAAGAAACTTATAAATAGAACGAAAATAAGCCAGCGAAACCATTGTTTAGTGAAGATTCTTGGAATAGGTTTTTTGGTGCTGATTTTTGAAATTATTCCGTCTAAAAAAGCACCTCTGGGACACAAGTTCCAGCACCAGTATCGTCCTTTGAAAAAGGATAGGATTATAAAAAAGACTATCATTGCTAAAACCAAATAACCCAGTACCGGTATAAATAAACCACCTATTACAATAAGCGGCAGCAGCCATATCATTATCAGTTGTGATTTTTTCATTTATTATCCTTAATTTCTACTATTCTCCAGGAAGTCCAATCCAACAGTACGTCAGCTATATAAGTATTAGAACTCGTCAAAATTCGGTCTGGATTACCTATTAATTTAAGTGGTATTCGAACATTGATTTCTTTTGCATGACGTTCTATATTTATGCTATCCAATGGAAGACTATGATTCTGGTCGAGAATCTTATGTTCTAAAGCTCCGAATTTGATATGAATTTTAGGCATTTCACTAAAAGGAGTGTTTTTGCTGTAACCAAAAACAAAAAGTGAGAGCCCTACGGTTTCTCCCAAAGGTCGCGATAGATTTAGAGAGTATACGAGTGCATCATCTTCAAGATGAAGGGACTCTTTTTCTAATCCAACAAAAACAGATTTTTCTTCGTCAAGAAGTTCTTCCGGCATTTGTTGAAGAAATTCTTCTCTATCAGATTCAAGCGATATAACGGGAGCTTCTTTCTTTAGGTCAATTACAGGGAAATCTCCAAATAACTCGTTGGCTCTTATAAATGACAAAAGATACTTTGCACTCTCATTGTATTGAGAGCGATGTTTTTTAATGGCATTATAATTAGTCGTGACCTCTTTGGGTTCCAAAGGAAAAAATCCCCAATCGGAATTCTGTGAAAGCATATTAGGAGGAAGAAGTTGGTTATTAGGGTGGTATCCATTGGGTTGAGACCATCTTTTAAAATGAATAAGATATGGGTAAACTTCTGTTTTTAATTCATTTTCTAAATCCCATAAAGCAACTCGGGTAAATAAGTATAGTGACTGGTGGTCTGGATTATGGTCAGAAGGATGCGAGACGAATATCTTTGTCGGTTTAAATTCTTCAATAATAGTTTTTAAATCTTTCAATATCTCATCAGCTTTATAGGGAGTACCAGGGCGAAAAGCATTTTTATACGGAACTTCCCTTACATCTGTAAGTATGCTTCTTGCTGGCTGAGTATCT
Organism: uncultured bacterium; assembly: GCA_903821905.1. GTDB lineage: Bacteria > CAIJMQ01 > CAIJMQ01 > CAIJMQ01 > CAIJMQ01 > CAIJMQ01. The sequence continues at coordinate 8,332 of CAIJMQ010000066.1, forward strand.
TTTCCCCAGTGAGAGTACCAGATTGCTAAAGTGCGAAAATCAGGATATCCTAAAAAAATCAATTGGTCGGGTGAAATTCCTAAAACCTTATCTGCTTCCAGAGCTTCATCGTGACGTACTAAACCCATTTGTTGAGCTGCCTTTGGCATTATAACTGGTCTTTTACGATATAAAATAAATGACCATTGATTTTGGTCTCCGTATGTTAGAAACACAACTTTGATGGGTAGATTCATTTTGGTTGCTCTTTGTATAATTCCTCCGCATCCAAGCACTTCATCGTCGGGATGGGGGGCAAGTATAAGAATACGGTCTTGTTGGGTCAATGTAAGAGTTTCAGGTGTTTTAGAGACAAAAGATTCTTTTGCATTGCATATTACAATCCAAGTGACTGCTAAACATATAATGGTTGTCAAAACCAAGTATTTTTTTATCATATGGAACCTTTAAAATTTTTTACCCAATATATAATGGGGTACTTTTCTTTTTAAATAGTTGTGTAGATGCGAAAATTTTCCTTCAAATAAAAGTGTAAATCCTAGTTTAGTAAAGAACATCTTTGCGCCTTCAGACATAGTGCTGATGTGGATGCCGTGTATATTTTTTCCCTTCAAAAAGTCTAAATAATAATTGACTAAATTCTTGCCTATATTAAGACCTCTATAATTTTCATCAATGTTTATATGCAGAGTGGCTGGATATTGTTTGGAAAAGTCAGGATTAAAAAATTCTCCTCTCATAATGCTTGTAATGATACCCATTAAAAATGTCCTTGTATTTCTCTTGAATAAAACATTTCTGAATAATATTTTTACAAATAATTTGGGTAAAAGTTTTGATATGAATACTCGCCGCATTAGTTTAACATCTTTTGAACCTATAATATAACCTATAACTTTATTTTTACTGATAGTAACAAAGCACGATTTTGGCTCGTAGTTCGTGAAATAAAGCGTTAATACATCTGCAAGGATTTCCTTATCATCAAAAATTTCCGTGTAAGGTATTCCCAGAAAAGCAGTTTGGCAACTTATTCTTCTGATATCTTTTCTATCGCTATTCTTAAATTCTCTGATGTAGATGTCCTTATTTTGAGAAACCTGTGAATTTTTTAGCATTTACTGAAATAATCTAATCTTTTATCATAACCAGCAGCATCTTGAATTTCTTGATTGCTTTTACTGCGTGGGGTTTATTCGCAGGCATAATAAGCATTTCACCTTTTTTTACTATATGGGAGTTACCTGAAATAATAATTTTAGCAGTACCGTCGACTATGTAAACTAAAGCGTCAAAAGGTGCAGTGTGTTCACTTAATCCCTGTCCTTTATCAAATGCGAATAAAGTAACTGTTCCTATATCTTTCTTAATGATTTCCCTACTGACAATAGCATCAATCTGATATGTTAATAACGATGTCAGATCAATAACCCTACCTTTTACATTTTTAATTTTTGTTTTTTCTCTTTTCATAGTTATAAATTTAAAATCTAAAACACCATCATTATATTATCTATTGAGCAAAATTAGAAACCTGAGATATACTTTATAGGTGGTTTAAATTGAAAGTTATTTAGTTAAATATTTGCTTAGTGCCAAAGCGGTTTTTTGACCGACGAATCCATCAGCTATAAGGCTTTTTGCTTTCTGAAATTTCTTTATTGCACTTTTGGTTTCTGGTCCCATTTTCCCATCAACTGGGCCTTTATAGAAGTCGGCATTTTTTAAGGCTGTCTGTACTTGTCCAATTGATAAAGTTACTTTAGTGTTGCTTGCTGTTTTATTTTGGGATGAGCTTTCCGTGCTTGGAGTTTTTTCAGTTTCACCTTCCAAATAACTAATTTCTTGATCCTTGCTCTGCAATTCTTCCTCGAGGAAGCTTACGCGAGCTTGAAGTTCTTGTACTTGATTTTGAAGTTGTTGCGATGTTTGAGTATTAGCATTTTTACCAGTTGTTGCACAACCTGCCAACAATAAAACAAGAAAAGCTACAATTAGACATCTTGGAAACATCTTTCCTCCTTTTTGTAATATTATTAAGAATTTTTTCTTTACTCAATCGGTATTATTATTTTTTGTCCTGCTTTAAGTTTATTCGGGTTTTTTATTTTATCTTTGTTAAGATCATAGAGATATTTCCAACGAGAAGCATTACCGAGTTGTTCTTTTGCTATGCCAGAGAGAGTATCACCCTTTTTAATTGTGTATTCCTTGGTTGAAACTTTTATTTCTGATTCTATTTGTTCTTCCTTCTCTATTAAGAATTTACCCTCCGAAACTGGTTTTGCTTGTGATTCTTTTATTTCGGGGTATGGAAGCATGATTTCTTCTACTTCTGCAACCATAAATTGTGCATTTCTCTCTTTTTGCATGCCTACAATATCACTAATTGGAGCTATTGCATCAAGTTTGCCGCGACTTACTATTTTAATACGTTTTTCCGGCATACCGTTTTCAAACATAAATTTTTTCACAGATTCAGCACGGAGTCTGCCCAATTTTTCATTATAGGCTTCCGAACCACGAAGGTCGCAATTACCTGTAATTAATATACTTGCTTCAGGATTTCTTTTTAATGTTCCGATAGCATTTTTCAGTATAACAATTGCATCTTCACGCAAATCCGATTTATCATAATCAAAATAAATTTTTACATTTTTGATTATTTTCTTTATGAGTAAAGATGGTCTCATCTCTTTGGGTTTAGCAGGTGGAAGTTCTTCTTCTTTATAGTCAAAGATTATCTTATAGACGTAAACATATCCTCTATTTCCCCATGGAGTTACTGTCCCGGGTTGTGTTGGCCACCACCAATAGCCTCCACGCTCCGAATCTTGTACTGGACCCGGTTTAGCATCAGTTGGCCACCACTGGAACTGTTTTTGGAGTTGTTCTTGTTCTTTTTCCCTTCTTTCCGCTTGGTTGTTATTAAAGGCACAGGTTAAATTGGTTACAAATAAAATAGACAGGACAATCAATAAAAAAGACGTAACAGCTCTTAATATGTATTTCTTTGCCATTTTTCCTCTCCTATTCACTTTTTTCTATCAATTAGAGATATGATAACTTTAGTTCGTATTTTTCTAGTGAAGTATAAACTCTAATGTCTGTATATGTCAATTGTTTACGGATTTTATATATAAAATATAAAAATAACCGATAAAAGAGGTTGACTATTTGTCAAATTGTGGTACAATTACAACGCAGGAAACAGATAAATACTCTAAAGAAAAAGGTTGGCTAGTAGTTAGGTATCTAAAACCTTTAAAAAGAGGGGAGGTGAGAAACAATGAAAAAACTGCTTAAGAATAAAAAGGGTTTTACCCTAGTAGAGTTGATGGTCGTAGTCATTATTGTAGGTATTTTGGCAGCAGTTGCAGTCCCGCTATATAGGTCAAACTTAAAAAGAGCAATGTCAAGTGAAGGAGTAGCTCTGGTTGGCTCTATAAGGACAGCTGAAAGAGTGTATTATGCTGAGCATAATAAATATACAGCCACAGCGGCTGATTTAGGCGGTATTGACTTAACTGGTAATAAATACTTTAGCACAGCTCCAGCTCTTACTTCTGTAGACGCTACTCATTTTACTGCTACTGTTACAGGTTCGGGAGATGCAGCAGCAGTTACTGCGGCTATAGACGAGGCTGGGAATATAACGGTAGGTGGAATATAGTGTAGAAACCCTGCTTAACGGGGTGAGAAAGAACATAACAGTTGCTTATAGTGGGTTTTACCCCCCACGTCTTTTAAGACGTGGGGGATTATTATTTTTAGTTTATCTTATTTTGTTTTCCTCTGATTATTTCTTCTATTTTCTTATTGTGATATTCTATATATAGATAAAAATTTTATTAAATTACTGAGAATTCTCAATAAACTAAAGGAAGATTTTGTGGAAGGGGTGTTAAACTTACTTTGTATTTGTTAAACTAAACCCAATTAGCATATGAGGTTTTTATACAGAAGAAGAGAATTGAATAGAGAAGTTAATGTGGTTCTTCTAATATTTTTACTTGCAGTAATTGTCTATGCTAATTCTTTAGTCAACTCGTTTGTATGGGATGACAGGTATCTTATTGTAGAGAACAATCTTATTAAAAATTGGCGCAACATCCCTCAGTTTTTTACGACTCAACTTTATCAAGGTAGTGGTCAAGAATCCCATTTTTATCGCCCTATTCAGAAATTGTCAATTTTTTTAGATTACTCTATATGGAAATTAAAGCCCTTAGGTTATCATATCACCAACATACTAATTCACGCCCTGAACGCTGTTTTAGTCTATGTTCTTTTAAATTTGCTCTTTAGAAAAAAAGAAATATCACTAATTTCAGCTCTATTGTTTGCGGTTCACCCTATTCATACTGAAGTAGTTACTTATATATCAACAAGAGCAGACCTTTTAACCGGTCTATTTATTTTTTCCTCACTAATATTATTTATTCAGTATCGAAAACATAGTAATCTGAGAGGATATTATTGGGGGGCAATCCTATGTTTCATATTCGCCCTATTATCTAAGGAGCCAGCAGTAATACTTCCTTTTATATTGATATTGTGCGATATTTCTTTTAATCGGAACTATGTTCCGATTATCTCTAAAGGAACCCCGTGTTTTAAACTAAGAGTTTGGTTGAGTGATTATTTACCTTTCTTGTTGCTCCTCTGTGTGTATATTGTTCTTAGGCTGACGGTCTTAGATTTCGGCTTGTGGTTAAATGAGACTAATCTTTATCTAAGGATGATTACTTTGGGAAAAGTTTTCTTTACTTATATAAGATTGCTTTTTCTGCCCTTCGGTCTTCATATGGAATATACCCTTAATTGGGCTGTATCATTTTTTCAGCCCCAGATTTTGATTTCCAACTTTCTATTTTTCTCGATTCTTCTGGTTGTTATTAGGAGTTATAAATACTCTAAGATATTCTTCTTTGCTTCTGCCTGGTTTTTATTAACACTAGTGCCATCGTTCAATATAGTTACCATAAATGCATTTATGTCTGAAAATTGGCTGTATATCCCTTCCGTAGGGTTCTTTGTTCTATTTTCTTTGGGAGTATTCAAATTAGCTGATTGCATGAAAACTCAGCACATTCGCAAAAGTTTCTTAATTTTTTCTATTGTTCCTATTTTGGCTATCTATTCCATTCTTACAATTATACGCAACAGAGATTGGAGGGATGAAATGACTCTTTATAAAAATACTTTAAAGTATTCACCTAATAGTGCGAGGGTACATAATAATCTGGGTATTGTTTATGCACATATAGAGAATTACGAAATGGCCATAAAAGAATTTGAGGAAGCAATAAGATTAAAACACGGATATTTTGAAGCTTACAATAATTTGGGAACTATATATCAAAGGCAAAAACTATATGAACAAGCTATCAAACAGTATGAAAAAATCATAGAACTGAATCCTAATTATTCCGGAGCTTACAATAATTTAGGAGGAACTTATATCTTACTGGGAAGATATAAAGAGGCAATAAAAGAGTGTGAAAGGGCATTGGTTTTGAGAGAAGATTATGTAGAGGCCCATGCTAACCTGGGAACTGCTTATACTTGCATGGGAAAACTTGAGCAAGCAGTTACACATTACAAAAAAGTTATAGAGTTAAATCCCGATTATCTGGAAGCCTATACCAATTTGGGGGTAGTCTATAATACTCAGGGAAAATATTTAGAAGCAATAGAGACGTTAAAAGAAGCTGTGAGGTTAAAACCAAAACGTGCAGAAACCCATAATGATTTAGGAACTGCCTATAAGAACTTGGGGGAATATGAAAAAGCAATCCATGAGTATAGAATAGCTATAGAGTTAAATCCTGAATATGCTCAAGCCTATAATGATGCTGGGGTAATATACAGCATTCTTGGGAACTATGAGGAGGCAACTAAACACTATAAAAAAGCGATAGAGATTGATGGGAACTTCTTCTTACCATATGCAAACCTGGGAATTACCTATCTTGATACAAAGAATTATAGACTTGCTGAGGAATATTTAAAACAAGCGGAGAAATCGGGATTACCCGTACAAAAGTATCTTGATGAACTCAAGATACTTTCTACGGATACAGAAGTTATCCCAGAAAGTTCCAAAACAAAGTAATGGAGATTTTGTGGAAGATACTACATTTAAAAAAAGAGATTTGAATTGGAACATGTATTCATTGGTCCTTATTGGACTGATTCTATTCCTGCAGATTTTTCACTCTTACCAATACCCGCAGTTTTTAGATGAATATTTTCACCTTCACTCTGCTTGGGCTATTGAATATTGGAAGGGTTTTTCCTGTGTGGATTTGTTGCAGGATGCTCCTGTGGGAAGACCGAATTTGTACCCGCCATTTTATCATTCTCTAATACAAGTGGTTCACCAGACAGGAGTGGACTGGATCACAATCTCAAAGATATTTTCTGTACTCATAGTCCCATTGTTCTGTTTGGTTTTTTATTTTATATTCAAGGATTTAATTTCGGATATATTCGGGTTTATTTTTGTCCTGCTTGTTTTCTCAAATTATGGATTTTTTGATTCATTGATTAACAATATACCTGCAACAATTTCCATTATTTTCTGGGGGATAAGCTTTTTTCTTTTTATAAAGAACAGATTCTTGACTTCATCTTTGTTTTTAGCTTTGTGTTTTTATACGCACCCCATTTTGGGATACGTAGAGTTTATCATGTTGTTTATATGGGCTATCTGGTCCAAGAGGTCAAAGGCGGTTTATTATTTATTGTCTCTGATTATCGCCTCGCCCTTTATATTTCATCAGTTTTATAATATGAAATATTTTTCTTTTCGGGAAAATTTACATGGGAATTGGTTCTTGGAGTTAAAATTTGTGGAAATTTCCTTATGCAGTGCGGGAATTATTATCGCTGTCGCTTCTAAAGACAAAAGAGATATAATTAAACTGTTTTTGCTGGCGATGATTTCCGGTGCTATTTTTTCTATACTTCCAGGATACAGAGATAGAATTGTTGTTTCTCAAGGTTTTTTCCCCGTAATATTTTTCGCAGCATACTCTGTCTATTATCTTTTTGAAAGAATGTCGAACCTTAAAAAAAAGATAATACTTCTTTTGAGTATTTTTCTATTTTTTGTATTTCTAAGCCCTTCTTTTCTGTCTTCAAAAGAAGAAAAAAGGTTTGTTTTATTTGATTCCTTCTTTGTGAATTCCCTTAAAGATGTATTTAGCCAGAGGTCTCACGGTTTTAGTATATGGTCTGCTAAAACTTATGAACCGATTATTTCTATTATAAAAGGGAACACTGTCCAGGAAGATATTATTTATTCCAATATGTATTCCTTGAGTGTTATGTTTTCTTTGCTTACTGAGCGCCGCACAGCTTCGGCATTGTTTAGCGAAGCAAAGCCTTTTTTGGATTTTGACAGAGTAGGTGTTTCCAAAATAGTAATACACTTAAAAGATTTAGAACCCCAAAAGGATTCGGAAGTTTTAAATTATTTTTCCCGGAAAAACTTTACATTGATTGCAGATTTGCCGCTATTTTATATATTCAAGAACCCCAATCCCTTGCAGATTAAAAGTATAGATAAGCAAGTTATTATAGACCTTAAAGTGTTGTATGGTTTCTGGACAGCCATTTTTTGTTTAATAACCTTTTCTTATATATGGGAAAGTAGGTGTAATAAAAATATAAGGAAGGAAGTGAAATGATAACCAAAAAATATTGATGGTAGACAATGAATCTTTTTTGAGGGATATAATAAGTACTCAACTTGAAGCTGAAGGCTACGATGTTGTTCAGGCAACCAATGGGTTAGAAGGATTAGAAAAAGCGAATGAACTTATTGGCTAGCGGATATTTATCTTTACTTTATATATTTCCAAAGAAAGTTATAAATCACACTTCTAATCTTTATGATGCAAAGTTTTGACATTATACGGTTAACTGCTTATAATACCTCTCCGTTTCGGAAGGTTTTCTTATCATAAAGAGGCAATCTTCTATTTACAGGTTATAAAGGAGGTAATGTAGTATGGCTAAACAGTTAATTTATAGAGAAGAGGCAAGAGAAGCATTAGAGAGAGGAATTAATATCTTAGCAAAGGCGGTCAAAGCAAGTTTTGGTCCCAAAGGCAGGAATGTAATACTCGACAAAAAATGGGGTTCTCCTACTATTACAAATGATGGAGTTACCATTGCTAAAGAAGTTGAACTAAAAGATCCTTATGAGAATGCTGGAGCACAATTACTGAAAGAAGTTGCGGAAAAGACATCTGATATCGCAGGGGATGGAACTACTACTGCTGTTGTTTTGGCACAGGCAATATTCAAACAGGGAATGAAGAATATTACTGCTGGTGCTAATCCTATGGTTTTGAAAAGAGGAATTGAGAAAGCAGTAAATACAGTAATTGATGAACTTAAAAAACATGCTCAAAAAATAGAGAAAAAAGAGGAAATGATACAAGTTGCGTCTATTTCGGCCCATAATGATAAAAAAGTTGGAGAGCTTATTGCAGATGCAATGGAGAAAGTTGGTAAAGAAGGTGTCATTACTGTTGAAGAAGGAGAGAAGCTTGAGACTCAACTGGACGTTGTGGAAGGAATGCAGTTTGATAGAGGCTACCTTTCCCCATATTTTATTAATGACCCGGATAATATGGAAGTTTTTTTAGAAGACCCTTATATTCTTATTCACGAGACAAAAATTTCGGCTGTTCAGGATCTTGTACCTATACTTGAAAAAATAGGTAATGCTCGAAAGCCACTCTTGATAATAGCAGAAGAGGTTGATGGTGAAGCACTGGCTGTTTTAGTGGTTAACAAATTGAAAGGGATAATCCAATGTTGTGCAGTAAAAGCCCCTGGGTATGGAGACAAAAGAAAAGCAATGATGGAAGATATAGCGATACTCACGGGAGGAGAGTTTATCTCGGGGGATTTAGGCAGAAAACTTGAATCTGTAACTTTGAAAAACCTCGGAAGAGCAAAAAGTGTGAGAATTGATAAGGATAATACTACCATAATAGAAGGCAAGGGTAACCCAAAAGATTTAAAAGGAAGAATTGAACAGATAAAGAGAGAAATTAAAGATACCACATCTGATTATGATAGAGAAAAATTAGAGGAAAGACTTGCCAAATTGGCTGGAGGGGTTGCAGTTATTAGAGTTGGTGCAGCCACAGAAATAGAGATGAAATCAAAGAAGGCATTAATGGAAGATGCTCTTCATGCTACCAGAGCTGCAGTGGAAGAAGGCATAGTTCCCGGTGGTGGAGTAGCTTTACTGCGATGTATACCCGCCTTAGAAAAAATGTCTCTTGAGGGAGATGAAGCAATTGGTTTGGATATAATTAAAAGAGCATTGGAAGAACCGATAAGACAAATAGCTATTAATGCGGGATTTGACGGTTCTGTAATTGCTAACAAGGTAAAAGAATCCGGATTTAATGAAGGATTCGATGCCAATAAAGGTGAATTCGTGAATATGATTAAGGCGGGCATTATAGACCCTGTGAAAGTTACGCGTTCTGCTTTGAAGAATGCAGCTTCTATATCAGCCCTTATACTCACGACTGAGACTTTAATTACGGAGAAGGTAAAAGAAGAAGAGGAAGAAAAGAAAAAATAACCTGATAATTAACAAATAACCAACTAAAACAATGGGAAGAAAAAATAGGAATCGTCAAAGAAAAAAAAACAAATTAAGATGGCGCTCCAAAAAGGCAAGTCATCGTGTATTGCCTGGAATGGGTAAAGGGTAATAAATAGTTTCCAGTATTTGGCGGTAACAATTACTGGACATTATTTATTTAGGGCGTGTACAAGAACTTCATCAAGGCTTTTGACGAAAATAAATTTCAATCTCTTTTTAACGTGAGCAGGAATCTCCTCTAAGTCTTTCTCGTTTCTCGCCGGTAAAATTACCTCTTTTATTGCTGCTCGGGAAGCAGCAAGAACTTTTTCTTTAATTCCGCCAACTGGAAGAACTTTCCCTTTTAAAGTAATCTCGCCTGTCATTGCTACATCATATTTCACTAATCTGCCGGTTAAAAGAGATACCAATGATGTGGCAATAGCGACTCCTGCCGAAGGTCCGTCTTTAGGTACAGCACCATGTGGTACATGTATATGTATATCGTATTTTTCAAAGAAATTCTCATCAATCTTTAGTTTCTTTGCTTTAGAACGCACATAAGAAAGAGCAGCTTTTGCCGATTCCTGCATAGTTTGTCCTAACTGTCCGGTTAAAGTAAGTCCTTTCTTGCCCCTCATTTTATTTGTTTCTATAAAAAGTATTTCTCCGCCTTGAGGTGTCCAAGCCAGTCCTGTTGCTACACCAGGTTCAGAAGTGCGTTCAGCAGTTTCAGAGAAAAACTTCATTGACCCAAGATAAGAAGCAACGTCCTTTTCATCAACTTTAAAAGGTCCTTTTTTACCTTTAACTATTTCTTTGGCAATCTTTCTTAGGATATTAGCAATTTCCCTTTCTGCATTTCTCACCCCTGCTTCCCGGGTATATTCTCTTATAATTTTTTGGATGGCGGAATCGGACATCTTTATATTCTCCGGTTTTAACCCGTTTTCTTTTATCTGGCGGGGCAGTAGAAACCTTTTAGCAATTATCATTTTTTCTTCTTCGGAATAGCCGGGTAGTTCCAGCACTTCCATCCTATCTCGCAGTGCAGGGGGGATAGTATCTAAAATATTTGCTGTGGTGATAAACATTACCTTGGAAAGGTCAAAAGAAACATCCAGATAATGGTCACTAAAAGAATGATTTTGTTCGGGGTCTAAAACCTCAAGCAATGCAGACGATGGGTCTCCCCTAAAATCAATACCAATCTTATCTACTTCATCTAACATAAAGACAGGATTATTTGTCCCGGCTCGTCTTACACCCTGTATTATTCTTCCTGGCAAAGCTCCTATATATGTTCTTCTGTGTCCCCTGATTTCTGCTTCATCTCTTATCCCTCCCAGAGACAATCTGATAAATTTTCTCCCCAAAGCTCTTGCAATAGAATGACCTAAAGATGTTTTTCCTACGCCTGGTGGCCCTAGGAAACAAAGAATAGGACCCTTCGTTTCTTTCTTCAGTTTTCTTACAGCTAAAAATTCAAGAATTCTATCTTTTACTTTGTCCAGGTCATAATGGTCTTCGTTTAGAATTTTAGCAGCGCGTTCTATATCAAGTTTATCCTTTGTGCTTTTCTTCCAAGGAACTGAAACAAGCCAGTCAAGATATGTACGGATAACATGATACTCGGCAGCCTGAGGAGGCAATTTATCAAGTCTATCAAGTTCTCTCTTTGCCTCTTTCATTGCATCTTGGCTCATACCGGATTCTTCAATCTGTTTCTTCAGTTCTTTAATTTCTATTGTATGTTCATCTTCTTCGCCGAGTTCTTTCTTGATGGCTTCTAGTTGTTGTCTTAAGAAATACTCTCGCTGTGCTTTACCGAGTTTTGATTTTGTTTCCTCCTGGATTTTTGACTGCAGCTGTAGAACTTCCAACTCTTTATTCAATGATACAGCTACTTTATTCAGTCTTTCCATCGGGTCAAGAGTTTCCAGTATATCTTGTTGTTCTTTTGGTTCCAAAGAAATATTGGCAGCAATAAAGTCGGCAAGTTTTCCGGGCTCTTGAATATTAAGCGCCGTGATATAACTTTCTTCTTCTGGAATTCTGGGTGATAAGGATACTGTTTTTTGAAATTGGCTTAAAAGATTTCTCATCCTGGCTTCTATTTCCGGTGTTTTCACAGTCTTTGGCTCGCTTATTGTGTGAACATCAGCTTTAATGTAAGGTTCTTTTTGTGTAAATTTCCCGATACTTATTCTTTCAATACCCTGGACTAATAAATGAACAGTATTAGTAGGCAGTTTAAACATTTTTACAACCCGTGCTATGGTCCCGATTTTATATAAATCCTCAAACTTAGGCTCGTCATCTGTCTTTTTCTTTTGTAACACTAACCCACAGAATTTTTCTCCCACAGATACATCGTCTACCAATTTGATGTTTGCGGGTTTCCCTACGGTTATTGGAACAACCATTCCCGGAAAAACGACAGTATCCCTCAAAGGCAGAATAGGAAGTTCAGTCGGTATTTTTAATTCAACATCCATCATGCTTTCTTCAGCCATACTTTTGCCTCAATTATTATTCAATAAATATTTTTATATGATGAATCTTTCCCTCTTTAGCTTTTGGTAATTTTACTTCCAGTATCCCATTGCTAATTGTTGCGCTTATCGGTTTCTTTTCGTCAATAGGTGTAATCAACTGGATGATTGCTTCAAAAGGACCATAATTTATTTCCATTTGTCTGTAGGCAATTTTCCCTTCCGGGCAAGTTTCTCTTCTGATTCCGTGTATTATCAGCCTGTCTTCTTCGTTGAAAATTTTAATGTCTTCCTTTTTAACCCCGGCAAGTTCCACTTTTATTACTAAATCTTTCTGTGTTTCATATACATCGGTATATGGATGCCACGGCTTGTGAAGCGGAGAAGGAAAGAAATAATTTCGGAAGGTAGAAAGATGACGGAAAACTTTTTCCATCTCATTTTCCATTTGTTTTATATCTTTGGAAATTTCATCCTTAAATAATGGCATAATTATCCTCTATCTTTACGTTAAAATCTTACCACAAGAAATTGTTGTATACAATTCGACAATTTCCGGAAATTGTTGATTTATATCGCCTTCTCCAATTGTAATAATTTTCTTTTTATATCTTCTCCGGGACCGTATTGTCCGAGATTCCCGTCTGATTTAATCACTCTGTGACATGGGATAAAGAGCGGGATTGGGTTGTTGGCAACAACATTTCCGACTGCACGCACAGCAGTTGGCTTTCCTACCTCACGGGCAATGAATTTGTATGAGCACATCTTGCCATAGGGGATTTTCCACACACTTCTCAATACATTAAGTTGGAAAGGAGTTCCTTCTAAAACCATACTGCTTTTAAATACTTTTAAATTTCCTTTCAGGTAAAAATTCAACTCTTTTATTGCCTTGCTGTTCTTTTTTTCTGACTTTACGAGTTTATATCCCGGAAATTTTTGTTTTAGTTTCTTTAAAAAAGCATTTTCTTTTATCCCTATATCTATAAACACTATACCATGGTGGGAAGAAGCAATGCCGATTTTACCGATATAAGACTTCAGGAAAGAATAGAAAATCTTACTTTGCATTTTGGAAATTATATCACGTTGCCTATTGCCACTTAACTGTCTTGTGTGTAGAATTAAACAATGCATTTATCAAAACAGGTTCTTATAAGTGCAATCATTATATTTTTCTTCCTGATTACCCAATCTGTTTTTTCTGCAGAAATTAAATTAGGTATAGAAGTTCTGCAGGAAGATACAGGCTACATGGAACTTCTCAAAGATAAAAAACTTGGACTTATAACCAATCAAACAGGTGTGGACTCAAATTTAAAATCAACAGCAGATATTCTCAAAGAAAATCCCAACTTTAATCTTGTAGCTCTTTTTGCTCCCGAACACGGTATAGTAGGAGATGCCGTAGCCGGAGAAAACATAAATCACTCTATAGATAAAAGGACTAAACTGCCTGTATATTCACTCTATGGCAAGACCAGACAACCAACCGAAGAAATGTTGGCAAACGTAGATGTCCTTGTCTTTGATATTCAGGATATAGGCGTGAGGACATACACTTATATCTCTACGCTCTTTTTGGCTATGGAAGCAGCCGATAAATACGGTAAAGAATTTCTTGTTTTGGATAGACCCAATCCTTTAGGCGGCTTGAATGTTGAAGGTCCTGTTATGAAAGACGAGTACAAGAGTTTCATAGGTTTACTCCCAATTCCTATGATTCACGGCATGACAGTGGGCGAAATGGCGCAATTCATAAAGGGAGAATACAATATGAACCTTAAACTTACCATTGTGCCGGTTAAAGGTTGGAAAAGAAATATGATTTGGGATGATACAGGTCTTACCTGGATTCCAACTTCTCCGCACATCCCGACGGTTGACGCCGCTTTTCTCTATGCTGCAACAGGGACGATAAGCAGTGCGAATTTATCTAACGGAGTAGGCTATACTCTCCCGTTTCAATTGATTGGTAGTGAATGGATTGACCCTTATAAATTTGCAGAAACATTGAATTCTAAAAATCTTCCCGGTATAAAATTTCAGCCGTACTGGTTCAAACCTTTTTATTCAACGTTCAAAGACAAAGAACTCCAAGGCGTGAGATTAGTACTTACTGACAAAAGAATCTTCAAACCCGTTAAAACCTCATTAGAAATAGTAACTGTGTTGGAATCCTTATATCCCGGAGTTTCCAGGCTCCCGAGAGATTTAAATCAAATATGGGGAGTAGATTATATTTCAACCAGTGTCAAAGAAGGCAAAACCGCCGATGAAATAATGAAGGATTGGGAAGAAGATTTGGGCAAATTCAAAGACATAAGAAAGAAATATCTATTGTATGATTAACAAAAGGGGGTAAATATGTCCATCTGCATCAAGTGTCTTAAGAAAGAAGCAACTCTGCGGTGCAAGATGTGCCACAGTCCAATTTGCCGAAATTGTGTTATATCAACTCCTGTCGGGATATTCTGCTCTGAATTATGTATACAAAAGATGCAATCGCATATAGAAAAAGTCAAAGAGATAGATAAAAACAAACCGATTATAAAACGGAAAAGAATTCCAGCTATTGTTAAATTTATAATAGTCTTGATAGCTTTATGGTTGGTTGCCCATTTTCTTGGTATAGATATAGTAGCGAGAATAAAGCAACTAATTAGTTTACTTACCGGCAAAGTGTAAGTGAGTTGAATTCAAATTGACAACTGTATAACATATACGTGAGGAGTAAACGATTATGAGAATGATTTCCTTGATGAAAGAAGATATTCAAACCATTTTTTCTGAAGACCCTGCAGCAAGGTCTACTGTTGAAGTTATACTTTGCTATCCGGGTTTGCACGCCTTGTGGCTGCATAGAATGGCTCATTCTCTTTGGGAACATAAATATTTATTCTTGGCGCGGCTTCTCTCACATTGGGGCAGATTTCTTACCGGTATTGAAATCCACCCCGGTGCAAAAATAGGCAGAAGATTCTTTATCGACCATGGCATGGGAGTTGTTATCGGAGAGACGACTGAAATAGGCGATGACGTTCTTCTATATCAGGGCGTGGTTTTGGGAGGCACGAGTCTTAACAAAGGCAAAAGACATCCTACTATCGGCAACAATGTTGTAATCGGTACAGGTGCAAAAGTTCTCGGCCCGATTGAAATAGGAGAAGGTTCAAAAATAGGTGCCGGCTCTGTTGTAGTAAAGTCTGTTCCACCTAACAGCACTGTAGTCGGTGTTCCAGGCAGAATAGTTGAGGAACACAAGCAACACGCTAAAGCGACTACCGACTTGGAACACGGCAAACTTCCCGACCCGGTACAGCAAGCAATCAGTTCTCTAAAAGAGGAAATACGTATTTTAAAAAACAAAACAGAGCAGCCCAAGGAAGAGAAAAAACCTGAGTTCGATTTTATAAAAACAATTGATTCTCTTAAAAACGAAATCAAAAACTTGAAAGAATATATAGAACAAGCTAAAAAAGAAGAAGAAAATAAAACAAAACAAGGGGCTGAATCCTTGCAGGAAGTCACTTCTCTGCGAAATGAAATAAAGAATTTAAAGGAACACATCGAACAAACGGAAAAAGCGAAGGCGAGCGAACCAAAACAAGAAGTTGCTCCCTCTCAAGAAGTCGATTCCTTAAAGGCGGAAATAGGCGATTTGAACTATCGTATCGAACAACTTGAGAAAGAGAAGAAAAATGGAACCGGACGAACTCCCGATTTTCCGAGTGATTTTTAAAGAAATTATGAGATAACCTTTGAAAAAGGAGGAATAAAATGCAAAGATCAGGAGAAAATTTTGCCGCACTGATAGTTATTATAGCTGTTATTTTGTTGCTATATTATTGGGCACCTTGGAATAATAATTTGCCTGATTTAAGTAAACCTGTTTTCTTGAGCGGAACACACAACAATCCTCCAAATCCTCCCGAAAATATTAAAGGTACATTGAACAATGACAAGACTGGAAGCATAACAAATGAGACCGGTAATAATTATACAGAGCAGGGAACTTGGCAGATTATCTCGCAAAATGATGAAATGATAAAAATAAATTTTAAGACAAATTCCAATTACATGATAACTTTGTATAAGAAAAACAGAGCATCCATTGCTGGTGGAACATTCCAGATAAATGGTCATTGGAGACAGTGACTTTAAAATTAACTGCTCTGCAAATATCTAAAATAGAAGAATAGAGAATATGAAACGATTAGATTTTTTGTTTATTGTTGTTCTTTTATTTTCTACTGTAAGTATTGTCTATGCAGATGTAAATGAAGATTTGTTGAA
>CAIJMQ010000067.1 GCA_903821905.1 uncultured bacterium
ATAAATGATAAAGTGGTAACCACGGACGTGTGCTTTAATTGTTATCAGAGAGAGCAGTTTGTTGCTGAGGGAGAGAATGGAAGAATACTACCAAAAAGAAAAGCGAATAGAAAAACATTTAGACAGCGAGAGCCCTCTGTATTACAAAAAAGAGATGAGTTCTGAGGATAAGGAAAATATATTTAAAGAGATTTATTCTAATATAGATTTATTCAAGAAATTGGTTTACGAAGCAAAGAAAGAAAGTAAATATTGTTCCAGCGTGTAATACTTTTTATTGGGTCCTGCTCCGGGCGTGTAATAAAAGTGTTACAGTTAGACAAAGCTTAAAAAGAGCGTATTCTTGCCATTGGCATGGCAAATATAAAAATATCCATACATAACAGAAATCTAGAAACTCGAAAATCAGCCATTCAGGGATGGAAGATAGCCATAGAGGACAAAAAAGATATTCTGAAGTTTTTAGATGAATTAGGGATGGGAAAGATAAATAAGGGTAAGAAAATAAGTGAGGCAAGACAGATAAAGTATCTGGATATCCTTAAAAAACCATTAGAATATTTCGCCAAACCTGTTTCTAAAATAACCTTAAAAGAAATGGAGGCCTTTGAGAGGGCTTTAACATCTAACAAAATACAGAGCTACAAGAAAAAACCTTATGAGCTATCGACCAAGGCGGATATAAGAAGGATGCTTACAATATATCTTAAATGGAAACTTGGGGATAACGAGAAATTCAGAAGGTTGACCGACTGGCTCGACACAAGGGAGGTAAAAAAGACTCCGGATTACCTTTCAGAAAACGATATAGAGCTTCTTTATAAAAACTGCAAAAATTCTGAGGAAAGATTTTTGATTGCCGTCTTATTTGATAGCGGTGCAAGAGCAGAAGAGTTTCACAATATAAGATATGAAGACATACAGTTGCCAGGCAATAACGAAAGTTTTCCAAAAATCACGATAAAAGAGGAATATAGCAAGACGCTGATGCGAACAATCGGTCTCTTCTGGAAGTATAGTTTAGAGGCAGTCAGGGATTATCTTAAGGAAAGAGAAGCGGAAGGCATTAAATCCAATGATCCTGTTTTTATCAATTCTTATGACAATACAAGGCAATTTTTAATAAGATTGGGGCAGAAAGTATTAGGAAAATCCATACATTATCATTTATTCAGGCACAGCTCAGCTACCTATTATGCCTCAAAATTAAACAGGCAGCAGATATGTTATAGGTATGGCTGGAGATTTAGCTCTAACATGCCGGATGTGTATATTTCAAGAAGCGGGATGGAAAATAAAGAGCTTGACGAAAAATTTGCTGCTACGGAGTTGGAAACCATCAGAATAGAAAATGAGAAACTCAAGGCAGAATTAGGGATGGCAAAAGCAGAGTTTGAAAAGAAAATGAGTGAAATGGAAAAAGGTCAGCAAGAAAATACACAAAACATGGAAAAAAAGATTAAAGGCCTGGAAAGCCTGTCAGGCAAGCTCAATGCTATGTCTGGGTTTTTCCTGAAAGCATCAGAGGAAGATAAGGAACTTAAAAAAAAGATGAAAAGGTATATTAGAAAAACGCCCGATAATGAGTTGGTTAAGGCTATGCGATGATCATGAGCCAAACATTGCAGGAGAAAGCGGTGCAATGACTGCCATTTCCTGCCTTATCTTTATTCCATAGGAAGTAAGCCAGTAAAATTTTAATCTTTCAAGGATTTCTGCATTAACAAGATGTTTCTCAATTAGCTCATTTAGAATATTTTTAGTGCTTATCCTTG
>CAIJMQ010000068.1 GCA_903821905.1 uncultured bacterium
ATAGAGGACAAGTAGATTTAGATGGGTTTTAAGGTGTTTGGTTATTAATTATTTTTCTTTAATGATCTCAAAGAACTCCTTTGCCATTCGGTAAGGTTTAGATGCAATCCTAAAGGGTAAGGAAACTAATAGTGCTGACATATCTTTTCTTAATTCTTCTGTGAGTCTTTCTTGTTTGGTGAGCAACCGTTTAAGTACTTTAGAAGTATAGAATTTAATTATTTTATCTTTATCAATTTGGATTTCTGTGCTGCAGAGGTTACATTTTATTTTATGAACATAATCACCTACGTATATTATAACGTGTGGAGTTTCTTTTTCGCAATGTAAACAGAAGAGATTTGTTTCTATGACTTCTGGTTTCAATTTTTACCTTGTGTTGTCTTTTTCTTTAATTTTTTCACCAAGCTTAAGCCGATTTTCCTTTCTTCTGAACTAATTCTTACAATTTCTACCTTTATTTTATCGTCTACTTTGATTGTCTCGTTGACAGAATCAGATTTTTCGTCTTTCATTTGTGAAATATGTAAAAGTCCCTCTATCCCATCTTCAATTTCTACGAATGCCCCAAAATCAGTAACCTTAGTTACTATCCCGTTTATTTCCATCCCAACCTTATATTTTTTATCAATTTCCTCCCAGGGGTTAGGTAGAAGTTGTTTTCGTCCAAGTGAGATTTTTCTCTGGTTAAGGTCTATATCTAAAATTAGAACTTCTATTTTTTCTCCTTTTTTTATCAACTTAGAAGTATTTTCTATCCGGGAAGACCACGATAAATCAGAAATATGTATTAACCCTTCTATTCCCTCTTCCATCTCTACGAATACCCCATAATCCATGACAGTGCGGATTTTCCCTTTTACTTTAGAACCCTTAGGATATTTTTCTTTAATTTTAAGCCACGGGTCAAGCTCTGTTCGTTTAATAGACAGAGCAATCTTATTGTTTGCCTGATCAATATTTATTACTATTGCTTCTACTACATCGCCTATACTCAGCATTTGAGATGGATGAGATATATGTTTTGTCCATGATAATTCTGAGATATGTATGAGCCCTTCGATCCCTTTTTCCAGCTCAAGGAAGACACCGTAATTAGTTATATTGACAACTGTGCCTTTAATTTTTGAATTAAGAGGGAATTTTTTCTCTACTAATTCCCAAGGGTCTGCACTTTTCTGTTTTAATCCTAATGAAACCCTCTTTTTTTCTTTATCTATTTCCAATATTACCACTTCCACCTCTTCTCCTATTGCCAAAACTTCCGAAGGATGCGATATCCTTCCCCAAGAGATATCAGTAATATGAAGCAATCCATCCAGTCCACCAAGATCTATAAATGCTCCAAAGTCGGTAATATTTTTCACTCTGCCTTTAACTATATCTTTGGGTTTCAGGGTTTCCAAGAGATGTTTTCTTGATTGATCCCGAGTTTCTTCTAAACAAGCTTTACGCGAAACTACTACATTTTTTCTCCATTGATTGGTTTTAAGAATCTTGAAATCAGCTTCTTGACCTACTAAAGCATCCGGGTTCTTTAAAGGTTCTACATCTACCTGTGAGGATGGAAGAAACCCCGGTATACCTATATTTACAATAAAACCACCTTTGACTTTTTTAGTTATTTTACCCTTAATTGTTTCATTTGAATTATAAGCTTTCTGGATTTTCCCCCAATTCTTTATAAAATCAGCTTTTTCAAGGGAAAGGCCTACCATACCATCTTCGTTTTCCTTGGTTTCAATAAGTACTTCTATCTCGTCTCCGACCTTTAAACTTTCTGGAGAATCAAAATTAGACAGGGATATAATTCCTTCAGATTTATATCCGATGTCAATTAAAGCTTCTCCTTTTCTGATCTGGACTATTTTCCCTTTTGTTACTTCTCCCTCAGAAATAGGTTTTAATGCGAAATAGTACAATTCATCAACGGTTTTTGTTTTTTTCTTTGAATCCATCGATTTTATCTAACTCCTTTTTTTACCTTTTAGAATATTTCCCCTGGAGGTATTCCAACAAAGGAGCATATCCTATGTGAATTTATTAATTTTGTCAATCTTGCAAACCCTATTTAGAAAGAACAGGGCTTTCTAACGGGGTAAATATATCAAAGATTTAAATAGCTGTCAAAGTCACCATTGTCCATGGAGCATATAATAGATAAGATACAAAAGATTTTTTAGCTTACCTATTCTTTTCCCATCTAAGGAGTTCTGTTACTTTGGAAAGAGTACTGCCTTCTTTAATCTCTTTGCGGACTCGGTTTTCTCTTTCAAGTACATCCATTGCGCGGTTAGCTATCTCGGTAGCTTTTGCTTGAGGGATTACTATTACTCCATCGTCATCTCCTACTATCCAGTCGCTGGGAGAAACTTTTACTCCTCCTACTTCAATAGGTATTCCGATTTCACCAAAACCCTTTGGTTCACCAGCTTGAGGCGTGACAATTTTTGCAAATGCTGGGAATTTGAGTTTCTTTATCTCCGGGACATCTCTGATCGCCCCATCTATTACTACTCCAGCAATACCTTTTTGTTTTGCACTCCAAGACGCCAGTTCACCCCACACTGCAGGAGTAACACCACCCGCATCAATAACTATAACATCTCCTTTATCTGCTTTATCTATTGCTTCAACGGGTTTTGCCCAGTCACCAGGATAAGTTCTAACCGTAAAAGCTTTCCCCACCATTTTAATACCTTCCAATATGGGTCTTATATCTCTACATGGATTTTCTCTATGTAATGCATCGGATATATTGGAAGTAGATACCTTATAAAAAACATTTTTGATTTCGCTGCCTACTACTCTTTTATAAAGAACGGTCTTAATGGATTTTTTATTTTGGATACTTTTCTTAATAATCTGAGTGGCTTCTTTCGCATTTTCTGACTTTGTTATTGCACCACCTACAATTATTATCGAAGCCCCTGACTCTACGGCTTTTGAGGCTGTTTCAGAATTTATACCTCCTGCTACTGCAATGGGAATAGTAATTACTTTGCTGATTTTTCTAAGAGCGTTGAATGGATCTTTGCCTTTCATCTGTGCATCAATAGGAGTATGGATACACAGGTAATCAGCGCCCCAGTTTTCAATTTGTTTAGCTTTTTTCTCCAAATCTTTTACCTCAAGGAGGTCAACCATAATCTTTGCCCCGTAATTTCGCCCTGCTTCAATGCATTCTTTTATCGTACTATCAGAAACTCCTCCAAGCACACAGACGATATCCGCACCCGATTTTGCTGCTATCTCCACTTCTATCCTGCCTGCGTCTGCAGTTTTCATGTCTGCAACTATAGTATGATGTGGAAATTCTTTTCTTAAAGCTCTGACGGCATCTAATCCTTCACTTTTAATTAAAGGTGTTCCTGCTTCAATCCAGTCAGCTCCTCCCTTTACTGTTTCATGGGCGAGTTTTATGGCTCTCTTCAACTCAACAAAATCCAAAGCAATCTGTATTATAGGTTTCATGTAGTTTATTATAATCTAAAAGAAATTTCTTCTCTACTTAATATGTACTTTTTGGCTTCTTTACACCAAAGGCATTTGTTTTTGGAGATTATATTGTCAAGATCCCTCTAGATTTTTTGCAAGTTGAATTTTTAATGCAAAATAGGTAAATTTGTATTGATAACATGGGAGGTTCTTAATGATTAAAGAAATTATGATGCCGAGATTAGGGCAGACAGTTGAAGAAGCAACGGTTGAAAAATGGCACAAGAAAGAAGGAGATAAAGTAGCAAAGGGAGATGTCCTACTTGAGATTATGACTGACAAGGCAGCTTTAGAAGTTGAATCTTTTCATGATGGAATCCTTCGTAAGATATTAGCGAAAGAAGGCACCACTGTGCCCGTTTTGAGTATTATAGGTTACATTGCAGATAGGATGGATGAAGAAATACCGCAAGTTAAAAAAACAGAAGCCCCAACATCAGCACATGGTTTCTCCTGTCCATTAAATGTAAAAAAGATCAAAGAAAAAAAATAAAGATTCATAGGGGACTTAATATGAAAAATATTCCATTGTCAGCTATGAGAAAAATCATTGCTGAAAAGATGGCAAAGAGTAAAATAGAAATCCCGCATTTCTATCTTACGGCTGAAGTTGATATGACAGAGTGCGTGAATTTGAGATTAAAACTTAATGAAGAATTTCAGAAGAAAAACAAGCCCAGATGCACATTTAATGACTTTATCATAAAAGCTGTTGCGGAAAGCTTAGCAAAGTATCCGCATATTAACTGCAGGTTCGTGGACAATTCCATTCAGATTATGGATGAGTTCAATGTCGGCTTTGCCGTTGCATTATCTTTTGAGGACGGGGTGATTGTTCCCGTTGTTCCTTTTGCGGATAAATTGTCTCTTGAGGAAATAATCGTAAAAAGAGATGAGCTAACAAATAAAGCAAGAAGTAAGAAACTTACTCCTGATGAAATGAATGGCGCTCAAACAGTCATAACGAATTTGGGAATATATGACATAAAAAACTTCATAGCGATTATTCCACCGAATACTTCAAGTATTCTTGCGATAGGGAAGATAGAAGAAAGACCCGTTGTCAAAGACAGGAAAGTTGTAGTTCGTTCAATTATGAATATAACCGGCTCTTTTGACCACAGAGCAATAAATGGAGCTTGTGCTGCGATATTCCTGCAAGAAATCAAAACCCTTCTTGAACAGCCTCAATCTGTAATTAAATAATATCTAATATCCAGATTAAGATTTACTTTCCCAGACAATATCATAATCATTAAAAGCTGGCTCATTATCTTTCTTTGCTCTCGGTGTTCCGAGGTCATCCTGCATATTGGGACCGATACTGTAAAGCTTAAATCCACTGATGTAACGGGAATATTTAAGACTTTTTCCGCTAAATGGGTCAGTAGGAACTTCTTTTAAAAATTCAGGCGCTAAACTTTCTAATTTTTCAGGATAATTTCCGTTCTTTGTCTTGTAGAGCTTTAAAGCAAGCCCGGTTCTACAAATATCGATATCCGCCTGATGTCGTGCTTGTAATTCCCGCACTCTATCAAGTGCCGGTAGAGATATTCTGGTTAAAATACAGCATTTAGGAACATCTGCATCTTCTATTCTATCTTTCACATATTCATAATACGGGATATTATAAGAATCCTGCATTTTAGATATAAATGTTAGATAACAAGCAAAATCTTTCTTGAAAATAGGTTTACCAAGAACAGATACAATAAATATCAAAGGCACTGGCAGAGGAGGATCATTGTAACTGACCTCTTGTAACTCTCTGGCTTTGCCTCGGAGTATTCTCTCAAATGTCCATACCCCCCCAACTCTCTCTCCATCCATACATTTGATAAAAGGTTCAATATCTTGGTGAATAGAGAGTTCATCCATTATTAAAGTTGCTTTTTCGACAGGAATTTCTTTTGAACCCGATATATTTTCAATACATTCTATAATTATTCCGTCACAGGCAACTCTTACCAACTGCGAAAGCACGATTGGTTCGTCTTTTAGATGATTTGATACTTTTAACCCAACAAGAAGTGTGTCAAATGCTTCTTTTGTTTTGCCTGATTCTGCTTCGAGTAAGGCTTTTACACAGAGTAATCTCACCGTATTTCGCATAGAATTGAGTTCCGGCAATAACGTTCCAGGTCCATCTTCGTAATTATGATTGAAATTGCATTTAGGTTTTCTTGAACCCTCTTCAAGGATTTCATAAATATACTGTATATCTCTAGAGTTGATTAGCTTGGGAATTTCATCCCTTTGTTCATCGGTCCACTGGGAAATATCCGAAAAAGATTTAACACCTGTAATAGTTTTAATTGCTCTATTATTTACGCCACCGTCTTTATTTGGGATATAAGGTTTTCCTCCTTCTCCGGTTGTCATTAGAATAAATGCTTTGTTGTAAAGAAGCGCCGCATTTTCTTCGTCTGGGACTGCTGGAGGCAAAATTTCAGCAATAGTCATAGGTCTACCTTGTGCTTTTAGTTCGGCAATTTTATTGTGCAGCTGAATTCCGAATACTATGTTTAGGATAATATGCACCGCGATAATCAGAGCGATTAAACTACCGAATATAATCCCTATTACTTTCAAAGTTTTCTTCCCCTTGCTCACAATACCCTCCGTTTGCTTATATTACATCATCGTAGAATGAGATTGTCAAAAAGAGTTAAGATATATGTATAATATCTAACCAAAATGATAAAACTAATTGCGCTTATTGGTCCTACTGCCGTTGGTAAAACGGAGATTAGCCACGAGCTTGCAGAGAAATTCCCTTTGGAAATTGTTTCATGTGATTCTATGCAGGTATACCGCGATATGGACATAGGGACAGCAAAACCGTCATCCGAAGAGAGGGAAAAAGATTGCTACCATATGATTGATGTTGTCTCTCCTGATTATCATTACAGCGCGGGAGAATATGCGCTTGATGCGGCTAAAGTAATTGAGGGTATAGTAAACCGTGGCAGAATCCCATTGATTTCAGGGGGCAGCGGTTTATATCTTGATGCTCTTGTTTACGGTATCTCTTCTATGCCTAAAGCAGACCTAACTTTCAGAAAAAAATTAAGCCAGGAATCAGATAAAAAAGGAAGCACTTTTTTGCATAAGATATTAAAAGAAATAGACCCCGAATCAGCGGAAAAGATTCATACTAATGATTTAAAAAGAATAATCCGGGCTCTGGAAGTTTATCATCTTGCGGGTGAACCGATGTCTGAAATTCAAAAAATAAAAAGCAAGATTGTGGAATATAATTGTCTCCTAATAGGTGTTACCAGAGAAAGAGATGAGTTATATAAAAGAATAGAGATGAGAGTAGATAGTATGTTTGATAATGGACTAGTTGAGGAAGTGCAGACACTTATGGAGAAAGGTTATAATCCCGAGCTTTCCTCGTTTCAGGCATTGGGTTATAAGGAAGTAGTGAAATACTTAAATGGTAAATTCACTCTTGAAGAGGCGAAGAAGAAGGTTAAAACAAGCACGCGGAATTTTGCCAAACGCCAGTTCACATATTTTAGAAAAAACAAAGACATAAAATGGTTTACATTAGACAGCGAAAAACAAAAAGTTTTCGAAGAAGTGGGAAAATTTATCTCTGACGGGGGAAACGGTTAACCTTTCTGCAGAACATAATGAAGATATTCTTTTTTCTTTGTAAAGAAAGATTTATATATACCGGTTTCCTTTGTCCCTGCGAATTCCTTGATTGGTCTATGAAGAATTTTCGGCGCTAATTTAGCAATAAGCGCCTTTCTTCTTTCTTGGTCCAATTCCAGAGCCTTAATAACACCGGGTGTTATAATTTCTTCTTTTATGATTTTCATTTTTGAGTTATTTAATTGTTTTCTTAGAGTCTCCATTGATTCTTTGTCTCTTAAATCTGCAAACAGAAGATACCCTCCAGGCTTAAGAACTCTATAAACTTCCTTCAAGAACTGTCCCATATCAGAATAACGATGGGAAGATTCTACGTTAATCACTGCATCAAAATTCTTATCTGGCCAGGGCAAGTTTGATGCGTTTCCACAGAAAAAAGACAATCCTTTAACAGAATAATACCTGTTGCAAAACTCAATAGCTTTTTTACAAAGGTCTAGCCCCATAACGGATTTAGGAGTGAAGTATCTTGCTATATAAGAAGCTCCACCACCTCTTCCGCATCCGACTTCCAAAATGTCCAAACCTTCCAATCCGATAGAACTGGCAACATGATTGTATAGTTGTATGGAATATCTGTTGATTTCATCTTCTTTTTTTAGTTCTATTTTCTTGTTATCAGCATAACCATAATTAAGAAAGATTACCTCTCCTTTTTTATCCAAACTGCTTATATACCAATACAAAACTTTCCAGAACGGGTTCAATAACCTGGCTCTTTTTATTCCCATATTATCTGCTTAGATACACTTATTGGAAAGTTTTTTACAAGCTTCTATCTGTCTTTCTCTGATATCTTTTTGCAAGTCTTTCTTATTACTGTAATCGGAAGGGTTTATGGGTTCTGAAAAGTAAAAACGATATGGGATTTTTTTATTTCTTTCCATATACCTTATGCTCTCCATTCCCTTTGAAACAAATAGTTTTTTTTGGTGTTTTTCAGGTATCCATGCAGCTGTCGGAACAATGGGGACATTTGCTTCCATTCCCAGACTGGCAGCTCCGGAATGATTTATTCTGGAAGAAAGGTCTAATATATTCCCATTTTCGTCAAAAAGATATCTTGAAGCACCGTCATTAGTTAAAGCGACTAAGTCATTTGTATTCTTAAGCCACATAATGCTCATTTCCTTTGTTCTTCTGTAATCTTCCCGAGAAGCTTGTCCGCCCGTTTTAACGGGGACTTGTTCGAGAAGGTTGCATAGAGGACCCAAACCCGGTTTTGAAAAAGCATCTTCATCTATCCATCCGTGTATTTTTCTTCCGATAGTAACACCGATAACAGATGAATCAAAATATAAACAATGATGCGAAACAATTATGCAGGGACCATTAGGAATGTTATTTAGTCCTTCAGGTTGTACGTCTAAATATCTGTTTATCAAAGGGGCAGCGATTCTTGTTTTAACCCCTTGATAGAAAATAATTTTTATTGTCCTGTTTTGCAACAAGTATTGATAATTCTTATCTTTTCTGTCTGTCATTTTCCTTGTAACCCTGAATTTCCCGGGCATTTTTTTGTGTATGGATTTCGGAAATCTATGTGAGTATGAATATCAACTATGGGGATTTTGCTTATTTCTTTATATAAGTTTCCCCAAACACTCATCTTGGATTTTGATTTTCTTTACTGTTATAATCCATTTTAACAAAAACCGACGATTATGGGAATATTTTTCTCTTTAGTTTTCAAAGAAAATCGGCAATGAACCTTATTTAATAAAGAATGATTGAGTATATTTCATATCTGTTTGCTCGATTTATAGCTGTATCTTGCCCGGATCCTATAAAGTACTGGATAGCTTTAAGGGTTGCCAACATATATTTTATTTTTAATAGAAGCGGGAGGCGAGCAATACTAAAAAATTTCAATCATATCCCATCCTCTAAAAATAAAGTCCAGTCCTCGCAGGAAGTGTTCCGCAATTTTTCTAAGTATTTGGCGGATTTCCTTTTTATTTCCCAATTGAATAAATATAACTGGGATAAATGGGTGAAGATGGTTAATAGAGAATATTTTGATGAAGCTTATAGGGAGGGAAAAGGAATTATAGCTTTGACAGCACATATCGGAAACTGGGAATTGGGCGGGATAATACTTTCACTTGTAGGTTATCCTACTTCAGCAATAGTTTTACCTCAGCGTAATAGAGCGGTAAATGATATTTTTTTTAGGCAACGCAGGTCTAAAGGGCTGAAATCCATATTTCTAGGAGCTAATTTAAGGGAAAGTTTCAAGAGGTTAAGAGCTGGCGAAGTAGTAGCTATTCTGGGAGATAGAAATTTCAGAGCTTTAAAAACCATTAAAAATAAATCTTCAGATGATGTAAATGGCGTAGAAGTAGAATTATTCGGTAAAAAAGCCTATCTACCGAAAGGACCCGCTGTTTTAGCATATTGGACGCAAGCTCTTATACTTCCTGGATTTACCATAAGAGGTAAAGATAATAAATATACTCTACATTTTGAGCGTCCCATACAAATTGAAAGGTGCGAAAATAAAGAAGAGTTTATCAAAGTAAATACACAGAAAATAGCCACAGTGATAGAAAAATACGTAAACCTTCATCCTGAACAGTGGTGTGTTTTTGAGGAAATATGGAAGTGATAAAAATGAAGATATGCGTGTTAATTCCTGCTTATAACGAGAGTAAAAGAATCAGTAAGTTAATTTCCCAAATCCTTCAATTAGAAGAGATTGCAGGAATAATTGTAGTAGATGATGGGTCTATTGATTCTACTTATGAAGAAGCAAAAAGCACAGGAACAATCGTTTTAAGACACGAGAAAAACATGGGCAAAGGTGCTGCCTTGAGAACGGGATTTTCTTATGTAAAAAGTAAAGACTTTAATGCAATTATAACAATGGATGGAGACGGACAGCATAATTGGAAAGAAATTCCCAACTTCATAGAAGTATATAAAAAAGGCGGTGCTGATGTTATCGTAGGGTCTAGGATGAAAAAATGTGAAAATATGCCAACGGCACGGTATTTAACCAATCGTTTCACTTCTTTTGTTACTTCTCTTCTTGGTAAATGTAATGTTACAGACAGCCAGTCTGGGTTCAGGCTAATATCAACAGATGTGCTTAAGAATATAGAACTGTCTACCTCTAAATTTGAGATAGAATCAGAAGTTATAATCAAAGCAGGACGCAAGGGTTTCAATATTAAAGAAATACCCATTTCTACTGTTTATCTCGCAGATTCAACAAAAAGAAGCAAAATTCATCCTATAATAGATACTCTAAGATTTTTCAGGTTTGTAATGAGAAATCTATTATAAAAAATCTATCAAATGTTTAATGAAAAGCAGGATTACAAAATATTACGCGAGAATATGGTGGAGTCCCATATAAAACCAAGAGGGATAAAGGATGAAAGGGTATTGGAAGTTATGAGAGAAATTCCCAGGCATCTCTTTGTTTCGGAATCAGAAAGTTCCTATGCATATGAAGATTTCCCCCTTTCTATAGGTAATGAGCAAACAATTTCCCAGCCATACATTGTGGCTTTGATGACCGAATTACTTCAACTAAAAGGAGACGAAAGGGTTTTGGAAATAGGGACAGGTTCCGGGTATCAGACAGCTATTTTGAGCAAGCTTGCCCAAGAGGTTTATACTATTGAAAATATAGAATCTCTTGCTTTAAAATCAGAAAAATTATTTGAAAAATTAGGATATGAGAACGTAAAAATAAAAGTGGGAGATGGTACGCAAGGTTGGACTAAGTATTCGCCTTATAATAGCATAATAGTAACAGCCGGAGCTCCCAAAATCCCGGAACCTCTTATTGAACAGCTTGCAGAGAATGGCAAGATTATCATCCCTGTTGGTAATTATTTCTCACAGAGTTTGGTTGTAGGCGAAAAGATAAAAGATGAATTGATAACAAAAACAATCTGTGGCTGTATGTTTGTCCCTTTAATAGGTAAATACGGATGGGATAATTCTATTCAAATGTAAATTACAGGGAAAAATTCCATAAGAAACAGCTATAAGCTATAATCAAGCACCGAGTTTCTGACTTATTGCCAATAATTTTTTGAAAGAATATAATAAGTTTAAATAGGAGTGTGTTATGGATTATGAGATAAAAGACATTTCACTTGCAGGCGAAGGTAAATTAAAAATTGAATGGGCAGGTGGAAGAATGCCTGTTCTTAGATTAATAAGGGAAAGATTTCAGAAAGAAAAACCACTTAAAGGATTGAAAGTCGGGGCGTGTTTACATGTAACAAGTGAAACTGCGAATCTGATGATTACTCTAAAAGAAGGAGGTGCTTCCGTTTATCTTTGTGCTTCAAATCCGCTCTCAACCCAGGATGATGTTGCTGCTTCTTTGGTGAAGGATTATGAAATTCCCGTATTTGCTATTAAGGGTGAAGACAGAGATTCTTACTATCAGCATATACAAAAAGTTTTAGATAGCGGGCTTCAATATACTATGGATGATGGTGCTGATTTGGTTTCAACGTTGCATTCATCCCGTAGGGAACTTCTTCCCAATATTATTGGAGGCAGTGAGGAGACAACGACAGGTATTATTAGGCTGCGCGCAATGGAAAAAGACGGTAAGCTCCCTTATCCTCTTATTTCGGTTAACGATGCTAATACTAAGTATTTGTTTGATAACCGTTACGGTACGGGCCAGAGCACGATTGATGGAATATTGAGAGCTACGAATAAACTTTTAGCAGGAAGTAACTTTGTTGTCTGTGGTTATGGATGGTGTGGAAGAGGAATTGCTACCCGGGCAAAAGGATTAGGTGCAAGAGTCACCGTTACGGAAGTTTCTCCTTTAAAAGCATTGGAAGCAATTATGGATGGATTTGAAGTGAAAACTCTTGTTGAAGCTTGCCCGACTGCAGATATAATCGTAACTGCTACAGGGGATTTGCATGTTGTCCGGGAAGAACATTTTATAAAGCTGAAAGACGGAGCTATCTTGTCAAATTCAGGACATTTCAATGTTGAAATAGATATAGATACATTAGAAAAAATTTCAAATGGAAAAAGAAGAATCAGAGGTTTTATTGATGAATATATTTTAGAGGGAGGCAAGAAAATCTATCTTTTAGCTGAAGGAAGACTTGTTAACTTAGCTTGTGCTGAAGGCCATCCTTCCGAGGTTATGGATATGAGTTTTGCAAACCAGGCGCTTTCCTGTGAGTACATAAAGGATAACGCGAAGACCTTGAAGAATAAAGTATATAATGTTCCTACCGTGATTGATGAGGAAATAGCTCGGCTTAAGTTGGAATCTATGAATACCTCTATAGATGTTCTCACCCCCGAGCAGAAGAAGTATCTTGCTTCTTGGGATATGGGAACGTAAGGAAGGGAAAAGTTACCCCGAGGAATGCGGAGCATTCCCGGGACTAAGTCCTCGGAATCTTTCTAAGATTCCAGAGGGAAAGTAAAAAGGCGAAACTGAATTTAATTTTGAATTTTTAATTGTGGTTCTAACTTTTTCGTTTTTACTTTTAACTTCAATAAATCATACGTCAAAGATAATTGTTGTCTGCCAATTCCCAGAAGTGTCTTTTTTGATTTCCAACTGATGATAAGTTGCAGCTTTTATTTGTTGTTTTAGAGGTATTTTTCTGAAATCTATTTTTTCGCCTTCCAGAGATGCTAAAAGAGAAGTTTCCTTTAAGGTCTCTATATTAAATTTTTTGAATATATAGCCATTATCGGAAAGAAATAATAATTCATTTAACCATCTGACCAGAAGGTCTTCCAAGTCTGCACCTTCCAATTCTATTTTTTTAGTTTCTTTGTTTTTTATCTTATCCAAATCTATCATCTGTGAAATCATTGCACAAGCGGCAGTCGCAAAAAGGTCTTCTAAATCTTTTCCCTCGACAGAAATACCTATGTCTGCAGTGTGGTCAATTAGTTTGTAGTTACCCATTGCAGTATTTGAAGATGATAGACAACCACCATGTCGGAGATGATGTGTGCTGAGTTCCCCTATGCAACTCTTGGGTCACTAGGACGATACAAAGATTTACTTCTTTTCATCCTTTTTATCTTGTTCGTCGTTTTTCGTACTCAAGACCTCTTCTTCAGCAACAGTTGTAAAGGACGAAACTTTGTCGTCTTCTGTAAGGGAAACTAATCGGACACCCATTGTATTTCTACTGATGTTTCTTATTGAGGAACTGTCCATTCGAATAATCTTGCCTTGTTGCGTGGCTATCAGCAAATTGTCGGTCTTTTTTATTCCCGCAATACTAACAACGTCACCATTTCTCTTGCATTGTCTAATGTTGATTACGCCACTTCCACCTCTACCTCTTTTCGGATAGAGACTATAAGCGGATTTTTTCCCGAAGCCGTTACTTGTAACTACAAGAAGTGATTCGTCTTCTTTGACTATTTCTCTCCCGACAACTTCATCTTTTGGTTTCACTCTTATACCTCTAACTCCTTTGGCTCCTCTTCCCATAGGACGAACTTGTTTGCCGGAGAATCGGATTGCTCTGCCGTTTTTGGTAGCAATTAGGATATCTTCATCTCCTTTTATAAGGTCTACGCCTATTAGTTGGTCATCTTTTTCAAGACCAACAGCGATTATGCCGGTAGTGCGGGGATGAGAAAAATTAACCAAGGGTGTTTTCTTGACTTTGCCTTTTTTTGTTACCATAAAGACAAAACCTTCCTGCGAGAAATTTTTAACAGCCAAAAATGCAGTTATATTTTCTCCTTCAGGTAGTTTCAAGAAATTGACTACTGCTTGACCTTTAGATAATCTCCCTGCTTGAGGAATTTCGTATACTTTTATCCAGTAAACTTTCCCCAAGTTAGAGAAGCAAAGTATATAATCGTGAGTTGATGCAATAAATATATCTTCAATATAATCTTCTTCTTTTGTCCCTGCCCCGATAATTCCTTTTCCGCCTCTTCCTTGTGCTCTATATGTATTAAGAGGAAGTCTCTTTATATAGCCTTGTTTTGAAATAGTAACAACCATATCTTCTTCTTCAATTAAATCTTCTTCTTCAAGGAAAGCTTGTCCTTCTGTGATTGCGGTTCTTCTCTCATCGCCGTATTTTTTCTGGATATCCGACAACTCATCTTTTATTACTTGTTTTATCTGAACAGCCGAGGCAAGGAGTGATTCAAGGCGGACAATCTCTTTTATCACTGCAAGATAATCTTCCTCTATTTTCTTTCTCTCCAGTCCCGTTAATCTCTGCAATCTCATATCGAGAATCGATTGAGCTTGGATTTCTGTCAGAGAGAAAGACTTTATTAAATTTTCTCTTGCTTTTTCAACGGTTTGAGAACTCTTAATTGTTTTGATTACTTCGTCCAAATTGCTCAGAGCTATCTTTAATCCTTCCAATATATGAGCTCTTTCCTTTGCCTTTTTAAGTTGGAAAGCGGTCCGGCGTCTAACTACTTCCTCCCTGTGCGAAAGGAAGTATTGCATCATATCTTTTAATGGAAGAACTTTTGGCCTTCTGTCTACCAGAGCAAGCAATATAATTCCAAAAGTTACCTGAAGGGCAGTATGTTGAAATAGTTTATTAAGTACAATTTGGGGTTCTTTCCCTCTTTTTATTTCAAGCACGACCCTCATTCCGTCTTTATCAGATTCATCTCTGAGATCAGAGATGCCTTCAATTTTTTTATCTCTTACCAGTTCCGAGATGGATTCTACAAGTCGTGCCTTATTAGTCATGTACGGTATTTCAGAGATTATAATTTTCTGTTTCTCACCTTCTTCTCCTTCTATGAAGGTTTTTCCCCGCACTTTTATCAGGCCTCTGCCTGTTGAATATGCATCTTTGATTCCAGCTTTTCCTTGAATGATGCCGCCCGTTGGGAAATCAGGCCCTTTTACATAACTTCTCAATTCTTCCGTGGTTCCTTCGGGATTTTCCAGAAGAAATATTAAACCCTTAGTGATTTCAGTAAGATTATGTGGCGGAATTGAAGTAGCCATGCCGACCGCTATACCGGATGACCCATTCAAAAGTAAGTTTGGCAGTTTGGATGGAAGTACCATGGGTTCAAAACATGTCCCGTCATAATTGGGTACAAAATCTACAGTTTCCTGGTCTATGTCTTCCAGCATCTCAACTGCTAAATGTGACATTTTAGCTTCTGTGTAACGCATAGCAGCGGGTGGGTCACCATCGACCGAGCCAAAATTTCCCTGGCCTGTTACAAGAGGATATCTCATTGAAAAATCTTGGGCTAATCTTACAAGAGAAGGATATACAATATCTGCACCATGGGGATGGTAGTTCCCGGATACATCACCTGCGATCTTAGCGCATTTTCTAAAAGGACGATTTGGTAGAAGATTTAAATCCCGCATAGCGTATAAAATTCTTCTGTGAACAGGTTTTAAACCATCTCTAACATCGGGCAGGGCGCGTGCGACTATGACACTCATTGCATAGTCCATATAGGAAGTCTTCATTTCTTCTTCTATATTGACTTGTCTAATAATTCCAGCCATTTTCTTTTATACCTCCAATTTTTTAAAATAAAAATAGACTAAAAGACTCCTTTGTAATCCATGCTTTTAGTCATTGACTATTTTGTATTTAGTGTGTAAATTTTTGATAGGGAATTATATAAAAATTCAGTCTGCTTTTCAAGCTTCGCTTATTTATTTTTGTAGTTTTATTTTTATCTTCAGAACTTTTTTGTCGCAAGCAGATTGGTCTGATATAATATCCCTAAAATCTCAAGAAAAAAAGAAATATTTTATTATTATGAATCTTAAAAAATTAAACGATTACAGATGGGAAATTCCCAAGGGTTATGTTGACGGAATGCTTGTTCCCGGCATTATTTATTCTAATGAAAAGATGTTTCAATCTCTTGAAAAAGAACAGGTGCTGAAACAAGTTGCAAATGTGGCGTGTCTGCCGGGAATTGTTAGATATTCATTCGCTATGCCTGATGCACATTGGGGTTATGGTTTCGCTATTGGTGGAGTTGCTGCGACTAATCCCAGCGAAGGAGGAGTTATCTCTCCCGGAGGAGTCGGGTATGACATAAACTGTGGAGTCCGTTTAGTTAAAACTAATCTGAAAGTAGAAGATGTAAAGAATAAAATTTCCGGCTTGATGGATACTCTTTTCCATGATATTCCCTGCGGGGTGGGTATTGGTGGTAAGATAAAAATTTCTCCACAACAGGAAAAGGAGCTCCTAAAAGACGGTTCTAAATGGGCAGTAGAGCAAGGATATGGCATAGAGGATGACATTATCAATACAGAGGAAAACGGGTGTTTGAAAGGTGCTAATCCGGATAAAGTTAGCAGCAGAGCCTATGAGAGAGGTAAAGGACAGAGCGGCACATTGGGTTCTGGTAACCATTTCTTAGAAATCCAGGCAGTTGATGAAATATATGATGAGGTGAAAGCTAAGGTTTTGGGCATAGAAAAAGGACAGATTACAATTATGATTCATTCCGGTTCAAGAGGCCTGGGACATCAAGTTTGCGATGATAGTTTAAGGGTTATGCAGAAAGCAGTAGCTAAGTATGGGATTAAATTGCCTGATAGACAGCTTGTGAGTGCACCGGTTGATTCACCCGAAGGAAAAGATTATTTTTCAGCTATGGCGTGTGCAGCTAATTATGCGTGGTGCAATAGACAGATACTTATGCATCTTGTAAGAGAAGCATTCGAAAAGTTTTTTGGTAAACAGTGGCAGGATTTTGGCATGGAACTTATCTATGATGTCGCACATAATATTGCTAAACTTGAAAGACACAAAGTAAACGGTAGAGAAACTGTTCTTTGTGTTCATCGTAAAGGTGCAACGAGGGCATTCCCTTCTAATCATGCGGATATTCCTTTAAAATATAAAGCTATAGGACAACCAGTTATTATTCCCGGTGATATGGGCAGAGCGTCTTATCTTCTTGTAGGCACCCAAAAAGCTTTTGAAGAAACTTGGGGCAGTACTTGTCATGGTGCAGGAAGGGCTATGAGCAGACATCAGGCTATAAAGTTTGCCGAAGGTCGTTCTATTAATAAAGAAATGGAATCTAAGGGTATTGCAGTAAGGGCGCGGGACAAGAATACACTTGCAGAAGAAATGTCAGAGGCGTATAAGGATATAAATATGGTTGTGGATATAGTCCATAAAGCTGGAATTTCTGAAAAAGTAGCGAGAATGAAACCATTGGGAGTGATGAAAGGGTAAACAATGAGCGAAAAAAAGAACATATGGTTTGGTTTTGTCGGCAGTTTCAGCCCTAGATTTTATAGAAGTATCGCATCGCAATCTTTTGCAAGGAGCTTCGGATATTTAGTACTTCTTTTACTCCTGACGAGCGTTGTGTTATCGGCCAAAATTACGTTTAATGCACAGATAGCAATACAAAAATCCTTAGAATGGATAAATACCGAATTAGCAAGCAGGATACCTGAATTTCTGCCGGAAATAAACATAAAAAATGGTGAAGTTTCCAGTCCAGCAAAACAGCCTCTAATTTATGAATGGAAGGACTCAGCATTTGTATTAGATACTACCGGGACTATTACATCTCTTAGCAAATATAAGAGCGGTATCCTAATTACAGAACATGCTCTTATGGTTAAACACGCTGAAAACAATAAAACACAAACTGAAGAGTATGACCTTTCCAAAATAAAATCTTTTAAAATAGCTCCTGGAGAGAAAAAAGGAGAATTCATAATTTTAAGTTTCGAGCAACGTAGTTTCAGCTTGACACAAAAAGATATAGAAAGGTTGTCTGATA
This sequence comes from uncultured bacterium, assembly GCA_903821905.1. Lineage (GTDB taxonomy): Bacteria > CAIJMQ01 > CAIJMQ01 > CAIJMQ01 > CAIJMQ01 > CAIJMQ01. Next base: position 17,908 of record CAIJMQ010000068.1, read on the forward strand.
TCATTGGGAAAGTCATTTTCCCTGTAGTGACAATCGCTTTCTTCCTTTATTTCCTATTTGCAAAAATCTTTCATCTGTTTCTTTTTAGTCTGTTATCCTTGATCGTAAATACAATTACTGATGCAAAGCTCAAATATGACAATCTTCTTAATATAGGAATTTTTGCATTGACTCCTCCTGTAATATTTTCTGCATTGGTATTGGTGTTGGGCCTGAATATTGCCGCCCCGTTTGGTTTTCTTCTTTATATTGGTTTGTATAGTTTATTCCTGGTTATGGCAATTTCAGAATGTAAAAATATAAACTCTTACTATTTACCGTAATTTAATAAAATAAGATATTGAAAAAGGATAAATTATGTTAAAACTGGATTATATAAGAAACAATGTAGAAGCAGTTAAAAAAGCAATCAAGGATAGGAGAGCTCAAATAGACATAGATGGATTGCTTGAGCTTGACGAGGGTAGAAGAAAACTGCTTAGCGAAGTAGAGAATCTCAAGCACGAAAGAAATATACAATCGGATAATATAGGTAAGTTAATGAAAGAAGGCAAAGATACATCTGATATGAAGGCGAAGATGAGAGAAATTTCAGAGAAAATAAAAGAGTTTGATACGGCAGTTAGCGAAAAAGAAAATAAACTTCATTCATTTTTACTTACCATTCCCAATATTCCTCATTCTTCGGTTCCCGTTGGAAAGGATGCAAAAGACAATAAAGTGGTTCGAGAATGGGGGACAGTTCCTAAATTCAATTTTACACCTAAAGACCATCTAGAATTAGTAAAAAATTTGGATATTATTGATTTTGAAAGAGCTTCCAAGATTGTTGGAAGTAATTTCCCTTTATACAAAGGTATGGGTGCTTTGTTAGAAAGAGCTTTAATTAATTTTATGCTGGATGTTCATACAAAAGAGCACAAATATACCGAAATATCCCCGCCTTTTATTGCCAACCGTGAAGCTATGACTGGAACAGCTCAACTTCCCAAATTGGAAGAGGATATGTACCATATTGAAGAAGAGGATTATTTCCTGATTCCTACTGCTGAAGTGCCGTTGACCAATCTCCATGCAGGCGAGACATTTAAAGAGGAAGAACTGCCTATATATTATACCGCCTATACTCCTTCTTTCAGAAGGGAAGCTGGTTCCTACGGAAAAGATACAAAAGGGCTTATTAGGGTCCATCAATTCGATAAAGTGGAGATGGTTAAATTTGTACGCCAGGAAGATTCTTTTAAGGAATTGGAATCGATGTTGAACAATGCTGAAGATATTCTTCAAAGGCTTAAATTACCTTACCGCGTAATTTTACTTTGTACGGGTGATATGGGATTCGCCGCTACAAAATGTTATGATATCGAACTTTGGGCAGGGGGATTGAAACGATATCTTGAAGTGTCCTCATGTTCTAACTGTGCTGATTTCCAGGCGCAGCGAATAAACGCAAAATACAGAACCAAAAACAATGGTAAGGCAGTACATGTTCATACCTTAAACGGTTCGGGAGTAGCTTTAGCAAGGACAGTTATCGGAATTTTG
>CAIJMQ010000069.1 GCA_903821905.1 uncultured bacterium
ATATCCTTTATTAACAGTTAAACTACTTTTTCGGATATCCTACCGGTTGAACCACCATTATTTTTTGATCGGGACGTAAGCTCATCTTCTTTGCAAGAGCAGGTTTGTCAATCATTGCGATAGTAACTGTTGCTAATCCTTCCGATGCACAGAAGAGATAGACATTTTGACCTATAAAGCCGGTATTCACTCCAGAATAGAAATCTTTTTGCTCTTGGGTTGCTTTCGTCATACGTGATTGGTCTGATACATAAATCAGGTCAACAGGCACGGTTTTGGGGAAAGGCTGCATTCCGGTTGCTCCTCTTATATCCTCTGCAAGAACAGGATTCAACATATTTGCTTTTGCATCATAAATGTAAAGCCCTTCTTCAAGTGCTACATAGATATCAATATCCTGACAATTTACGGCAGATGGAGCTGTCCGCATTCCTAACTCGGGACGATTTACCCCAAATGCTGCCCAAAGCAGATTTGAAAGCATTTGCAATGGTAATTTCTCGTTACTGAATTCGCGCGAAGAATGTCTATTCTTTAATGCTTGCATAAGCGGTTTTCCGATGTTTGTCTGAGGTTCCAAAAGCTTAATTGGTTTTAATTCCTGCGCATAAGTTATCGTTGAGAAAATAAAAAGAAAAGCTGTGACCGAACAAACAGTTTGAAACGCTATAGTGTTCATATAACCCTCCTTTTAATCGGAACGCAGTTCCGATTACCCCGCAGAGTATCGGGAAAATATCAAACCCTCTGGAATTTTTAAAAAATTCCGAGGACCAAAGTCCCGGGAATTCTCCGAATTCCTCGGGGGAAATTTTTCCGATGTCTTACGATGCGGGGATTCATAGCATTATCCTAAAATAGTGGTTAAGTACTATTTCTTAATCAGATTCAATAAGAAAACATCATTTTCACGGATTTCCAGTTCTTTTGAAAATACTGCATTAGCTTTCACTTTTACTATTTCTTTTGAAACCGGTGAACCGTCATTGAGTTTCTTTATCTGCTCAACCTGTTGTTTAGTCAGTTGCTTAGGCTTGTTCATCGCAAGATAAGCAGAATATGGGTCATTTACATGATAACCTACTTTATAGATTTCAAGTGTGTAAGTGCCTTTAGGTATTCCTGATATGCTCACTTTTACTTTCCCTTTTGATTTTGCCGGCAAATCGCGGATGTAATACTCCTGATTATTCACAGAATCTCCAGGATGTGTATTGGTGAAATCCCAGAAAAGTACCTGAACATTGCCCTTTGCATTTTTGCACGCCCAGGAAGAAGTATCTGTATTAAGTAATTCTGTTTCCCCGAGCTTATTCATGAACATATAGGAATAGAAAGCTGGTTTGTTTATGGCTTGGTAATTTAGCAATCCAAATCCGCCGTGAAAAGATGTAAAGCGCGGTCCTGCTTCTTCAAAAATATCTGTGAATACCCAATATGACATTGAATTTGCTGCATTTCCGACTTGTTTAATTTTTTCTAATATATAAGCCGCCTGATGATAGCTGTCGTGAATGGGGTCGACGGGTGTATAGGATGAACTCCATTCTGTGTAATGAAGTTCTAAATTTGGCATAGATGAGCTTGCAATTTGTTTGCGTGAGTTCAGAATATCGCCGATGATGCTCATGGGATTTTGGTCAAGGACTGTACCGGTCCCCCCGAATTCATCTAAATAACCTTGTTTTACTCCATAAGTATGGGTACTGATAAAATCCAGAGGAAGCGCATTTTTACTGCAGAAGTCAATCATTTCAGGTACCCAGGCAGCACCGGCAGTAGCAGGTCCACCAACTCGGTATTCTTTGTTTACGCTTTTTATGGCTTTTACGGTATGCATATACAATTTGAAATATTCCTCTTGTGTTCCCGCCCAGAAACCATCCAGGTTAGGTTCATTCCAAACTTCAAAATACCAGGTCTTTACTTCGTCTGCACCATAGCGCTGTGTGAAATGAAGGGTAAGATTGCGGATTAAGTCTTCCCACTTTTTATAATCCTTTGGTGGTGTAACGTTTCCCTTCCACCAGAAGATGGTTTGAGAGCCGCTAGCCAGAGCAGACGGCATAAATCCTAATTCAACAAAAGGTTTTATCCCGATACTCAGAAGATAATCATATAAAGCATCAATGTACTGAAAATTATATTCCGGATTTCCGTTTTTATCTTCTCTGTAAACGCCCATATCGTCGGTTAACAGCCCGTGCATGCGGATATATTTGAAATCGCATTCCTTCTTTACATAGGCCAGTTGTTGTTGCCAATCAGCACGCAATCCTTCATTGGCACGGCCGGCACCAATACATTCCTTAAACATTGTATTAAATGGCCCTCTGATTTTATTAAAATCAAGACTAATAACCCGTTCCTGCAATACGGATTCGTTATTGGAATTGCTTTGTGCAAAAGTAGTAGCTACAAACAGACCTCCAAGAGTGAGTAATAACATATGATTAGCTTTCATTTATTATTTAACCGCTACCAATACCTTAAACCATTTGAAATCAGGAAGAGGTTTAACGGTGATTTTTCTAAAACCGGCTTTTTTGCAGAGTTGTTTCCATTGTTCGAAGCTTATACAATATTCACCGTCGTTTAAGATATGTTTTTTGCCGTTGTCATACATTCGCTTGAATGTATCTATTCCGCCCTCATTAAGGGCGAGGACGAGTTCTTTTTTTAGATAATCAAGGATTCTTAATAGACGCTTTGTGTCGGTTAGTTTTCCTGTAGTATCCATATTGATGTCGCCCAACACGAATCTGCCCTCATGTTTTAGGATATCGTGGATTTTTTTGATGGTAGGGTATTTATCCTTTACGTGATGAAGCGTAACCGTTGAGGCAACTATATCAAATGAATTCTTCTTTAAGTTAAGGGAAATTGCATCTCCAAGTTCACAAATTATTTTATCCTCAAGCGACAATTTTTTGATTTTGTCTTTGAATATTGAAAGCATATCTTTGGAGTTATCTATTCCTGTGATTGAGCAGTCAGCTTTCTTAAGGAATTTCAAGCTTAAAAGACCAGTGCCGCAGCCAATATCAAGCACCTTATCGCCATTTTTTACACTAGACGAATTGACAGCAAGTTCAAGCAGTTTATGATGTCTTTTTACTTTACCGAGTGTTCTGTCGTATTCGTTTGACCAGTCCTTAAACCATTCTTTTGTTATGTTTTTCATATTAAAAATCCCTTGTTAGTTATTTAGTTTGTTCTGCCAGTTTCTTTTCTATTTTATCTCTATGAATTTGGGTTTCTTTATCGATTGATGTGGATATGGTTTTGTATTCAATATCATCTGTTTTTACAAGTTCGGCATATTTACGCTCAATGGCTGAACGTTCAACATCAAGAGCGATTGCTAATGCGCTCTTTTGGGAAATTTTATCGTGTCTTACCCTTTCTGCTGAATCCATTGTGCCGGAGATAAAACTTTGGATTGAATTGAGCGTAAAAGAACGAAGAGGTTGGAAGTTTACTTGAGTCCCAATCTTCTCTTGAATAATAATGGATAACATTTTTACATTTTCCGAATGGTGAATTTCATCTTTGCTCAAATTTAACCAGAACTGCGAATCTTCTGCCCATTTCTTTGCGCAAATTTTATATAGCACTGACATTGCTAGTTCAGCTTGTCTCATTGCTTCCAATATCTGCAATAGTTCATTAATGTTATGAGTTTTCATGATTACAATAGTTATTTTTTAAACATAAAGTAAACAGCACCCATTAAACACATTCCTGCCCATAAATAATTCAATGACATTTTTGTTTTCATGTAGAGTATAGCAAAAGGCACAAAAATAGTTAGAGTGATGACTTCCTGGATTATTTTTAGTTGACTTAGCGAAAAAACACTATATCCGGCTCTGTTTGCAGGGACTTGAATTAAATATTCAAAGAAAGCAATTCCCCAGCTTACTATAGCAGCTATAATCCAAGGCTTGTTGTTTAGATTTTTCAAGTGTGCATACCATGCGAAAGTCATAAACAGGTTACTGAAAATTAAACCTACAATTAGGAATATTATGTTTTTCATATGGAACAATTAGCTTTCTTTTTGGGCGGGGATTTTATTCCCTGGGAACTCTTCTATAAGAATATTGTTTTTGCCTGTATTTTTCACACGGTACATAAGATTATCTGCGAGCCTAATCGCTTCTTCTACTGTTGGCGGTTTCTTTGGAAAGACAGCTATACCAATACTTGTAGTAATTGGCCAGTTGTACTCATTGGCTTTATTGGTAATCTGCTGCTGTATTCTCTCGAAAACAAATGCTGCATCTAAACGTGAAGTTTCGGGCAGGAGTATTGCAAATTCATCACCACCCATGCGGCCTACGCAGTCAGTACTACGTATACTATTTAATAGTATAACTCCTATTATATTTAAAACCTTGTTACCTCCTAAGTGTCCAAGAGTATCATTTATCTTTTTGAAGTTATCTATATCAATATAAGCCAGAACTGTAGGGCGATTATATCGAACAGCTATACCTAAAAGCTTGGTTGCAGTGTCTTCAAATGCACCTACGTTTAGAGTACCTGTAAGATGATCTATTCTTGCTGATCTTCTTTCTATTTGAGACTGAATCTTAAGAGTTGAGAGTAATTGTGTAGTTATGACAAAAAATCCCAGCCGAGCGAATGTGTTCCAAAAAAGAATAACAAGATAACTATATTGATGCCCCGACATTCTATCAACAGTACCCCAAACTACCGCTGAAATTATACTTATGGTTATACCGCTTAAACGTCCTATATACCAGCTCATTATGCTGATTGGGATGAGGTAAAAAATAGAAAATGTGAATTCATAACCTGTCTTGAAATCAATTATTCCAAGTAAAAACACAAGAAGAATACAAATTATTGTAATTTGTATTGGCGTTCTTCTTTCTATCAATGAATTTAGTTTAGCCCACATATTTTATATTATTAAAGAAAAAACATATCATATATTCAATAACCCTGCAAGCAGAAACGTTTGACTTGCCTGTTATACTGAAACAGTAGTAATATTAACAAAAATATTTATGAGAATCCTTCATATAGATACTGAAAGAGGTTTTAGAGGTGGAGAGTTACAAGTTTTACTTTTAATGGAAGGGCTTAAAAAGAGAGGGCACAAGAATTTTCTTGTAGCACCACAAAATAGTTCCTTAGCAAAGAAAGCGGAAACAATCACAGAAGCAGTATTTACAATAAAACCTCAAAGAATACTCGATATTATAAATATCTTTAAAATATGCAAGTTCATTAGTTTTTCAAAAGCCGATATTGTTCATCTTCATACTGCACATTCACATCTGATAGGTAGTATAGCTGGCAGAATCAAAAATAAACCTATTGTAGTTACAAAAAGAGTCGATTTCCCGGTCAGAAACAGATTCAAATACAATAATCTTGCAGACAAAATAGTAGCTATTTCTGAAGCTGTAAAGAGAGTATTAATAAAGGGAGGAGTTAAAGAGGATAAAATTGTAGTCGTGCATAGTGGTATTGATACGGGGAAATTTGACAGAGCAAAAAATGCGGATTATCTGTATCGTGAATTTAACATTCCCGATAAAAGATTGATGATAGGGACGATAGCACATCTTACTGACCATAAAGGGCATACCTATCTATTGGATGCTATTCCTCAGGTTTTGAAAGAATTTCCGCATAGTTTCTTTTTATTTGTCGGCGACGGCGAACTAAAAGATTTTTTAAAGACAAAGTCTAGAATATTAGGCATTAGAGACAGAGTTTTTCTTGCAGGATTCAGGGAGGATATTCCTGAAATCCTTTCTATATTGGACCTTTTTGTTCTTCCCTCGCATCTTGAAGGTTTATGCACATCTTTGATGGATGCTATGTATATGGGAGTTCCCATTGTGGCAACTACTGCTGGAGGAATACCGGAAGTAGTAGAGAATGGGAAAACGGGATTGCTTGTTCCTTCTAAAAATCCACCTGCTTTGGCAGAAGCAATAATCAAACTACTTAAAGACGAAAATAAAAGAGAGGCATTTGCTATTGAAGGCAGAAAAAGAGTTCTTCAAGAATTTACTGCTTCCCAAATGGTAGAAAAGGTAGAAAAAATTTATCTTACTCTAATCTAAAGGTTTTTATCTTAATGTCTTCCAAATTGGTTTTTGAATAACCATCTGCTAAAATTCATATAAGAAATGGGAGGTACAAAATGAAAAGCATAAAAGGGACAGGAACCGAAAAGAATCTGCTTACTGCATTTGCAGGAGAATCACAGGCAAGGAACAGATATACTTATTTTGCAAGTGCGGCAAAGAAAGAAGGATTTGAACAGATATCTGGTATATTTCTTGAGACAGCGGATAATGAAAAAGAACACGCAAAAAGATTTTTCGAGTTTCTGGAAGGTGGAGATGTAGAAATAAAAGCTTCTTACCCTGCCGGTATTATAGGAGATACTGCTACCAATCTTGAAGAGGCTGCTAATGGCGAGAGATTGGAATGGACTGTTCTCTATAAAGATTTCGAAAATGTTGCCAGAATAGAAGGTTTCGTAGAAATAGCCGGTGTTTTTAAGGAAATTGGAGAAGTGGAAGAACAACACGAGAAACGCTATAGAAAACTACTTAAGAATGTAAAAGAGGAAGAAGTATTCAAAAGAGATACAGTAGTTAAATGGAAATGCAGGAATTGCGGTTATGTCCATGATGGCAAGGAAGCACCCGAAAAATGTCCTGCCTGTGCGCATCCGCAAAGTTATTATGAATTGTTAGCCGAAAATTATTAAAAAGAGAAACGAGGAAAAAAACAATGAAAATTTATAGGAATCTATTTTTAGGAGTTTTCTTCCTAGTGTTGTGTATAAGTATGAGTAATATAGCAGTAGCTCAGGAAGAAAAAATAAATGAGTTGGTTAATCAATTGAAGATTGGGAAGTGGGAAGCCAAAAGTAAAGCTATAGGAGAACTGCGCAAGATAGGCAAACCTGCGGTAGAAGCACTTATTACTGCATTAAAGAACGAAGATACAATTCTCCGAAGAGAAGCAGCATATGCCTTGGGTGAAATAAAAGATAAGGAAGCAGTAGAGCCTCTTATTAATCTCTTGGAGGATAAGAATACAGATATTAGAAATAGTGTAATAATAGCTTTAGGTAAAATAGGAGACAAACGAGCAGTGGAACCACTTATTGCTCGTCTAAAGAGTTATGAGGAATGGTATGTCAAAACTTATGTAGCATTGTCTTTGGGGCAGATAAAAGACCCACGAGCCGTAGAACCACTTATTGATGCTTTGAAAGAAGATAAAAATGAAACTGTTCGAGCTTGTGCTGCATCTGGTTTGGGTGACATAGGAAACAAGGAAGCAGTAGAACCGCTTATTAGTGCGTTAAAAGACGAAAGTGCAGATGTTCGTAGTAAGACAGTAGACGCTTTAGGTAAAATAAGAGATGAAATAGCACTTGAGTCTTTGATTGTCATGCTAAAAGATAAAGATAGTGGTGTTAGATGTTCTGCCGCATATGCGTTGGGTAACATTGGCGGTAAAAAAGTAGTAGGACCTCTTATTGAATTACTCAAGAGTGAGGATAGCAGACTTCGAGCTACTGTAGCAATAACTTTAGGTGAGCTAAAAGATGAGAAAGGAATAGAACCACTTATTGTCACATTATTGGACAAAGATGAGAAAGTCCGAGAGCATGTAGAACGAGCATTGAAAAATATAACTGGGCAAAACTTTGGTCAAGATTCTGAAAAATGGCGGAAATGGTACTCAGATTTTACTCAATTAGTAAACACTAAAGAAACTATTCAAGGTGATACAGTAGTGGCAGTTATTATGGGAAAGCAAATTACTCGTAAGGAACTCCAGCCAAGTGCAGAGTTGATAGAGCAAAACCGTACTAAAATGAATCAATTAGAATTTATGAAATGGCTTGATAGATATCAAAAAGATAAACTTACAGGCATGATTTTCGGAACTTTACTGGATGAATATGCCAAGGAAAACAATATTACTCCTACAGATGGGGAGGTTGAGACATTTATTGCCAAATCAAAAGAACAGCGAGTAAAAATGCAGTTGGAATGGGAACAAAAGAAAAATGCGCTACTTGAGAAACTAAAATCTCCGAATTTAACTGAAGCTGAAAAAGAGAAAATAAATTCAGATTTGAAGATTGTTGAAAAACTTCTTGAATCAAGAGAAAAAATGGAACAATATATTCAAAAAGATGAGGCAAAAAGTAAAGAGGCAGAAATAAATGTTGCTCAACAAGTCATTCTATCTTGGAAAATCAATAAATCTTTGTATGATAGATATGGTGGTCGTGTCATATTCCAGCAGGCAGGACCTGAACCAGTTGATGCCTATCGAGATTTTTTAAGAGAATATGAGAAAAAGGGTTCATTTCAAATCATGGATGACACATTAAAAGAACAATTTTGGGATTATTTTGTCAATGATAAGCATACATTTTACCCAGCAGAAGAAGGTGCTAAATTTATGAATACACCATGGTGGCTTTTAGAAAAAGGTAAAAATTAGAGGAGTTTAAATGAATTGCCCTGTATGTAGAGAGCCGATGATTGTTTTAGAGCTGGATGAAGTAGAAATAGACCATTGCATTTCTTGCGGGGGGATATGGCTTGATGCCGGGGAGCTTGAACTTTTGTTAGGAGATTCAGTTGAAAAGAATAAACTGTTGTCTTCTTTTGAAATAGATAAAACTACTAAAGAAAAAGCGAGAAAATGTCCCATATGTTTAAAAAAAATGCAAAAAGTCCTATGTGGGATAGATAAAAAGGTTCTCATAGATAGGTGTCGTAGGAATGACGGTCTCTGGTTTGATTTGGGTGAGCTTGAAGAAATAATTAAGATGGGAAATTTTGATAAGGATAAGAAAGTATTAAATCTCTTGAAAAGTATGTTTAAAAAATAACAAATTAAAAGGAGGATCCAAATGGGGATACTGCTGGTAGTAATATTATTGATAGTTGTTTTTGCCGTTTTGTTCGTAATAGGAGTTTTCAATTCTCTTGTGGGATTGAGAAATCAGGTAAAAAATGCATGGTCACAAATTGATGTTCAATTGAAAAGGCGGCACGACCTTATACCGAATTTAGTAGAGACAGCAAAAGGATATATGGTACACGAGAGAACGACTTTGGAGAATATAACGAAGGCAAGAAGCACTGCAATGGGAGCTCAAAGTGTTGGCGATAAAGCAAAGGCGGAGGGTGCTTTAAGCGGTGCAATGAGCAAGTTTTTTCTAGTTGTGGAAAATTATCCTGACCTCAAAGCAAATCAAAACTTTCTGGCTGTGCAGGAAGAGCTGGCTTCAACAGAGAATAAGATAGCTTTTTCTCGGCAGAATTATAATGACCAGGTTTTATTTTTCAACAACAAGATTCAGATGTTCCCTTCAAATACCATAGCCGGTATGTTCAGTTTCAAGTCCGAGGAGTTTTTTGGAGTAGAAGGGCAAGAAGAAAGAGAAGCACCAAAAGTTAAATTTTAATCGGAATGCAGAAATCTCTGTTCCGACGTAACGTCGGAACAGAGATGAATGAGCGACAATTACTCAGGAAAGAAACTCCGTGCTCTAGCACGGGGTAATTCATTAAATTATGTGGGAATTAATTCAAGCAAATAAAAGGAAGTCAATAATCCTTTTTATATGTATGGGCTTATGCCTAATATTTCTTGGGTATGTAATTGGATTTTCAATTTACCCTAATGGGGGAGGGATTGCAGGTCTTCTTATAGCCGTAGTGATATGGTTTGTTATGTCGCTTGTCAGTTATTTTGCAGGTGATTCCATACTCTTGTCTATGAGCGGAGCAAAAGAAATAACACATGATATTCATCCGCAGCTTTTTAATATTGTAGAAGAGATGAAAATCGCAGCAAATTTACCCTTTATGCCTCGAGTTTACATAATAGATGACCCCGCACCTAATGCATTTGCTACAGGAACAAAACCCGGAAAAACTTCTATTGCCGTGACTGCCGGTCTGCTTTCGCGATTAAACAGAGATGAGCTTCAGGGAGTTGTTGCCCACGAGATGTCCCATATATCCAATAGAGACGTGCTGTTTGTGACATTTGCCGGAGTATTACTTGGCAGTGTTGTGCTTATATCAGAAGTGTTTTTAAGAAGCATGTTTTACTCTTCTGGTTCGTCGAGACGATATCGTTCCGGCGGTAAAGGTGGTGGACAGGCTCAGCTTATTATTATAGCTGTAGCCATTGTTTTTGCCATATTGGCTCCTATATTAGCGCGAATTCTTTATTTCGCATTATCAAGAAGAAGAGAATATTTAGCTGATGCATCTGGAGTTAGATTAACCAGATATCCTGAAGGATTAGCTTCAGCACTTGAGAGTATTTCTACAACAGATCTAAACCTTGCTTCTGCAAATAAAGTGACAGCTCCTATGTATATAGTGAATCCTCTTAAAAGTGAAGGTATGCCGCTTTCAGACCTTACGAGTACGCATCCTCCAATATCCGAGAGAATCAAAATTTTACGGGGCATGTCACAAGGAGTAAATTATCTAAGTTATCAAAAAGCTTTTTCTTTAGTTAAAGGGCAAGTATCTACTATTATTCCAGCTTCAGGCAGAAAAGAATCCGAAATTATCCCTATACGCAAAGCTTCCGTAGAACCAAAGAAAGAACAGTCCCAAAAGAAAGGTGCAAGGGAAATCGGTGACTTAATAAGAGCTATTAATAAATATATATTTTTAACATGTATCTGTGGGCTAAAAATTAAAGTGCCTCCCGATTTTAATAAACCAAAACTAAACTGCCCTCGATGTGGACATGAACTTGAAGTGCCGCTTGCAGAACTGGCAGCTATTACAACAGCAGTTGGCTCTGTAATCCCGAAAGAGACCGAACAGAAAGAAAAGCAATCCAACTTGGAACCACTTACATATAAAAGACAAGGAAAAGGATGGGAAAGTTTCCTTTGTTCATGCGGCAAGTTACAGCAGATTTCCCCCATGTTTTCCGGTTCACAGGTTGTTTGTAATAATTGTGAAAGAAAAATAGAAATAATAAATTAATCAAGATAACACCATGATTTGCCCTGTATGCTGGAAGGAAATGTTCGAAGAAGAGTGCGAAAACGTAAAAATAGATATCTGCAAGAATGGTTGTAAGGGGATGTGGTTTGATTTTTCTGAACTTGGTAAAGTTGATGAGAAAAATGAGAAATTAAGTAAAGCTTTGGAAGAGATGCTTGATTCTCCACGTATAAACGATGAAAACAGAGGTCCAATAATGTCCCAGATGCGAAATAAATATGCACGCACATAGATACAAATCAGCGAAAGGAGTAAATGTTGATGAGTGTTATCGTTGCGGTGGTTTCTTTTTAGATTCGGGGGAACTTAAGGCAATTAGAAATACACATATGAGTAAACAAGAGCAGGAAGAATATACACAGCGCATAATTAACGGTATTTCTGAATGTCGGCGTTCAGAGAACAAAGAAAGGAGCACTGCTATCCAAAGCTTTGCCAAACTACTTATGCAAAGATATTATGGGTAAAGGTATATAGTAAGAAAAAACCCCGCAAGAATTTTTCATCTCGCGGGGTTTTTTGATTGACTGGTTGTTCTTATTTTTTCTCTTTAATTACTGCTTGTGCTGCTGCGTGTCTTGCAATCGGTACTCTGAAAGGTGAGCAGGAAACATAATTCATTCCTACTCTGTGGCAGAATTCAACTGATATGGGTTCTCCACCGTGTTCGCCACAGATGCCAATTTCTAATTTTTTATTTGTTTTTCTGCCGCGCTGGATTCCTATTTTTATCAGTTCACCTATCCCTTCCTGGTCTATGCTTTGGAATGGGTCTCCGGGAAGTATGCCTTTTTGTATATACTCTGGCAGGAAACCGCCGATATCATCGCGCGAGAAACCGAATCCCATCTGAGTCATATCGTTTGTCCCATATGAGAAGAATTCGGCTACCGTTGCCAGCTTATCTGCAACAAAAGATGCTCTGGGAATTTCAATCATTGTCCCGAACATATACTTAATTTTCTTTAAGTTATACTTACTCAGGACTTCCTGATATACTTTTTTTACAATGGCTAATTGATCTATTACCTCCTTAACATCACATACAACAGGTATCATTATTTCAGGATATGGATTTTTACCATCTTTAACCAGTTCGGCTGCTGACTCGAATACTGCCCGTATTTGCATTTCGCTTACTTCCGGATATGTAATTCCCAGCCGCACTCCCCGATGTCCCATCATGGGATTTGATTCGTGCAAGGCCTCAGCTCTTTTTGATAATTCGTCGAGTGATATATTCAGGTCTTTTGCTAATGCAGCCAACTTGGCTGCGTCTCGCGGTACAAACTCATGGAGAGGCGGGTCAAGTAGTCTTATAACTACCGGTAATCCATCCATAGCTTCCAATGTTCCCTTGATATCTTTCTTAACATAAGGGAATAGTTCGTTAAGTGCTTTTTGTCTTTCTTCAACTGTTTTAGAAACAATCATTTTTCGTAATCTGAATAATGGTTCTTCGGAACCTTTGCCGTAGAACATATGCTCGGTCCTGAAAAGACCGATTCCCTCTGCGCCAAATTGTCTTGCTTTCCGGGCATCTTCAGGTGTATCGGCATTTGTTCGAACGCCTAATTTTTTTACAGAGTCGCAAAGTTTAAGGAAATCATTAAACTTTTTATTTTCTGAAGAGGCATCCATCATGGGTAGTTTTCCTTCATAGACATTTCCTTTTGTGCCGTTTAATGTAATCCAATCGCCTTCTTTTAAAACCTTTCCATCTGCAGACATTTCCTTTTTTACATGATCAACATGTAAAGTACCGCAACCGACTATACAGCATTTCCCCCAGCCGCGTGCTACTAATGCGGCGTGAGATGTCATTCCCCCTCTAGCAGTTAGAATTGCCTGTGCAGCGCGCATGCCTTCAACGTCTTCAGGATTAGTTTCTTCACGCACCAGAATTACTTTTTTGCCTTGTTTTGCCCATGCTACTGCTTCATTAGCAGAGAATACTATCTGTCCGGTAGCTCCGCCGGGACCTGCAGGCAATCCTTTAGCTAAAGGCTTATATGCTGTTTCTGCTTTAGGATCAATTATAGGATGAAGCAATTCGTCCAATTGACTTGGAGTTACGCGCATAATTGCTTCTTCTTTTTTGATTAATTTCTCTTTGTACATGTCCATAGCCATATGCACTGCTGCAGGACCGTTGCGTTTCCCTACTCTACATTGCAACATGAATAAACGGTCTTTCTCAATTGTAAACTCTATATCTTGCATGTCACGGTAATGGTTCTCCAGTCTTTCTTGGTACCCGAAAAGCTCTTTGTAAAGCTTAGGCATTGTTTTTTCTAAAGAAACCAGGTTTTTGTTATGTTCTGATTTTGAAGATTCGTTTATTGGTGCTGGTGTACGTATCCCTGCTACTACATCTTCTCCCTGGGCATTAATGAGATACTCGCCATAAAACTTGTTTTCGCCGTTTCCGGGATTACGCGTAAAGGCAACTCCTGTAGCTGAATCTTTACCCATATTACCAAATACCATTGTCTGCACGGTTACTGCAGTTCCCCATTCATCAGGAATACTTTCAATACGCCGATAACTTATAGCGCGTTTCCCGTTCCATGAAGCAAATACGGCACTGATACTACCCCAGAGTTGTTCATTGTGTGTGTCAGGGAAATCTTTTTTCAACACTTCTTTTACTTTTGCCTTGAATAAATCGCAGATTTTTTTCAAGTCTTCTGTTTTAAGGTCAGTATCGATTTTATATCCTTTTGCTTTTTTTATCTGATTCATTATTTCTTCCATTTGCTTGCGTATGCCCTGCTCTTCTTTTGGCTCGATACCTGCTGCTTTTTCCATAACTACATCGGAATACATCATAATAAGCCTTCGGTAGGCATCATAAACAAAACGGCTGTTGCCGCCACTTTGCTTGATAAGGCCGGGGATGGTTTTAGAAGTAAGACCTACATTTAATATTGTCTCCATCATTCCAGGCATTGATTTTCTTGCGCCTGACCTTACTGATACTAGTAGGGGATTACTCGGGTCGCCAAATTTTCTGCCCATTAATTTTTCTACTTTTTCCATTGCTTTAGCAACGTCATTTTTAAGTTCTTTAGGATAAGTTTTTTTGTTTTTATAGTAATGGGTACAAACCTCAGTAGTAATTGTAAAACCGGGTGGAACGGGCAATTTTAAATTCTTATGTCCTGCCATCTCTGCAAGATTTGCACCTTTGCCACCCAAGAGATTTTTCATACTTTCATTACCGTCCGCTTTACCGCCGCCGAAAGAATATACATACTTCTTACTCATGGTTGTGATACCTCCTTATTAAATGTTTTGTAAATTATATTATTTTACTTTTGGCAGATCTTTAAGTGCTTCTGCTATTTTTTCTTTTGGATATGCATAATCTTTTAATTTGCCTAATAGATATGCCTCATAAGCGCCCATATCAAAATGTCCGTGCCCGCTGTGAGTCAAAAGAATATTCTTTGATTCGCCTGATTCCTTGCATTTAAGAGCTTCGTCAATAACTACTTTTATAGCGTGATTGGTTTCAGGTGCACTTATGATACCTTCAGTACGGGCAAATCTTATACCGGCTTTGAATGTTCCAATCTGATGTTCGGCCCTTGCTTCGACAAGTCCCAAATTATATAGATGGGATATGATTGGTGACATTCCGTGATAACGCAAGCCTCCGGCATGAATAGGTTCGGGCATAAAGCCATGTCCCAATGTGTACATCTTGATAATCGGCGTGAGTTTTGCCGTATCGCCGAAATCATAAGTGTATACTCCTTTTGTTACTGTGGGCGCAGCCATTGGTTCTACATTTATGATGCGCAAATTTGGCTTTTTACCTTCAATTTTGTCCTTAATGAATGGCAGAAACATTCCTGCAAAGTTTGAACCTCCTCCGATACAACCAACAATAATATCGGGATATTCGCCTGTCATTTCCATTTGTTTTTTTGATTCAAGTCCGATGATTGTTTGGTGTAAGAGGACATGGTTAAGTACACTGCCTAAGGAATAATGAGTATCGTCATGAGTTGCAGCATCTTCTACTGCTTCACTGATGGCAAGTCCTAAACTTCCCGGACAATTGGGGTCCTTTTCCAGCATAGCTCTACCTGCTTGGGTGTCTACACTTGGACTTGAGACGCATTCTGCGCCCCAAGTTTCCATCATTAGTCTGCGATAGGGTTTTTGTTGGTAACTGATAGCAACCATATAAACTTTAATTTTTATGTCAAAAAAAGCACCTGCAAGTGCTAGGGAACTTCCCCATTGTCCGGCTCCTGTTTCGGTAGCTATACGTGTTATTCCTTCCTTTTTATTGTAGTAGGCTTGCGCTATTGCAGTGTTAGGTTTATGACTGCCGGCAGGACTTACTCCTTCGTATTTGTAAAAAATCTTGGCCGGTGTATCCAGTGCTTTTTCTAACCTGTGTGCTCGGAATAGGGGACTGGGTCTCCAGAGATGATAGATGTCCTGCACTTCTTCGGGAATTTCAATCCAACGCTGGGTGCTTACTTCCTGTTTAATTAACTCCATAGGAAATAGAGGTGCCAAATCATCAGGAGTTATTGGTTTACCTGTTCCAGGATGAAGAACCGGAGGAAGCGGTTGTGGCAAATCTGCTTGTATGTTATACCAGCTTTTTGGCATTTCTTTTTCATCTAACAAAAATTTTGTTTGTTTGCCCATATTATCTATCCCCCTCATTGAACTTATTTTTTAAATATTCTTTTAATTTATCAATATTTATTCGTTCCTGTTGCATTGTATCCCGCTCACGTACTGTGGCCTGATTGTCTTCAAGTGACTGTACATCTACCGTTATACAGAATGGAGTGCCGACTTCGTCCTGTCGGCGATAGAGTTTGCCGATAGCTCCTGTATCGTCGTAAACGGTAATAATATCTTTTTTAAGACCTTGCGCTATTTTTCTTGCTAGTTCCACTATTTCCGGGCGATTCCTTAAAAGTGGCAGTACCGCCACTTTTACAGGTGCTAAATCTTTATGTAACTTTAAAACTACTCGCAAATCATCTTTGACTTTCTCTTCATGATAAGCATTGACCAGAAATGCCAGTACGGCCCTATCTACTCCGCCGGACGGCTCAATTATATAAGGATAAAATCTTTCTTTTTTGACATCATCGAAATATTGCAAGTCTTTGCCGCTAAATTTTGCATGCTGTTTTAAATCAAAATCTGTGCGGTTGGCAATGCCTTCCAATTCACTCCACCCGAAAGGAAAATTATATTCGACATCTGTGCATGCTTTGGCATAATGGGCCAATTCGTTTGAACCGTGCGGATGCTTTCTTAAATTGTCTTTATTTATTCCTAAATTAAGGTACCAATCGAATCTGGCTTGGATCCATTCCTCCAATTTTTTGTCTGCTTCTTCGGGGCGAACAAAATACTCTATCTCCATCTGCTCAAATTCGCGTGTTCTGAAAGTAAAATTTCCGGGCGTGATTTCGTTGCGGAATGCTTTGCCGATTTGCGCCAAACCGAAAGGAAGTCTTGGATGTCTTGAGTCTAAAATATTCGAGAAGTTTACAAACATTCCCTGGGCTGTCTCCGGACGCAAATACATTATGCCCGATTTATCCGTTACCGATCCGTAATTTGTTTCGAACATCAAGTTGAAAGATTTGGGTTCGGTTAATTCCCCCCCGCATTCAGGGCATTTTTTTTTGTCTTTCAAATCTTCTGTTTTAAAGCGTTTCTTGCAGAATTTGCAGTCGCTTTTTAAATCGAAGAAGTTATTCACATGACCTGATGCTTCCCAGACCTTCGGGTTCATTAGTATTGCTGCATCCATTCCCAGGATATCAAACCGTTCGTAAACTACCGATTTCCACCATGCGCGTTTGACATTGTTTTTTAACTCTACACCGTAGGGACCGTAATCCCAGGTATTGGCTAAACCGCCATAGATATCGGAAGACTGAAAAATGAATCCTCGGCGTTTACAAAGAGAAACCACCTTATCCATTAAATTCTCAATCATGACTTTTTCTTTCTAGCGAAATTCTAGGTTAAAGTCAATAAACTTATCCTCTAACCATTTCTACTATTTAAGGGGAGATTATATACTAAAAAAACCTTGCTTCCAAATTCTCTATGCTCTTCATTACTTCTTCAACCTGTATGGAATCCATGCATTCATTATTTTTACTTTTGCATGTTTTTTTCCAACACGGAGAACAGGAAGGAGCGTGATATATAATTTCTTTCTTTTCGGTGAAAGGCCCGTTTCTGGAAGGAGGAGTTGGACCATAAAGCCCTACTACAGGTAAACCAAGTGCTGCAGCTAAATGAAGAGGTCCTGTATCTCCGCCAACAGCCATTGAGCATCTTTTTAGAAGCGATACAAGTTGAGAAATCGTAGTTTGAGGAGCAATCAAAAGCTTATCTGACGCCATTTTGCTTATTTTTTGTGCTTTTGCTTTTTCTGATTCTTCCACACCCCAAATGATCATTACTTTCCAGTTTTCTTTTAGGGAAAGAAGTCTTCCCAACTGAGCGAATCTTTCTGCCCGCCAAGTTTTATTTTCCCAGCCGGTACCTTGAATTAAAGCAATCAATTTATCGTTTGGCGAGATATTTGTGCGTTGAAAATATTGCGAGATATATTCCCTCGAAGATTCTTTTTCAGGAATCAGGAATTCTATTGTTTTCTCTGCTTGCAAATGTTCGGCAAATTCCAAATATTTATCAACTATGTGGGGGCTTTTTGTTTGGATTCTTATATTTAAAAACATGAATTGGCGTTCTTTGGCTTCTTCTTTTGAAAATCCCCATCTTTGTGGGGCTTTAGAGAGGTAGGTAATAAGGCCCGTTCTGAAGAGTCCCTGGAGGTCAAGAACAATATCAAACCTCCTTTGTCTTATTTCTCTTGCAAATTTCCAAAAACCGCGTTCTTTCCATACTATAACTTTGTCTAAATAAGGGTGTTTCTCCAAGAGTTCAGAGAATTTTTCTTTAACACCCCACGCTATGAATCTATCTGGGAAAGATTTCCTTAAAGAGGCAAGTAGAGGCAAAGCATGGACTATATCACCTAAAGCAGAAGGTTTAAGTATAAGTATACTGGTTTTATCAGTTTTGAATGGAGTTGCCATATTTTTTCTAATTTAGAAATTCTATTCAGGGTAATTTTAAAACCTTATTTCTATATTGTCCATTGTAATTAATAATTAATTTCTGTCTTGCCTTTTTACTTTTTGGATTATATCTTTCGTAGAATGGTCTTTAGGGTCTCCAACTATTGCTATTTTGCCCCCGAAAGAAGCTACAACATTCTTTTCCGGGACGGTTTCAGTAGTGTAATCTGTCCCTTTAGCATGAACATGGGGTTTAAGAATCAAGAGTGTTTTTTCGGCATCCTCTTCTTCAAAAGAGGTAACGTAGTCCACTGCCTGTATAGATGAAATTATTTCTATTCTTTCTTCCAGAGGTATTATCGGCTTTTCTTTTCCTTTGAGTCCTCTTGCGGAAGAATCACTGTTTAAAGCGACTATTAGTATATCACCTAATTCTTTTGCACCTTCTAAATATCTTATGTGTCCGACATGAAGAATATCAAAAATACCGTTTGCAAATACTATTCTTTTGCCATCTTTTTTAAGATTTTGTACCGTTAGCTGAAGAGTTTTGATTGGTTGAAACTTATTCTTCACGTTGCAACACTTCTTTCAGTTCTTTAATTGAGACAGTTGCAGCGCCCATTTTCATAACAACAATACCACCTGCATAATTTGCCAACTGGGCTGCTTCATATCCATTTGCACCACTGCTTAATGCTAATGTAACAATACTTGAAACGGTATCTCCTGCACCCGTTACATCTACTACTTCATCGGAACCATAGATTGGAATGTGGTGTGGTTTTTTGTTTTCTATAAAAACATCCATCCCCTTTTTCCCTCTGGTTATGATCAATATTTTGGGATTCAATTTTTTGATTATTCCCCGAGCTATATTGTTGATGTTTTTTTCTGTTTTATCAGATTCAATCCCGAGTACTGCTCCCGCTTCTTCATCGTTGGGAGTAAGAACTGTGGCATTTTTAAACTTCACAAGGTCAAACCTTGAATCAACGACAATTGGAATATTTTTGGTAGACAGAGTTTTTACAATCTCATTATAAATTCCAAAACTTACTGCCCCATATGAGTAATCTGAAATAAGGATACCGTCTAAAGAATTTTTTATGCTAAGGAAGTACTTCCAAAATATATCCTGAATTTTCTTAACTTCTGATTTTACCTCGCCTCCTTCATCGTCTATTCTTATGACCTGTTGTTTAGGACGATTAATTCCACCAGCCATTATCCTTGTCTTGGTAATGGTAGGAAAAGCTTCACTTATTAAAATTCCAGTTGTATCTATTCTTCTGTTCTTGAATAAAGATAGTAGTTTTCTTCCATTTTCATCTTTACCTACTATCCCCATTACTTTGACTTTTGCTCCTAAGGAGATGAGATTATTTGCTGCATTTGCTGCACCTCCGGGGCGGTATTCACTTCCGCTTTTCTTTAAAATAAGTACGGGTGCCTCTCTGGAAATTCTTGATACGTCACCATATATATATTCGTCACAAACAAGGTCACCCCAAACAAGAATTCTTTTACCCTTTATTGCCTTAAGGATTTCTAAAAGTCGCTTATTCATAATTTTTCTTATTCGACTTTTCTCAACTCATTAATAAGATTTGGAATTTTATTCTTTATATAGTCTAAAGCTTTTTGTTCCGTTGGGTCTAAAGATAAAATATTGAGAAATATGACTCTTGCTTCATAAGGTTGGTTATGGTTATATAAGGAAGTAGCTTCTTTATATAGAGAGTTGATTGTTGTTTTCTGTGCCGATTCTTCTTCTTTTTGTTTTCTTTCCTGTTCTTTTTTCGTAAGTTCCAGCTGTTTCTGTTTTTCTTTTTCAAGCCGCTCTTTTTCTCTGGTTTCAGCTTCGAGGTTCTTTTGTTGTTCCTGGTCGGCTTTCTTACGCACTAACCCTTCTTCTTTTTGTTTTTGTTCCTGTTCTTTCCGGACTATTTCTTCCTGTTGTTTTTTCTGGGTTTCGAGTTGTTTTGCTTTTTGTTGTTCTGTAGTAATTTGCTTCTGTTTTTCTTGCTCTGCTTTCTTCTTGGCTAATTCATCTTCTTTTTGTTTTTGTTCTTGTTCTTTTTTCGCAAGTTCTAACTGTTTCTGTTTTTCTTTCTCCAGTTTTTGTTGTTCTTTAGCTTCAGCTTCCTTTTTTATCTTCTGTTCTCTTGCAAATTGTTCTTGCTGTTTCTTTAATTCTACTTCTTTGAGTTCTTTTTCTTTTTGGATATCTTGAGGTATAAGAGAAAGATAATAATCTGTCTTTGAATAATGGGGAACCGTTTGTGCTGTATATTCAAATTTCACTTTTGCTTGTTCGTAATTTTTTGACCTGTAAAGAGAGAGTGCTTCGTTATAAGTTATCTTGGCCTGTTCGATTAATTTGAGTTCTTTCTCTTTAGCTTCGGCTTCGAGTTTCTTTTGGTGTTCCTGCTCTTCTTTCTGTTTGCGTTGTGCTTCTTGGCGGCTGATTTCCTCTTGTTTTTTGCGTTCTTTCTCAATGCGGGCTTGTTCTAATTTTTGTTGTTTTTCTTGCTCTTTTAGCGCTAATTCATCTTCTTTTTGTTTTTGTTCTTGTTCTTTTTTCGCAAGTTCTAACTGTTTCTGTTTTTCTTTTTCAAGCCGCTCTTTTTCTCTGGTTTCAGCTTCAAGGTTCTTTTGTTGTTCCTGGTCGGCTTTATTACGTGCTAACTCTTCTTGGCGTTTCTTTTTGTTTTCCAACTGTTCTTTTTCCCTTTGTATATCTTTGGGAATACGACCAAGATAATAATCGGTTCTTGAATAGTGAGGAATTACCTGTGCTGTCTGCTCGAATTTTTTCTGTGATTCTGTGTAGTTCTTGGAATTGTAGAGAGCAATCCCTTCTTGGTATAAGCTCTTTGCCTGTTCATTAAGTTGGAGCTTTTTCTCTTTTTGGTCCGCTTCCAGTTTTTTCCGCTGTTCCTTTTCTTCTTTTTTTCGAGCGAGTTCTTCATCTCTCAATTTTTTTGTTTCGGATGTCTGTTGAGATTGTGATTGCTCTACTTCCCCTGATAGAACATATCTTGCAGGACTTAGAAATAAAAATATAACTGCAGTCAAACAAACCCAATATCTGCTTATCTTTGTATCATACATTTTTTCTCTCCTTTGTGAACAAAGTGCTGAAAAAAGTTATTATTATATTTAATTATTGGTCGGGGCGAGTGGATTCGAACCACCGACCCCTTGGTCCCAAACCAAGTGCGCTAGCCAGGCTGCGCTACGCCCCGTTCTTTAAACTTTTATTAGTCGAAATAGTTAGTGAGATTCTATAGTAAAAGATAATTTACTGCAAGCAATTGTATCAGGAAAAGTTTTGGCAGTTTTTCTTGTAGTTCTACCAAGGTTTTTTTAACCCATATTTATCAAGGTCTTCCTGTAGACAATTGCCTATCCAGAGTTCAAGTGTTGGTAATAGGTGTTCTTTTTGGAATTCTAAACTTAACTTGTCTATGTGATTTATCTGTTCTGGGCTTAAATTGATATCGACTGCTTTAACGTTTTCTTCAAAATGTTTTAGTTTCCTTGCGCCAACGAGTAGCGTAGCAACAATTTCTTTTTCCATAGCCCACTTTAGAGCAACTTGGCTTGGAGTGGCTCCAATTTGGTTTGCAATGTTTTTGATTCCCTTCACGACTTCCAGTGCTTTTGAATAAAGAGGTTCATTAAACAAAATATTTGCCTTTCTCACTCCTTCTTGTATTTCAGTGTTCTTTTCAAATCTTCCGGTTAAAAGCCCTTGAGCCAGAGGACTATAAGCAAGGAAACTGATGTTATTTAGTTCGCAGAATTCTGCGGTTTGGTCAACATCATAACATCGCCATAGAACCGAATAGGGAACTTGGTTGGAAACTATAAAATCAAG
This sequence comes from uncultured bacterium, assembly GCA_903821905.1. GTDB lineage: Bacteria > CAIJMQ01 > CAIJMQ01 > CAIJMQ01 > CAIJMQ01 > CAIJMQ01. Next base: position 22,047 of record CAIJMQ010000069.1, read on the forward strand.
CGCTTCGTTCGAGAATTCTTTTAAGTGATGGATTCTGAAATTACTCACTCCTGCAAAACGAATTAAACCGTCTTTTTTCAATCTTGTCATAGCATTAAAAATATTTTCATAATCCTTTCTTCCCATATCTTCCCTATGCCACAAATGTTTCATCTTGGGCCAATGTATCTGATATAAATCCACATGGTCGGTTTGCAGTTTTTTAAGGCTTTTTTCTAAGTGTAATTTTGCCGTATTGTAATCAAAATTGTTTCCACCGATTTTTGTAGCGATAATAAATTTATCTCTCTTGCCTTTAAGAAGTCCCCCTAAGATGTTTTCACTTTCACCATATGCCTCGGCAGTATCTAATAAATTAATGCCTCTTTCTATACAATAATCTATGATTTTTTGACCTTCACTTATATCGAAAGAACCCCAGCCACGCTGACCGCCGAATTGCCATGTACCCAATGCTATTTTACTTATTTTTATTTGGTTATCACCTAAATACTTATATTGCATTTCCCTCCCTTGAGTTTTTATATTTTTAAAAAAGGATTATAAATTCTTTATCTTAACTAATCAATTTTTAGAAAGAATTAATTTCTTGAAATAGAGGAAATGGATGATATAATATCGTTATCCTATGACTGAGATAAAAGAAAAGAAGAAACTAGGTGAAATTCTTGTAAGTCGCAAGCTCATCACGTCTGCACAGTTAAAAGAAGCTCTCCAGATTCAATCAGAAATAGAAGACAACTATGTTCAAGATTTGTTTATAGACAGGGAAATAATAAATGTAAAAAACTTAAAAAAAGCTCAGGAAGAAAGTAAAAAGCAGAATAAGAAATTTCAGGAAGTAATATTAGAAATGAAGTTGGCTTCTCCCAGAGAGGTGGAAGAAATTTTTGCATTAGTAAGAAGATTCCCCTTTATCCATTTATCCCAGCACATTAAAGAAATTGAAGATGAAACGGCAAAAATTATACCCGAAAAACTTGCTCGGCACTTTTGCCTGATTGCTATATCACATGAGGATTCCTATCTTAATGTGGTGATGTCTGACCCGACAAATATAGTAGCTATTGATAATATAAGAAGTAATACGGGATATGAAGTAATCCCGTTGATATCTACAAAGAAAGAGATATTGGAAGCCATAGAAAAATATTATGGTGAAAGTGATGTTGCAACCGATCTCACGGATTTAAATGATATAAGCTTTGTTGCGGAAGCTGAAGAGACTGCAGAAAAAGAAGGTGTGGATTTAGCCCAATTAAAAGTTCAAGTCAAAGACCCGCCTGTAGTAAGATATGTGAATTCTATTATTTACAGGGCGGTAGAAGAAAAAGCCAGCGATATTCATCTTGAACCGGCAGAAAATGAAATCTCAAATGAAACTGTCAATCCAAAAACAGTTAAAGAGAAGAAAGTTCCTGAAATAAAAAAAGAGGTAAAACCGGTTATGAAAGCCCCTGTGGTTGAGCAATCTGAGCCTGATGGCAACCG
>CAIJMQ010000070.1 GCA_903821905.1 uncultured bacterium
AGAGCTTCTTGTAGTAGTAGCAATTATAGGAATTTTGGCGGCAGTACTGCTTCCATCTTTAAATAGAGCACGTGACTTAGCACAAAGAGCACGCTGTATGAATAACTTGCGTCAACTGGTGCTTGCTAATGCACTATATGCGACTGACTGGAATGACTATCTAGCAGGGCCCAATGGTGTCATTACTGCAGTCCCTCCAGGCACCTGTACTATAAATGCACCTGGAGCTTTGCAACACTGTGCCTGTGTTTCAACCAATTCTGGTACATATACCGGTCTTCTTGCTACAGGTAATTATTTAAATAACCCTGCTTTCTGGCTATGTCCAAGTACAATCCAGAAAAATGCTGGAAAGGGGTTGTATCCAAAACGTACGTTCGACTATACTGTGGCATCTGGAACATGGTGTGCACCCTACAGTGGTGGACTTACAAATGGAATGACTCCTTCTCTATATTATCAGACTGCTGCGCTGCCGGGCATGCATCGAAAACTTTCAACTTTCCCTGGACTGAGCAGAACAGTAATGTTTGCTGAAGAAAATACTGGATTGGTGACAGGTGACTGCGGAATGTCTGGCCTTGCATCTGTAATTAATGACCCTCTCTTATGTGCTGCAGATGTGGTCGAACCTCGTCATGTAAATGATTCTACTGGAGGATGCCTTGATGGGCATGTAATTCTTATACCATCCAGCATGAAGAATTGTAAAACTGCAGTGTTCACATATTACGAAAATGGGCCCAAACAGATACAAAATATGCCTGAATATTGTCCTTTCCCTGGATGGACAGCGGGTGGTTATTAATCAGAACTTGGGGATTTAGAATCTAAATTTAATTATGTCCCGAAGGGGTTTTTCTGAATCTCTTCGGGACATTTTCGTTTTTAGCTGTAAAAATAACCCTTAAAGCAGATCATAAGCCGAGTTCTGTATTCGGTGACAATTTCTCTAAGCAGCCTACCCGAGAGTCGTAAGGAAACGGGCAGTTTCCATTGCTCTTCTATTTGGCCTTGCTCCTGGTGGGGTTTACCTCTCCCGATATAAAATCGGGACGGTGTGCTCTTACCACGCCATTTCACCTTTACTCCGATATTTAAATCAGAGATGTATAATTTCTGTGGCACTTTCCTCCCATTGCTAGGCTCCGACATAACATCGGAACACCATGCCCTATGGAGCCCGGACTTTCCTCCCCGACACAAGTGTCGGAGTAGTCACCTGATCTGCTTTAAGGGATTTTAATTTATTGATTTAAGAATTTAATCTACGGATTGAGATGCTAATTTATCTGCTATTTTGTTTGATTCTCTCTTGATATGTTCTATTTGAAATGTTTTATAGCCGGTAATTAAATGTTGTGCAAGATAAAGAAGATTTCTTAAGGTATCGTTTTTTATTTTATATTCTCCCTTAATCTGTTTATATAAAAGTTCACTATCTGTATAGACGGTTATTTTTTCTCTATAACCCAAGAGTAATCCTTCCTGGAGTGCAAAAAGAAGGGCTGTATATTCAGCTATATTATTTGTGGCCATACCTATGCTTTTTGAAATTTCTTTTATCTTTGTCCCTTCTTCATTGTAAATCACTATTCCTACACCTGCTTTGCCGGGATTACCAATACAAGCTCCGTCTATGTAAATTGTCAATGAGCGATTATCACTTTTCATTATAATGTTATTTTAGTTTAGAAATGATTGAAATTCAACCGAGGAAAAGAAGAACTTTAAAATTGATGGATCTATAAATATTTTTGTTCTTAGGTTTTTCCGTTCTTCGGTTTTTGAGTAGTCTGATTTACTTGAGGCTTTCTTCACAGTAGAGAATTCTTCCGCAGCCTTCGCAGGTAATTGTTTTTGAACCTAATTTTATCTCGTTACGTGTCTGTCGAGGAATTTCCACATTACAACCTCCGCAGCAATTTCCTATAAGCGATACTATAGCAAGCCCATCTTTTGATTTTGATATTCTTTGGTATTTAGCCAATAAAGATTGTTCAGTATTTACTATTACCTTTTCTCTTTCGTTCTTTTTCTGGGCAAGTTTTTCATTCAGGTCTTTTTCTTTTCCTTTTTCTTCTTTTTCTCTTCTGTTAAATTCTTCTTGTAACTCTTCTGATTTTTTTCTTTTTTCTTTCAGTTCCTTTTCTTTTGAATCAATAGTTTCCATTGATTCCAGGATATCATCTTCTATGTGGGAATTTTTTCTTTTGATTTCTTCAATTTCGTGTAAAAGCGATGAGTATTCCTTGTTTGTTTTTACAACGTAGAGCTGTGCATTATATTTTTTTAAAGTTTCTTGATTGCTGTTAAGTTCAATTTCTTTTTCTTTTGTTTCTATGGTGGATTTTTCTATTTCTTTCTTGTTTTCTGTGATTTCTTTTTTGTAATTCTCAAGCTCATCTTTCCAGCGGGATATTTGGAGGGGAATATTATCAAGCTTACTCTGTAAATCTTTTAATTCCAAATCAATTTGTTGTATTTGACAAAGTATTTTTAAACCTGCAATTAGTTCGTCTTTTCCCATGTAAAGTTATATTAATGAAGTTAAAAGAACTTTTTTGAAACGTAGTATTTTATTGTTTTTTCTTTTCTATGTCAAATTTCATTTGGAACTTTAAGTTATTAGCCATAAGCATTAAAAGCTTAAAATATAGCTTATTTATTATGAACGAAGATTGACTTCTTAGATATGATTTGGAATAATCCGAGAACTCAAGTTATGGAAACGAAAGAAATAGATATTGGTAATTTTAAAATAGGCGGAGATAATCCTCTTTTTCTAATTGCTGGTCCTTGTGTTATTGAAAACGAAAAAATCCCAATATATACAGCAGAAGAAATCAAAAAAATTTGTGATAAACTTGATATCCCTTTCATTTTTAAGTCTTCCTACGACAAAGCCAATCGTTCTTCGTTAAAATCTTTCAGGG
>CAIJMQ010000071.1 GCA_903821905.1 uncultured bacterium
TGTTGAGATAGTCGGTGGCGGATTTGTGACAGGAATTATTTTCAGTCCAAAACAGAAAGACCTGATTTATGCCAGAACAGATATCGGTGGAGCTTACAAATGGAATGCAGACACAAAACGTTGGATTCCTTTAAATGATTGGCTGAGCTGGGAGGACTGGAATTTGATGGGTATCGAGAGTATTGCTGCGGATCCTGTAGATGCTAACCGTGTATATTTGGCATGTGGAACTTATAGTCGGCCAAATCCTGATTTTAGTAACGGTGCTATTTTCCGCTCCGATGACCAAGGTCAAACATGGCAGCGAGCTGATATGCCGTTTAAGATGGGCGGCAATGAAAATGGCCGTTCAATGGGGGAAAGGTTAGCTATAGACCCAAACAAAAATAGTATTCTATATTTCGGCTCTCGTAAAGACGGATTATGGAGAAGTCTAGATTACGGCGCTACCTGGAATAAAGTTTATACTTTCCCAGTGGGTAATAGCGCCAACGGTATTGGGATTGCTTTTATCTTGTTTGACAAATCAAGCGGAATATTCCAAAAACCGACACCGAATATTTATGTCGGAGTAGCAGATACTGATATAAATCTTTATCGCAGTAATGACGGAGGAAACACTTGGAACCCTGTTCCAGGTCAGGCTAAAGAAAACGGTTTGATTCCTCACCATGGTGTTTTTACTTCAGATGGCATGTTATATCTGACCTATAGTAATGGTCCCGGTCCAAATGGTGTGAGCAAAGGTGCGGTTTGGAAATATAATACTAAAAACAATATTTGGACCGATATAACACCTATTATGCCTGATTTAAGTAATGAAGAAGTAGGAAGTTTTGGTTATGCCGGTTTGACTGTAGATGCTTCCAATCCTAAAACGTTGATGGTTTCTACATTAGACCGCTGGAAACCTGGTGATGATATTTTCCGCAGTACAGATGGGGGAATTACATGGAAGAGCATTAGAGCTAAATCCGTGCGTGATAGTTCCGTTTCTCCGTATCTAAATTGGGGACGAGAATCAGCCGAATTCGGACACTGGATAGGAGATGTTGAAATCGACCCGTTCGATCCTAACCGTGTTCTTTATGTTACAGGTGCTACCATCTGGGGTTCTGAAAATATTACTGATATTGATTCAAGCGATACTATTTATTGGAAAGTATATGCCGGGGGTTTAGAAGAAACCGCTGTTCTTGACCTTATTAGTCCTCCGTCTGGAGTACATCTAATAAGTGGAATAGGTGATCTCGGTGGATTCGTACATGATGATTTAACAATTTCACCTCGTAAAGGTTTAATTTCTAATCCTATCTTAACTACCGGAACAGGTCTTGATTTTGCTGAAAAAAGCCCGTCTATTATAGTCCGTGTTGGAAATGTTAGGGGAGAAGCTAAGAATCATGGTTCATATTCATTAGATGGAGGAAAAACTTGGATTTCATTTGAAAGTGAACCAAGTAAAACAGGTGGTGGAAAAATTGCTGTTTCTGCCGATGGAAATACTTTTATATGGTCTATTTGGAGAACATTGCCATACTATTCACATGACAGGGGTAAGACATGGATACAATGTAATGGAATTAAAGAAAATATCAGCGTAATCTCTGACCGAATTAATCCGAATAAATTCTATGCTTTCGATTCATATACTGGAGATTTATATATCAGCACTGATGGAGGAATAAATTTTTCTGTCAAGGGAACAGACATTCTTTCTAAACCAAATGAACGTGGCAGGTTATATGCGGTATCGACTCAAGAAAGCGATTTGTGGCTGGCAATGGGTAAAGGAGGAATGTATCATTCTACAAACCCTGATGTTGGTTTTACCAAGTTGGATAATGTGCAGGAAGCATACGCATTGGGTTTCGGGAAATCCGCACTGAATGAAGATTATCCGGCTATTTACATAACAGGAAAGATAGGGAACATAAGAGGAGTTTTCCGTTCTGATAATGAAGGAAGTAATTGGGTGCGTATAAATGACGACCAGCATCAATATGGGTGGCTTGGTCAAGTTATTATTGGTGACCCACGTGTTTATGGACGTGTATATATTGGCACTAACGGAAGAGGTATTCTGTATGCCGACCCCGTGAAATAAAAAAATAATCCAGAGTAACTAAAATGAAAACTAAAAAACCAGACAAACAAATAAATCTTTCAGCAAAAAAATATCCTTTTCAAAATCCTGATTTACCAGTTGAAAAGAGAATTGACAATATTATTTCACTACTTACATTAGATGAGAAAGTCGCGTGTTTAAGCACAGATCCAAGTGTACCTCGCTTGGGCATTAAAGGTACACACCATGTTGAAGGGCTTCACGGATTGGCAATGGGGGGACCAAGCAATTGGGGGCAGAGGAATCCTGCTCTGACAACAATTTTCCCGCAGGCAATAGGGTTAGCTGAATCATGGGATGTGGACATAATAAAACAGGTCGCTTCCGTTGAAGGTTATGAAGTCAGATACATGTTTCAAAATGAAAAATATAAAAGGGGCGGATTAGTTGTAAGGGCTCCTAATGCTGATATGGGGCGAGACCCGCGGTGGGGAAGAACAGAGGAATGTTTCGGCGAAGACCCTTGGCTTAACGGCACAATGACGGTTGCTTTTGTTAAAGGATTGCAGGGCGACCATCCCAAGTATTGGCAGACAGCTTCACTGATGAAACATTTTTTGGCAAATAGTAATGAGGATAAACGCGGGAGTTCATCCTCTGATTTTGATGATAGATTATTTCACGAATATTATGCAGTGCCATTTAGAATGGGAGTAATTGAGGGTGGCTCGAGAGCATATATGGCAGCTTACAATGCTTATAATCGTATTCCGTGCACAGTGAATCCCGTATTAAAAGATATCACTGTAAAAAAATGGGGACAGGACGGAATTATCTGCACGGATGGCGGAGCTTTTGTAATGTTAGTCCGTGACCATCATTATTACCCGGATTTGAATAAGGCAGCGGTTGGATGTTTGAAAGCCGGCATCAACCAGTTCTTGGACCAATTTTATCGGGAAGGTGTTTACGGTGCACTTGTAAATAAGTATATGACTGAAAAAGAAATTGACAATGTTATCAGAGGAAATTTCAGAGTTATGTTCAAACTTGGATTGCTTGACCCAGTTGAAGATGTTCCTTATAACAGTATAGGAGTAAGCGATACCAAGGAACCTTGGCTGAGTGAAAAACATAAAACCATTGCAAGAGAAGTGACTCGAAAAACTATTGTGTTACTGAAAAATAAAAATGATCTTTTACCTTTAAATAAAGGGGCATTAAAATCCATTGCTGTTATAGGTCCACTTGCTAATAAAGTTCTTTTGGATTGGTATAGCGGGACGCCTCCCTACACAATTACTCCTATTGAAGGAATAAAGAATAAAGTTGGTAATGAGGTTACTGTGAATTATACTGATGATGAAAGCACGGATGCAGCTGTTAAACTAGCAAAGAAATCAGATATAGCTATTGTTTGCGTGGGAAATCATCCAACCTGCAATGCTGATTTCGGTATATGTTCAGTTCCGAGTAATGGCAAAGAAGCGGTAGACCGTCGTATTATTATATTGGAACAAGAAGGATTAGTTAAAAAAATCTATGAAGCAAATCCAAATACTATTGTTGTACTTATCAGCAGTTTCCCGTTTACAATTAATTGGACGCAGAAAAATGTGCCCGCAATAGTTCACATGACTCATTGTAGTCAGGAATTGGGTAGTGCTTTGGCTGATGTAATTTTTGGAGATTATAATCCGGCAGGAAGATTAGTACAGACTTGGCCAAAATCAATGGAACAATTGCCTGATATGATGGATTACAATATTCGAAACGGCAGAACATACATGTATTTCAAAGATGAGCCGCTTTATCCTTTCGGCTATGGATTAAGTTACACCACTTTTAAATATTCCAATCTACGTGTTAGTTCTGAAACTCTTAATAAGACAGGTGAGGTTATTATAAATGTGGATATTCAGAATATTGGCAATCGGGTAGGGGATGAAGTAATTCAAATGTATATTAAACACCTAAATTCTAAATTAGTAAGGCCAATAAAAGAGTTGAAAGGATTTAGACGCGTAACTTTCAAACCAAATGAAAAGAAAACAATTCAAATTCCTTTGAAAGCTGAAAACCTTGCGTATTGGAATGTAAAGAAGGACGATTTTGTTGTAGGGAAGAGAAAAATAAAAATTATGATAGGTAGTTCTTCTGCAGATATAAAATTGGAAAAAATAATAGATATCAGGTAATAAATAGCCAAGTTATAATCTTAATAAAATAAATGGGACCAGAAGAATTAACTATCAATTCTGTAGCAAACAGAAAACCTTTCTTGTTTTTTCTTATAATAGTAGCCCTGCATGGTTTTTTTGGAAGAATTGTTGGATATTTTCTTCCTCTTTATTTTGAGCAGTTGGGTTATTCTGGTGTCCAGTTTGGACTGTATACAATGTTTGCATCATTATCAACGCTCATCTTATCGCTACCAATGGGTATTTCCACGGATAAGAAACCCATCGCTTATATTATGATGTTTAGTTTTCTATTGGGTGGGATTAGTTCTCTGGGGTTTATTATTTCTAAATCTCTTGTGATATTTTGTATGTTTTCTTTTGTAGGTAGTTTTGGAGGCCGTTTTATCGGTGTGGCAAAGGAATCCATGTTTTTTAAAATCAGTAAGAAAGAATCCCCTGTAGAAGCTGGGCAATATCAACTTGTTAATTTTATGTTTATGAGTATAGGTATGATTATGGGAGCTTATATCATAGCGGGTTTTAGTTTCTGGCATGTGTTTATTGTAGCTGCCTTTGGTAATTTAATATTGGCATTTTTCTCTTATTTTATTCCCAAAACAGAGACAATGGCGATAAAACTTGAGGATTATAAGATAGCTCTTTTCAAACCCCAAGTTATATTTCTTATATTTATATTTTTTTTATCGAGTTTTCATTGGGGTGCTGAAACTGTTGCATATCCAAAATTTCTCAAACATAATCTACACTTAAGTACTCAAGGAATAGGATTATATACAGGTTTAGGATATATCTTTGTAGGATTGGGTGCTTATCTGGGTGTGATTTTATTTCAGAAAAAGATAATTGAAGATTTACAATTACTTCTTATGCTCGGTTTTTTTATGGGCGGGCTTTTTCATATCCTTATGACTATCAATAATGTATATCTTTCTTTCTTGTTTCGCACAGGGCATGAAATAGGGGATGGTTTTGTTTTCCTTGCTTTCTATTACGGTATACCTAAAATATTCCATGTCCGTACTATAGGTGGATGCGCTGCATTTATTAGTTTGTGTATGGGTATCGGTTCATTCCTGAGCACTATGTTATTCGGCTATATCGGTGACCACCATGGCAACCAGTGGCCGCTTATAATATCTGGAATTATAATGGTAATAATCCCATTCTTAATATACTTCAGAAGAAAAGTCGTAGCAGATATTATTTAACCGGAACGCAGTTCCAATTACCCCGCAGAGTATTGAAATTATTATTTTGTTTCAGGAGTAGAAGGATTTTCTGCCAAAACTGTCACATCTATTTCAGCTTTAACATTTCTTGGCCAAAATTGGAAGGTAATTACACTATCTTCTTTTATCTGACCTAATACCCATTTGCCCGATAGAACAGCATTGGTCATGTTATCCTTATACCATACATTACCGTCATCGAGATATGGTGTATAGCCCTTAAGTGATTTATGTGTTACTTTTCCTACTACCGAAACATAAGCCGGCTGAAGACCTTTAAAATCAATAGGTATGGTCAAATCGGACTGTTCTTTCAATGTTGGGTCAATAGTAATGGATGTTTTTGAAATGACAGGTTGTTCATACTGTATGAATTTTACAATCTGATCTGCCCCTTGAGAGAATTTAAAGGTCAAGGTATTATTTAAACCAATTGGCTCCAGTTGAATCAATTTTCTCAGATACTCTTTCTTAATAGTTACTCTAGAATTGTTGTTAGTTAGTATATAATCAATACCATTAATAAGACTGTATTTTCCATCTTGAATATCTTTAAGCTGGTTTCCGTTTAATTCCAGATTGACTGTGTAATCTGTTAGTGTCTTGTTTGCTTCTATATAAATAGTTGGTTGAATAACGAATGAATTTGGAATTCCTTTACTTGCGTTAACGATAATATTGGGAATAACAGGGTCTGTCCATACACGTTTAGCACGGTTGAATCCTCCAAATCCACCACCGTTATCCCATAGCATGGTTGCAATTCCGTTTTTATGAGCAGTCTGGACAATACTGTCAAGATAAAACCAAAGGTAATAAGCCTCGTTAGTTTGATCTGCACCGAATTCACCTATGATAACAGGAATACCATTCCTGACAAATTTATTATTCAAATTTTTAAATTCGTTTGCAAGACTTTGCCTTTCTTTATTTGTTCCCCATGTTGGCATTCCACGTAAAAAGAAGGGCCATGTGTAATAGTGGCACGTAAGAATTATATGGTCGTCATCAGGAGTGATGAAGTTAGTAACTGCATCTATTGTGTTTGTCCATCTTGACGGCAGAACTACAAGCCGATATTCATTGTTGCCGCCAGAATCTCGGATTATCTTTAGAACACGGTGATTAATTTCGTTGACTTGTGCAGGAGTGCCATCGGGTTCATTAATTACTTCAAAAAGCAGCTTTTCATTTTTTGTCTTAAAGCGTTCTGCTATTTGCGACCAAATTTTATAAAATTTGGACATAGTTGCCTCTGGATCTTTTTCCAGGTTTTCTTTTGACATCAACATCCAAGTCTCACCGTGAGCATTAAGTATTAAATAAAGGTCTTTTGCAAGGGCCCAGTCAACAACTTGTTCTACTCTATCCATCCATTTCGGATCAATTTTATAATCAGGTTCAGGTCCTATATGTGCAGTCCAAGTTACGGGGAGTCGTATACTTTTAAAACCAGAATTTTTAATATCATCAAATGTATATTCTTCTGCAGGTGGATTCCATGAACCTTCTGTTGGGACTGCTTCCAATGTATTACCCAGATTCCAACCGGGGTCCATTTCCTTGACTGCATCTATTGGACTGATGACTGTGAACTTGCTTACCGTTTTTCCCTGGGAATAGGTATTAACATAACAACTACCTGATAAAAATATGGCTACACTAAATACTGTTGCAATCTTGATTGATTTTAAAACCATATTATTTATCTCCCTTTTCTTGTTCAATTGGCTTGTTTAAAACATTTATTTTTATTTCAATCTTGATATCTCTAGGCCAAAATTCAAGAGTTATCAATGAATCGGCTTTTAGTGAATTTAGTACTGTTTTCTTGAGTATAATACCTGTTTCGTCATAATCAAAATGGTCATGCATTTTAAGATAAGGGGTGTCTTTTTCAACCACAGGTTTCTTATTGGTTTTATCAACCACTTTCACAGTAGCCAGTTTAGTGCCATTGAAGGATACGAGAATCCTCATGTCCGATTTAATCTCGCCTTTACTCTTGTCAACTGTTATGGAATCTTCAGCGAGTTTCGGCAAGTCGTATTGGATAATGTACATCGGAAGGTCAACACCCTGGGAAAAATCAAACTTTAAAGTTGCGGATAATCCCAGTTTTCCCGACTTGAGTAATTTTTTAAGATAATTTTGTTTGATAGTTACCGTTGAATGTTTAGTGTCCAATGTGTAATCAACACCATTAATCAAATTATATTCCTCGTTATAAATGCCAACCAATTGATTGCCGTTTAACTCCAGTTTAACTTTCAAATCATAAACATTAGTATTTATCTGAAAATAATTGTCCAAAGGAATTACAAATGAATTTGGGATGCCTAACCCTGCGTTTACACTTATGTTTTTAATTGTTTCATCTCTCCAAACTCTGTTTTTTCTATCAAAGTGTTCTCCGTTATCCCACCACATACAGGTCATACCATATTTATACGCAGTCTTGGCAATATAATCGTGATAATACCATTTTGATAACGTGTCGCTTTTTGCCAAAGTACCCCATTCACCTACAACAATAGGCAAATCGTTTTTAACGAATTTTTCATAAAGTTGCTTAAAAATTCTATCAGGATATTCTTTGTCTTTACTTGTACCCCAAGTAATTTTCCCCCATCCATTACTCACGAAATCCCATGGTGCATAATAATGAACTGAAAGGATTATATATTTGTCATGTGGTGCTTTAAAAGACTCTAATGTTTTCTCGCTATCATTTAGTAATCCACAAACCATAACAAGACGTTTATCATTATAACCGCCTGATAAACGGATTATTTTAAGAATCCTGTTGGTAAGGTCATCCATTTGTTTGTGGGTTAAATCATGCAATGTTTCAGGATTGTTAGGGTCTGTAGGTTTTTCTATCTTAACTCCCTCCCAATCTCCGTTATTGGGTTCGTTAATAATTTCCAGTATCAATTTCTCATTCTTATTTTTGAATCTTTCCGCTATCTGCTCCCAGAGTTTTTCAAGTTTAATTATCTGATTGTCATAATCATTCACATATTTACCTGTTTCCGGGTCAATTGCCATTTTTGACACCCATGTCCAAGAATCATGATGAATATCGATTATTGCATAAAAATCTTTTGCGAGTGCCCAATCTACAACTTGTTCGACTCTGTCCATCCATTTGGGGTCAACCTTATAATCAGGTGCAGGACCAATATGATCTGTCCAAGTTACAGGGAGCCGAATGCTTTTAAAACCCGAATTTTTAATGTCATCAAATGTATATTTTTCTATAGGTGGATTACCCCATGAGCTTTCTGTTGGTGTTGCATCCAGTGTATTGCCAAGATTCCAGCCTGGATTCATTTTCTTGACTGCATCTACTGGGCTGATGGCTTTGAAATTACTTACTGTTTTTTCCTGGGAATAGGTATTAACATAACAAATGCATAAAAATAAGACTATACTAAATACTGTTCTTGAAACTATTAGTTGTCTCAGTTTTTCCATAATATCTCCCTTTTATATTTAAGATAAGACACCGTATAATATATAAATATATAAACTAACATGTCAAATTCTCTTGAAAATATAACTGAACATCTTTATAAATGGCAGGCATTCAAGGATATTATCTCTTCGCTTAAAAATCATGAAAAGATTTGGATACGTGGAGCATATAGGACCGGATTGGGTTTTCTGCTTGCAGGACTTAAGAAGAAACTCAAGACTACGATTCTTGTTGTGCTTAAAGATGAAGAAGAGGCGCAAAGCCTATTTACTGATATAAAAGAATTTGCACCTGAAGGGACTTATTATCTTCCAAGTTGTGATTTTTTACTCAAGAGCTCGGATACGGTTTATGAAGAAACGCTTAATGAAAGAGTAACCAGTCTATATGGAATCTTAAATAACAATTCTTATCCTTTAGTAGTGATTCCACTTAAAAGTTTTATCCAAAGAATGACATCTTCTTCGTCTTTTGTTTCTTCTATATTTCACTTTAAAATTGGTGAGAGTAGAAGAGAGAAATTAATTAAAAAATTAGACCAGTTGGGTTATGAGCGGAAAGATATAGTTGAAGAGAGAGGACATTGGGCACTCCGCGGTTCTATTTTAGATATTTTCCCTTATTTTTATGATGACCCCTTAAGAATAGAATTTTCAGATGAAAAGATAGAATCAATTCGCCATTTTGACCCAACTACCCAGAAATCCACAATTAAACGCAAAGAAGCGATTATTCTTCCAAGAGGTGATATATCTTCTGGAGAAAAGAACTTCACAATTTTATCTTACTTACCTAAAAATACGGTTATATGTCTACAAGATAGTTTTGAACTTCAGGAACAATCTAACAAGTTATGGGAAGAAAAAGGATATGGAAATCTTCTTGAAACTTATTTTTTCAAATGGGCAAGAATGAGGAAGGAACTCTCTCCAAAAAATATATTCTTTACATCAGAGATACCTCAAAAACCGATTGGTATATATTCAAAAATCTTTTCTCTACCGTTTCAATCTCTGGAAGGTATTGGAGTTAGTTTAGATACGGTACAGGAGAAGATAAAAGAATGGCAGAAAGATAAATTCAGTATTTATTCGGTTTCTTATAATGAAGGAGAAAGGGAAAGACTTGAAGAAATCTTGAAAGAGAAAGGATTATACCCCAAAAGTAACACACATTTGGAAATCGGAAGAATAGATTCTGGTTTTCTCATCTCTTGCCTGAAATTTGTGATTTTAACAGATAAAGAGATTTTTTCTCGTTATAAGTTCCAAAGACCGTTCCATAAGTTTAAAGGCGGAGAAAGTATATCATCTGTATTTGATATTAAAAGAGGGGATTATGTGGTTCATTTGATTCACGGGATAGGCAGATACTTGGGTTTAAACGAAGTTAAAATTGAAGGCAAAAAGAAAGAATGTCTCATGGTTGAGTATGAAGCAGAAGCTATTTTATATGTACCTGTTGAAGGATTGAGTTTATTACATAAATATATTGGACTTGAGGGAAGAAGTCCTAAACTTTCACATCTTGGTTCTTCTCAGTGGAGATACGAGAAAGAAAAAGTTTCAAGAGCTTGTAGAGATATAGCCTTTGATCTTCTTAATATGGAAGCTACAAGAAAAGCAAAAAAAGGTTTTGCTTTTTCTCCTGATACCCAGTGGCAAAGAGAATTTGAGGCGTCTTTTATATATGAGGAGACCGGTGACCAGCTCAAAGCAGTACAGGAAGTTAAAGAAGATATGGAAAAACACACACCTATGGACAGATTACTTTGTGGAGATGCTGGCTATGGAAAAACAGAAATAGCTATAAGGGCAGCTTTTAAAGCGGTGATGGATAATAAACAGGTTGCCATATTGGTTCCGACGACTATTCTCGCACAACAACATTGGTTAAATTTTAAGGATAGAATGAAAGATTATCCAATCAGAGTGGAGATGCTGTCCAGGTTTGAGATACGGAAAGAACAACGTAAAATCATCAGTGATTTAAAAAATGGTAATGTAGATATAGTAATCGGGACACACAGACTTTTACAGAAAGATATAAGTTTTAAAGAGCTGGGACTTGTAATTGTCGATGAAGAACAGAGATTTGGAGTTTTACATAAAGAGAAACTGAAAATCTTAAGGAAGACAGTTGATGTGCTAACTCTAACTGCTACACCTGTCCCCAGAACTCTTTATATAACACTTTCAGGTATAAGAGAACTTAGCATGATAAATACACCGCCTCGTGATAGATTGGCGGTCAAAACTATCGTGGCTGAGTTTTCTAAAGAATTGGTCAAAGAAGCTATTAGAAACGAAATAACAAGAGGCGGACAAGTTTTTTTCCTGCATAATAGAGTGGAAAACATAACCCAAATTACAGATTTTGTAAAAGATCTTGTTCCTGATGCAAGAGTAGGATTTGCTCATGGGCAAATGCATGAAAAAGAATTGGAAAAGATGATGGTTCTTTTTATTAATAAAGGAATAGACGTACTGGTTACTACAACTATAATAGAATCTGGTCTAGATATACCCAATGCGAATACAATAATTATAAACGATGCATATAAGTTCGGCTTAGCAGACCTTTATCAACTAAGGGGTAGGGTAGGTAGATATAAATTGCAGGCTTATGCTTATCTTTTAGTTCCTCCTCAAGAATTTCTTCCCGCTGAAGCGAAAAGGAGATTGCGTGCGCTGGAAGAATTTTCACATCTTGGTTCTGGCTTTCAATTGGCAATGCAGGATTTAGAAATTAGAGGTGCCGGTAATATTCTTGGTGAAGAACAACACGGACATATAATGAAGGTTGGTCTTGAACTGTATATGAAAACATTGAAAGATTCAGTTGATAAATTAAAAGGCAAGAAAATAACCAAACAAATAAATCCTACAATAGATTTGGACATTTCTGCATATATACCTTCGAGTTATGTATCCGATGAATCAATTAAGTTATCTATCTATAAAAGAATCGCCGAACTGAACGAAGAAAAGGAAATTATTGAAATACAGAGGGAATTAAAAGACAGGTTTGGAGACATACCTCTTTGGACGAAATTACTACTTGATATCTCCCAAATTAGAATAAATGCTCAAAGGGCTGATATTGAACATATTACAAAAAAGGGTGACAATATTTTAGTAAGATTTACTAAAGAACAAAACCTACAAAGTAAAATAGGTCTCCTATCTTCGAAATATGCCAAGAAAGTTTCTGTTACCGCACAAGAAGAATTAAGTTTTCTTGTTTTACAAAATGATTCAAACTATGAGAAAATTATCAAGGAAACATTAGCATTATTGCAAGAATTTCTACGATAGATTACAATATCCGACAATATGAAAAGTTTTAAACTTTTTTCTCTGGTAATCCTTTTTCAGATATTATTTATTACAAGTGGATATTCGGAGATTGTTGATTATATTGCTGCAACAGTGAATAAGGAAATAATTACATACTCTGAACTAAAAGAAAAATTGGCGCCGGCTATAGAATATTACCAAAAAAACTATAGAGGGAATGAGCTTGAAAAGTTATTAAATAAAGCAAAAGAAGAAATATTGAACAATGCAATAGAAGAAAAAGTCTTGCTAATAAATGCAGAAAATTCAAATATTGAAGTAACAGACGAAGAGATTGAAAAAAACATCGAGGAATTCAAGAAAAAATTCTCTACGTCTGATGAGTTTTACGTAGGATTAAAAAAAGAAGGAATTACACTGGCTGATTTTAAAGAAAAGACCAAATCTAGAATAAAAATCAGCAAGTTTATTAGATTAAATATTCTCAAAGATATAAGAATTACAGATGAAGAGATAACAAATGCATATAAAGAAAACAAAGAATCTTTTCTAATGCCAGGGCAGATAAAAATTTCGCAGATTTTGATTAAGCTTTCAGATAATAATGATGCAGAAAAAAGGGTAAATGAAATTTCACAAAAACTTGAAACGGGGGAAGATTTCTCTTCGCTTGCAAAATTATATTCAGAAGGACCAAATGCATCTTTAGGAGGAGATCTTGGTTTTGTTTCACTTGAAGAACTTAATCCCCAAATAAAAGAAGCTCTTGACAATATGGTAATTGGTGCATATACCAAACCCATACAAACTTCTGCGGGTTATCAAATAATAAAGTTAGAGGACAAAAAACCGTCCCAATATACACCGATTCTCGAAGTAAAGGATTTAATTAAAAAGAAACTTTACGACTTTAAAGTGAGCGAAGCATATGGAAAATGGATGGAAAGTGCCAAAAAGAATGTAGAGATAAATATATTTACTCTGTAAATGTATAAATAATTCAAAGGATTTAGCAATAAAATTGTCTAATTAGTAGAAAAGGATGAAAAAAATTGACAGGTAAGATATAATAACCCCATCATAAAAAAGGAGGATTAGGTATGTTAGATAGATTTAAAGCAA
>CAIJMQ010000072.1 GCA_903821905.1 uncultured bacterium
ACCCAAGCGATGTATGGGCAAGAGCACAAATCGAGCTACTATTGTCATTTCCTAATATAGGTAGGGGTGGGCAGTATGGAAATGACAACTTATTATATTACGCACGACTATATTCTGATGTGCTAGATAAAAATGTAACAGAAAAATAAGATGAAAAAGATATTGACTATAACTTTTCTGCTTTTAATTGTTTCATTTTTTGTTTCCTCAATAGTTTTTGCGAGAGGTGGCGGTAGCCGTGGTGGATTTCGTTCAAGTGGTCGCTCTTATAGCAACTCGTTTCCCAAAACCAAAACATCATCTTATGGAGGACACACTTCTCGATATAGTTATAGTGCCCCTCGTGATAGTAGCGGACATATTAAAAGAAGTTCTGAGGCTAAATCCAACTTTATGAAACAAACTGGTTATACTAATGGTCGAAAAGGATATGTTGTTGACCATGTAGTCCCACTTAAAAAAGGCGGAGCAGATTTACCAAGTAACATGCAGTGGCAGACTAAAGAGGCAGCAAAAGCTAAAGATAAATGGGAGTAGATAGTTAGAATGCTAAGGAAGAAAAGATATGAGCCTTTCTTCAAAATGGTGAGAGGAGAATAAAATCATGGCAGGAGAACAACCGACAAAACCTCAACATATTTGGTGCAGTGCCGCAATTACTAAAAAGATGGAAGATGTTTTAGTTGGTTTTATTTGTAATCAAGCGCAAAGCTCTGTTGGTATTTCTGAATATGTTATTTATCTTTCAACAATTGGAGGTAGCCCATTCTGTGCGGTCAATTTGTATAATTTTATAAAATCTATTCCTCAAAAGACAACAGTATATAACATGGGGAATGTTTTTTCAGCAGGCGTACCATTTTTTCTTGGTTTCCAAAATAGAATAGGAGTCCCGGATTGTAGTTTTATGATTCATCAAACAACCCTTCCACGCTCAGCATTACCAGAACAATTTAACGTTTTTGATATTGATACTCAGAAAGCAAGCTTGCTCGCTACCGATGTAAAAACACAAAAGATAATTCAAAAAGAAACTGCCAGTAAAGGAACAAAATCACTAACTTTATCAGCAATAAAAAAGGCTTTTCAGAACACAACCACATATACGGCGACAGAAGCTCAGAAATATGGATTTATAGATAGGGTCGAGCTCCCAAAACTTCCTGAAACAGGGGTTATATATTTAACAGATCAATATCTTGCTACGCTTCCCGGATAGTACTAGTTAACGCCAAAACTTTTAAAACTGGTGTTTTCCTTATGGATTATAAAAGACTACTGGAATTGTTTTGGGAATTTGGTTCAAAGTTAGAAGCATTAAGCACGCTTTACCTGGATAGTATCGCAGGTTACTCCATTCTTCATGAACGGTTATTGGCAAAACAGGAAAATGTGAAGAGACTATTAGGGGATGATGAATGCGCTAGTGTTGAGTTTCAAGATACTTGTTCTGTGATTTACAAACATATATGTGGAAAGGATTTTGTTCCTATTGCTACGTCTCCTGTGATGAAGCAAGGAGCTATGAAGAAGCGCGTTTGTGAAAACGGACAGAATTATCTATTGCTTGGAAACCTGTGCGTAGTTTCGGCTTATTCTTATTGGGAAGAATATCTTCGAATCGAAATTGGTATCGCAATAGGTGTTTTAAGAAAGGGCTCAAAGAATTCAGATGAAGTAAGAAAAATTCTCAATCAACATGTTAAGAGTGATTTTTGGGGGGATATGAGATATCTGAGAAACTCAATTGTCCATAACAATGGAATCGCCTGTTCTGACATGTCGAAATGTAAGTTTATTAAATGGTTTAAGCCAGGACAAAGAATAGAACTAGATTACGATAAAATGAGAGAAATATTTCTACTTATGGGGCAATTCAGGAATGGGTTACATAGTATGTCATTGCCCCCGCAAAAAGGTATCAGGATACCCGTAAGTAAGATTGCTGATTTCGATGATTGATCTAATGGCAGCTGTTTTTCGCTAAGGAAGGGAAAATGAAGATAAAGTTATGTATTGTTTTGCTGGTTGTAGGGAGGGGAAATGCTGAGTAAATTTTTTGGTATGCCATTTTGGCAAAACGTTGTCGCTGGACTACTTTGTTTTTTTATTGTTACCGGAGGCTTACTGCTCGCCTTTAATAAATCTATCATTGGATTTTATAAGCTAATCAAGATTACTGCCGAGTCTCAAGTCGTTACAATGAAGGATGGAACAATATTCTACAATTTTCCAGACAAGACAATTATAGAGAAAAAAGATGGAGGTATGATGGTTATACCTGGATCTCCCAAGTTTATGACAAAATAAGATATTGTTCAGCAGGAAAGTTATCCTCAGGTTTTATAAATTGGTTTAGTTAAAAATAAGGCAGGTTATGATTACTCAAAAAATGATACAAGATACAATAACCCACTGGCAATTCCATAGTAAAGAAAAATTAACCGAAGAGGACGCTCGAGATATTATTGAGAATACCGTAGCTCTTTTTGATTTACTGAATGAATTAGATTTAGAACAAAATAAACGACTTGGGTACTTTGTGGGCACAGATTGATAGGCAATTTTTAGAACTGGTTGTATCCCGTAAGATTAAAGAAAAAGGGTTAGAACAGTATATTCTAACTCTAGCAAATTGATAATGGGATGCTGCTAAATGTACAAATTTCTTAAGAGAACAAAATGATGAGTATTTTTTGTACTAAAATTGATAATTTATTTTCTGCTACAGAGAACGCTCTCAAAGATTATTGCAAGTCTCCAATCTTGCAAGATTTCTATATAGAAAGAATTGACTCATTTGTTTATGGATGTTTAATAAGCG
>CAIJMQ010000073.1 GCA_903821905.1 uncultured bacterium
GGTCACCGCAGTTCAGGCAGGGATATAGGGCTCATAATCCATCTTTCAGGAAGTACTTCTTTAAGTCCTGAACCCAACGCTAAAGTAGATGTTTGCACCGTTGAAGAAGCTATAAAGTTAGGTGCAGATGCGGTATCAGTACATGTAAACCTGGGAGATTCTTCTGACGGGATTATGCTCCGCCACATGGGAGAAGTGTCTAATCAATGTCAGCAGTGGGGCATGCCTTTAATAGCAATGATGTACACTAGGGGAGAAAAAATTAAAGACCAATTTGATGTGAAATATGTAAAACATGCAGCAAGAGTTGGCGCGGAATTAGGAGCAGACTTGGTTAAAGTCAATTACACAGGAACTCCTGAAAGTTTCCAAGAAGTAGTCGAAGGTTGTCCTGTGCCTGTCCTTATTGCCGGAGGGGAAAAATTAGAAACAGAAATGGACTTGTGGGAAATGATAGAAGGTGCACTTTCTGCAGGTGCAGCCGGTGTTTCTATAGGAAGAAATATTTTCCAGCACGAAAGTCCAAGTTTAATAATAAAGACCATTTGCAGGATGGTGCATCAGCATCTTCCTTTAAAAGAAGCTATCAAAATAATGGATAAGAAATGAAAAAACTCTGGATTAAGGTAATCCCCTGGAATAAAGAGTTAGTTACCATTGCCTTAGAGAGTGGAGCGGATGCAGTATGGGTAGGGGAAGGAATGAGTGAAAAAGTAAAACAACTTGGAAAAATCACTACTATTGCTACAGACGGAGATATTAAGTTAAATAAAGATGTGGTCTATTTAAAGATAAACAGTGAAAAAGACGAGAAAAAAGCACTTCAAATAAGTAAGTCAAAGACAGTAATTCTTTCTACCCCGGATTGGAGTATTATTCCTCTGGAAAACCTTATTGCGCAAACCAAAGGAATAATAGCTGAAGTGGACAGTTTAGAAAAAGCCAAAACAGCTCTACAGATATTAGAGAAAGGCGTAGACGGAATCTTACTTGATACTAAAAATTTAAACGAAGTGAAGAAAACAGCTAATCTAATAAAGGGTATCTCTGAAAAAATGGAATTAGTTGCTGCCAAGGTTGTCAGTACTAAAGTTTTAGGTATGGGAGATAGGGTATGCATCGACACTTGTTCAAAAATGAAGTTGGGTGAAGGGATGCTGATAGGTAATAGCAGCGGTGCCATGTTCCTAGTCCATTCTGAAACCATTAAAAACCCATACGTAGAAACAAGACCTTTTCGAGTTAATGCTGGCGGTTTACACGCCTACACATTATTACCGGAAGGTAAAACTAAATATCTCTCTGAACTCAAAAGCGGTGATGAAGTTCTCATTGTTAATTCAAAAGGTAAAACCCAAACTGCAATAGTTGGCAGGGTCAAGATAGAAAGACGTCCGATGATGTTAGTGGAAGCAAAAGCAAAGAATAAAAATATCTCATTAATATTGCAGAATGCCGAAACAGTTCATCTTACTCAACCTGCCAATTCCCCAATATCAGTAGTTTCTTTAAAGAAAGGTTCTGAGGTTCTTGCTTATATAGAAGAAACAGGACGGCATTTCGGAATAAAAATAGAAGAGACTATTGAAGAAAGATAATTGCATTCTTAAAGTTTCCTAGTTTAAATCTAATTATAGACATGAAAAATAAACTCATAATGATAATTGCAGGTGAACCTTCAGGCGACCTGTATGGTGCCAATCTCATAAATGATTTGAAAAAACTGGATAATTCCCTGGAGTTTATAGGAGCCGGCGGGAAAAAGATGAAGCAGGCAGGACTTAAAGGCATAACAGACATGGATGCGCTCGCAGTTGTAGGGTTTAAGGAAGTTTTGGGAAAAATCGGCGATTTGAGAAAAACTTTCGATATTCTTTTCGAAACGATGAAGCAGGAAAAGCCTGACTGCTTAATACTGATAGACTATCCTGGTTTTAATTTGAGGATGGCAAAAGTTGCCAAACAAGAAGGTTTCCCGGTTTTCTACTACATCTCTCCTCAAGTTTGGGCTTGGGGCAAAGATAGAATTGAAAAAATTAAAAGATATGTAAATAAGATGTTTGTAATTCTTCCTTTCGAAAAAGAGTTTTATGCACAACACAATATAAACGTAGAATTTCTTGGTCATCCTCTTCTCGATATAGTAAAACCCAGTTTAAGCAAAGAAGATGCTTTCTCTCATTTTAATTTTAATCCTAAAAATAAACTTATAGGTGTTTTGCCGGGCAGCAGATGGGAGGAAGTTAAACTCTCCATGCCGATTATGGCAGATGCTTGTAAAATAATTTCTAAAGAAATCCAGAACGTGCAATTTGGGATTCTAGTTTCTGAAAATATAGATGTGAGCAAGCTTGAATCCTTATTAGCCAAGAAGGACCAACAATTCCAGCTGATTAAAGACAAAAGTTATGACTTTATGAATATATGTGATTTATTGCTGGTCAATTCCGGTACTGCAAGTTTGGAAATTGCTATTCTTGGCAAACCTATGATAATCATTTATAAATTTTCTGTATTATCGTGGCTATTGGTAAAAATGCTCGTAAAAATACCTTATTTCGGGCTGGTTAATCTGGTAAAAGGAAAGAAGATTGTACCGGAATTTTTTCAGTTCGAAGTAACTGCTTCCGGAATAGCACAAGAAGCTTTAAACATATTATCGGATGAGAACAGAATAAAACTGATGCAAGAAGGTTTTTCGGAAGTAAAGATGAAACTCGGGAAAGAAGGCGCTTCTCCAAGAATTGCACAAGCTATTTTGAAAGAACTTTCAGCATGAAATGAAAAAAAATATCTTAAAAAAACTAAAAGTAAGTTTATTCCCTCCTATAATCTGGTTGTTAATGTATCTCACCGGTAAAACAACAAAATTTACTGTCATTGGCGAAGATAACTATAACAAAATAAAAGGGCCTGTCATTTTTGTATTCTGGCATAATAGAATATTTCTATCCGTTTTTTATTACCGTTATGTCCTAAAAAGAAAAAATATATGTGTATTAGCCAGTCCTTCAAGGGATGGGGAAATCCTGACGAGAATACTCAGCAAACTCGGATTCTCTTTGGCAAGAGGTTCAAGTAGACACTACAGTAAAAATGCCCTAACAACAATGATTGAATCTTTTGAAAAAGGTTTCGATGGAGCAATAGTCCCCGATGGTCCGCAGGGGCCCAAATGTAAGGTAAAAGAGGGGGTTATCCGCATTGCAAGAAAAACAGGCCTTCCTCTGATTCCCGTAGCTTATAATACTTCAAGAAAAAAGGTTTTATCTACTTGGGATTCATTTTTATTACCCTTGCCATTTTCACGTGCAGTTTTAATCTATGGAGAGCCTTTAAAAGTATCTGATGATATGACAGATGAAATATATAGAACTTTACTTGAGGAAAATCTTCAAAAAATAACCAAACAAACCGATGAATTCTTTAGTACCCGATAAAAAAATTCTTCTTCATATTTGTTGTGCCGTTTGTGCAGGAAGTGCTATAGAACAATTAAGAAATGAAGGATGGATTGTTGAAGGGTTCTTCTATAATCCCAATATCCACCCGGAAGAAGAATATAAGAAAAGATTGGAAGATATGCGGTCTCTGCTCGCCAAACTGGATGTCTTGTTCATTGATGGGAAATACGATAAAGAAAACTGGTTTAAACAAATTGACGGATTAGAAAAAGAACAAGAGGGCGGAACACGCTGTCAGATATGTTTCCAGATGCGGCTTAAAGAAACTTTTCAAGAAGCAAGAAGAAGAAATATTAAATATTTTACCACCACTTTAACTATAAGCCCGCATAAAAACAGTCAGGTTATTAACAACATTGGACAAGATATTGATAAAGATTCTTTTATCATCAAGGATTTCAAGAAGAAAGATGGTTTTAAAAGAGCTATACAGTTAAGTAAAGAATATAATCTTTACCACCAACATTACTGCGGTTGTGTTTTTAGTGAATCCTTTTCCAGTACAGCACGTAAAAAAATCATACCAACCGACAACTGAGCAGCAACCAGTTGCCACGGTGAAATCCCATTTTGCTGAGAAACATAACAACTACCAACTAAACCATAACGAGAAAATTTTAATAAGGTTGAATTTGGATAATCTCTAAATCGTGTCATTGTATCAAAAGCTTCTCGCATCTTTGGATGGGGATAAGCCTTTTTAATGTGAAAACCAAAGGTTTTCAAGCAGTTTCTGGATATCTGGCATAAATTGGGGTCAATAGGTTCCGAAACCATCATATATACAGGAATAGCTTCACCGGAATAATACTCATCATGCAGGGAATAAGTGAATATAGGATGCAATGATTCGGCATATTTAAGGATTGCTGTCGTCTCCGTACGAGGGTTGTTTACACACCAATCCACCTCATGAATCTGGGGATTCCTAACCACACGCTCCAATTTGATACCCTCGTTGGGTTGGTCGTCGAAGTTTAGGCAAGTAATAAAATGCCATGTAAGATTTAATGAATCCAAGTACTGATTATATTGTGACAAACCACGCAGTAAAGAAAGAATAGTCATTCCTCCGACTGCTTCACCAGGACTAGGGAAAGCATATAGAAGAACATGCTTTTTACCATTCCCGAATTCGTAGGCATCTATAGCATGTCCGATTTCAGTATTTCCAATTTCAATTTTACGGATACTGTTATTATATCTGGCAAGAGAGTCACATTCGCATATTGCAGCAAGAGGTGGCAGTATCTCTGTAACCCAGGATGATAAAGATTTAGCTACATCAGTAATGACTTCAGTTTCATGTTCCATCGTAATCTTATAGTAGTATCAAATAACCACTTATTTGGTTGTGATTTTTAAAACGATGGTGTAATTGCACGGTTTATTCTGAGGTAGTTCGATGGTCAAAAATTGCTCTGTCTGCGCCCACCGGATTTTTTCATTGCTCCCAAGCAGTTGTATATTTACAATTGGTGTATCAAGCAGTTTTGCCGCAGTACCTAGCGATTTGATTTGCAAACTCTGTGTCGGACAGCCAAGAGAAGTAGCATAGATAGTTTTGCCTTTCATTGTAAAACGAATGTCCTGTGCTGAAAAGGGTTTATTTTTCCCCTCATTCCATCCCTGTGCCTTGATTGGTTCAACAGTTTCCGATGCCGGTCCCTCACCAAAAACCTTCCAAGGACGAGTGCCGAAAATGCTTTCTTTGTTAATATCCATCCAAGAAGCAATGTCTTCAAGAATTTTTTCTTCATCAGAATCTATAGTGCCGTCACCTTTCACCGGGATGCTGAGCAATAAATTGCCGTTTTTGCTGACAATATCTACAAGCATTTGGATAACAGTTTGAGCATTCTTATAACGATGGTCTTCAAAAATTCCCTTGTCATAATGCCAACTTCCGATACAGGTACACGTTTGCCACGGTAGCGGCTCAATCTCGTTACTCTGACCACGCTCAATATCCCATACCATACATTTGCGCTGCTCAGGATTTAGAATTTTACCGTTCATAACGGCATCTAACTTGCCTGAATGCCATTGCATATTGCTGTTATAAAAATGCGCAGCAAGTTTTAATCCCACATCACTTATCGGATAAAGCGGAAGCACCGTATCATCAAAATATATCAGGTCAGGGTGATACTTATTAATAAGGTCAATCGTACGATTATAAAATTTATCACAATAGGCAGTATCGGGCACGCTGCTACCTTGGCTGGCATCCCATTCCCACTGTAATTTACCAGGGATGTGGTTTTGAGCATATAAATCCTGCGGGTCGAATCCTTCCCACCATAGACCTTTGCCGTCAGCTTTTGTGAGTTTTCCGTCGTAGGGCACACCTGCAAATTCTCCTGTCTTGTCCGCCCCCTGTGCAACTTCATACCAACTCCAAGCGTGTGCAGCATGAACACTAACGCCAAACCTTAAACCATTATTCTGTGCCGCTTTTGCCCAGCCGGCTATCAGGTCTTTTTTCGGACCCATATTCACAGAATTCCAGGGCTGATACTTGCTGTCATAGTTATCAAAATTGTCGTGGTGATTTGCCATTGCTACAAAATATTGTGCCCCAACATGTTTATATAATGCCACTAATTTTTCGGGATCCCAATTTTCGCCTTTCCATTGATTAATAATATCCTTGAATCCAAATTTGGATGGATGTCCGTAATTTTCAAGATGTAATTTATACTGCCAACCATCTTCTTCATACATTCCGCGGCCATACCAATCGCCCCGTTCAGGTTGGCATTGCGGTCCCCAGTGAGCCCAAATACCGAATTTAGCATCTCTGAACCAGTCAGGTGTCTGGTATTGTTTAAGCGATTCCCAAGTAGGTTCGAATTTTCCTGTTTGCATCGGCTCAACCTTATTTTTGGTTACGTTAATCATCTGTGACTCATTTGCCATACAAGATTGTACCAAAATCGGCATAATTGCAACCACAATAAAAAGCGGGACTATTTTCCTAAATTTCATCTTTATTTCAAAACCTTCTTAAGTGATTCAACGAATTTTTTGTTTTCAGATGGTTTACAAATTGTAACCCTTAGGAAATTTGGCAAATCATAATTGTCTACAGGCCTTACAATAACACCTTCTTTTAAGAGTTGTTCGTATACCTTTCTGCCATCTCTTTCTACATTCACTAGAATAAAATTAGCCGCAGTAGGCACATACTCAAGACCCATAGATTCAAATTCTTTATAGAGAAATTTTTTCCCCTCTTCATTCATCGCTATGGATTTTTTGACATGCTCACTGTCATCCAATGCAGCAATAGCTGCAACTTGAGCGATTCTGTTCACATTAAATGGCTGACGTACCCTGTTCATTTCGACAAGCATTTCTTTCCTTGCTATGCCGTATCCAACTCTCAAGCCTGCAAGCCCGTATATCTTAGAGAAAGTTCTTAAAATTATCACATTCCTACCTTGTTTAAAGTATTGGAATGTCTGCGGGAAATCCTCGTTGGCATATTCATAATACGCTTCATCAAATACCACAATTACGTCCTCCGGGACTTTTTTCATAAAAGATTCAACTTCATCTTTATTGACCATCGTTCCGGTAGGATTGTTGGGATTTGCAATGAAAATCAATTTTGTCTTATTAGTCACTGCTTTAAGCATTGCTTCTAAGTCGTGTGTATAATTCCTTAAGGGAGTTCTTTTTAATGTACCATCCATTACATCGGTGGCAATAGAATAAACAACAAACCCGGGCCAGGCAATTACTACTTCCTCGCCGGGGTTAAGAAAAGTTTCGGTAATAACCCTTATTACCTCGTCAGTACCGTTACCTAATAATATTTCATCTGCGTTTACACCTAACTTTTGGGCTAATTTCTGCTTTAGATAATATGCATTACCATCGGGATAAAGGCTAACGGTGTTAGCTGCCTTTTTTATAGCTTCAATCGCTTTTGGAGATGGACCCAAAGCATTCTCGTTTGAAGCCATTTTGATAACTTCTTTTAATCCAAATTCCCGTTTTACATCCTCTATAGGTTTACCTGGAGGGTAGGGTTGGATATTTACGATATTCGGTCTTATTAAATCCCTTATCTTTTTCATAGGATTAAATTTTAGATGAATCACCATTTACAGTCAAACCTGCCAATGATAAACTAACGCCGTGAAATATGTAAAGGTTATTCTTGACCTGCCGTTTGATAAAATTTTGACTTACCACGTGCCTGTTTCACTTAACGATAAAGTGCAAATAGGGATGAGATGTTCTGCCCCAGTGGGTAAAAGAAAATGTCAGGGTTTTATCACCGGTATAATCAGTAAATCTCCTCCGTTTCCAACCAAACCAATAATTGATATCCCCGACGAGATTCCTGTTTTTTCAGATGCAATGTTCAAATTTACCAAAGAATTAGCGGAATATTACTTTATGCCATGGGTAAAAGTATTAAAAGCGGCTCTACCACCGGCATTGAGTAATAAAAAAGGATTGAGGCTTGAAATAGATTCTAAAGATATTCCAACTCTTTCTTATCAACAGCCACCTTATTCTTTAAGTAAAGACCAGAAAGATGCCATATCACAGATACATTCATCTATTGATAAGAAAGAACATGAAATATTTTTAATCCACGGTGTTACAGGCAGCGGCAAGACGGAGATTTATCTTGAAAGTATTTTCCATTCCCTTAAACAGAAAAGGGGCGCTATTTTCCTCGTTCCCGAAATTTCGCTAACACCCCAAATGATAAAAAGTTTCAAAGACCGTTTCGGAGAAAGGTTAGCTCTTTATCATAGCGGCCTTACTTCCAGCCAGAGACGTAATGAATGGTTAAGAATAAAAACTGGTAAAGCGGATATAGTGTTGGGAGTGAGGTCAGCTATATTTGCGCCGTTGGAAAATTTGGGCGTTATCGTAATTGATGAAAGCCACGAGACAACATACTCACAACAGGAAAAATTTAAGTTTAGTGCTCTTCAAGCCGCTTTCATAAGAGGCAAACTCCAGAAATCCGTTGTAATAATGGGTTCAGCTACTCCTTCCATAGAAACTTATTATCACGCAAAGAAAAACAAATACAATCTGATAAAGATTACTTCCAGAGTAGATAACAAACAACTTCCCGAGATAATCGTTGTGGATA
The DNA here is from genome assembly GCA_903821905.1 of uncultured bacterium. Classification (GTDB taxonomy): domain Bacteria; phylum CAIJMQ01; class CAIJMQ01; order CAIJMQ01; family CAIJMQ01; genus CAIJMQ01. Next base: position 8,593 of record CAIJMQ010000073.1, read on the forward strand.
TGAATAAGGAAAAAATGGAAGGAAATAAAAATATCATGTCCAGAAGATTGCAAAGTGCAATTAAACAAACAATCGAGCAGGGAGAACAGGTGATTTTGTTCATGAATAGACGTGGCTTTTCCTCAGTAGTGATGTGCCTTATCTGCGGGCATATAGAAAAATGCAAAAACTGCAAAGTATCTTTGGTCTACCATACATCTTCAAATATGCTAATTTGCCACCATTGCAATTATTCAACAGAAATTCCTCCCATATGTCCCAGATGCCATAGGTCATATTTACGTCCTGTAGGGATAGGAACTCAGAGAGTGGAAAAAGAGATAAAGAAATTATCCTCAGATTTCGTTGTCCAGAGAATGGATAGCGATATTATCACTGGAAAATCCACAACCCATAAAAAAGTCTTTGACGATTTTCTTGAAAAGAAAATAGATATACTTGTCGGTACCCAGATGATAGCAAAAGGACTGCATTTCCCGGATGTTACTTTGGTGGGGATTATATCGGCTGATACACAGCTTAACCTGCCCAATTTCAGAGCCGGTGAATTCACCTTCCAATTATTAACACAGGTTGCAGGCAGAGCGGGTAGGGGAGAAAGAACAGGAAAAGTGGTTGTCCAGACACACTATCCCGAACATTATAGTATACGCTCTGCCGTACACTACGATTTTGAAAAATTCTATGAAAACGAGTTGGATTTCAGAAAAGAACTTAATTATCCCCCCTTCAGCCAACTTGTCTCTCTGACCATTAAAGGCTCAAGCGAAAATAATGTAAGAAAAGATGCCGTTGTTCTTGCCAATATGCTAAAACAAAATAATAAGGCAGTTGAATTCATAGGCCCGGGTCCCTGTCCTGTAGACAAAATAAGAAACAAATACAGATGGAGAATAATAATAAAAAGTAAAAACAGAGAAAATTTAAATAAACTGATGCCTAACCTCAAAGATTATTGGAACAAAATCCCCCATAAACAAGAAACTCTCTCCATAGATTTAGACCCGGTGGATATGTTGTGATTTAAAAACTTAATATTAAAGGGGAATACCCGATGCAGAACTTAATAGAAAGATTTAAAACTTGGCTCAAGTACGGCAAATCCTTGAGATATCTTGTAAATGGAAAATTTGACTTAGCAGTACGTTTATTCGAAGAGTGTGTAAAAGATGAACCTTATGATTGGAGAAGTTACAAGATGTTGGGAATAACTTATGTACACAAAGAGGATGCTAAAAGGGCAATTCAGAATTTGAATAAAGCATTGGAGATAATTTCACAGTTGCAAATCAAGAGAATAGATAGCGATATATATGCTTATTTGGGATATTGTTATTTAATAGAAAAACAAGCAGACCAAAGTATTGCTGCATATAAAAAAGCTCTCGAATACTGGAAATCTGGTGGAGATATAGGAAAAACAAGTATATTCTACGATTTAGCTAATGCATTGGATGAAAAAGGAAACTATACAGAAGCGATAAAGTATTACAAGGAAGCTATCAAACTCAACAATAAGAATCCCGATTATTATTCTGGATTAGCATCCTGTTATTACAAAAAAGCAGATTACTCAGAAGCGGTAAAATATTACAAGGAAGCAATTACGCTTAATGATAAAAATTCTCACTACTATTATGGATTAGGTTTATCTTATCAAAGAACAGAAGATTATTCAGAAGCAATAAAATATTTTGAAAAGGCGATTGAACTGGATGGTAAGCAACCAGGGTATTACTATAATTTAGGACGTTGCTATTATGCTTCTAAACAAACTGAAAATGCTCTTGACGCTTTTCAAAACGCAGTAAAACTTGACCCAAAATTAAGTGAAGACAAGACAATAAAAGAAATCATAAATCAAAACTAACCTCTTACCAGCGGTGACTATATAGATTTAGACCCGGTGGATAGGTTGTGATTTAAAAATCGAGAGTAAAAATGCAAAAAGAGAAAAAATGAACAAATGAAGATAGGAGGAGAAATGATACCAATAGAAAAAATATTCCCCTTTGGTTTTATTCTGTTAATACTATCTGTTATCTTGGGATTCTTTTTGAATTATAAACTTTTCTCCATATTAAAAGAAAAACACCCTCAAAAATGGGAAGAACTGGGAAGACCATCATTATTGATGAATAACAATATAAGGAATAATATTTCTGTGCTAAATTTCTTAAACAAAAAAGAGTATCTGAAAATGAATGATAAACAACTTACGAAACTAGCTGGTTTCTTGCGAATTTTTAGCTTAATTTACATAGTTTTTTTCATATTTTTACTATGCTTATTTATGATTGTGATTTATTCAAAAAGAACATAATGTAGAAAACAATGGGGTCAAGTCTTGCATTCCCCCCTTGATTTCTCCACCCGCTGATTTCTGCGAAATCAAAATGCGGGTGCAAGTCGAAATCAAAACAGGGGGGACTCCGCACTCCTCTAATTTTAAGTGAAATTTAGAATGGGAGTGCTTCGTGTAGATGTTAAATTGTATATATGGTATAATTCCAACCGTTTTGAAAGGAGAAATAAAGAATGTTTGATGCAGAAATGTTGCTCTTTTCCGGTAATGCCAATAGAAAGTTAGCGGAAGAGATAGCAGTATATTTAGACACGAGTCTTTCTCCTGTAGAAATAACAAATTTTGTAGATGGTGAGATATTTTTAAAAATACTTGAAAATGTGCGCGGAGCTGATGCTTTTGTAATCCAGCCGACTTGTCCTCCTGTCAATGATAATCTGATGGAGCTTCTGCTTATGGTTGATGCTTTAAAGAGAGCATCCGCCAGAAGAATAACCGCCGTCATACCTTATTATGGATATGCACGGCAGGACAGAAAAACAGAGCCGCGTGTTCCTATTTCTGCCAAAGTGGTTGCCAATCTTATTACTGTCGCCGGCGTAAATAGAGTTCTTGTCATAGATTTACATGTAGGGCAGATTCAGGGTTTCTTTGATATCCCTGTAGACCATATGTTTGCAGCTCCTTTAATGATTGAATATATAAGGAAGAAACAATTGAAAGATTTAACGATTTTGTCTCCTGACCCGGGCGGCGTAGAAAGAGCCAGAGCTTTTGCAAAACGATTAGATGCCAACTTGGCAATTGTAGATAAAAGAAGACCCGAAAGAAATGTGGCAGAATTAATGCATATTGTCGGGGATATTGAAGGTAGAAATGTTGTTATAGTGGATGATATGATTGATACCGGCGGGACGATTATTCAGGCTGCCGATGCTATTAAAAAGGGCGGCGCAAAAGATGTTTATGTATGCAGTACTCACGGTGTATTTTCAAAGGATGCCCGTGAAAAACTAGAAAAATCGGTTTTGAAAGAGGTTATAGTCACAAATACTATTCCTCAAAAAGACGGTAAATATAGTAAGATTAAGATGCTTTCCATTGCATCTTTATTAGGTGAGGCTATAAAGAGAATACACAATGAAAGTTCTGTGAGTTCTCTATTCGTATAATACTTGATTATAGGGGGTAATATTTTATGAGAAAAGTTGACCTTGATGTTGAAGAAAGAAAAGAAGCAGGTAAAGGCGAGATTGGAAGATTAAGAAAAACAGGTTTTGTCCCGGGCATAGTATATGGTGATGAAAATAATCCTTTGCCTGTTAAATTGGAAAGAAAAAAACTTATTCATTTTTTTCACAGCATAGGCGGAGTGAATGTATTGACAAACCTGAAAATTAAAGGTGAAAAGGGATCCTCTGACCAGCTCGTTATTATAAGAGATATGCAACGTGACCCTGTTACCGATAATTTGATTCATTTGGATTTCCAGCGCGTTTCTTTGAAGAAGAGAATAACTTCCGAAGTCAATATCGTATTAAAAGGAATACCTGAAGGAGTAACAGCAGGCGGTATTTTGGACCACGCATTGAGAATTGTAGAAGTCGAAAGTTTGCCTCTAGATATGCCGGAGCTTATTGAATTAGATATATCCGGTTTTAAAATCCACGATTCTATACACGTTAAGGATTTGCCTCTGCCTCCTAATGTAAAGATGAAGACTGACCCAGAAAGAGGCGTCCTTTCTATCCTTCCTCCAAGGAAGATAGAGGCTGAAGAAGAGACTGCAAAAGTTGAGGAAGGCCCAGAAGTAATAGGCGCAAAGGGCAAGGAAGAAGCTGCAGTTGAAGGAGAAGAACCAAAAGCAGGAGCAGCACCAGGAGCGCCGGCAGCAGCTACAGCTGAACCACAGAAAGATAAGAAAGAACAGCCTAAAGGTAAAGAAGAAGCAAAGAAAGAAAAATAATCCTCACATTAAAATTTGCGGTGGGGCGAAAAGGCAGCTCTCTTCAATGCATCTGATATTAGGATTGGGTAATCCGGGCAAAGAATACAAGTACACAAGACATAACGTAGGATTTATAGTTATAGATGCATTAGCCGAAAAATTAACCGCCCAGTTCAAGAAAAGAGAAGATTATTTTTGGATTAAAACTGCAATAAATGATAATCCTGTAGTAATCGCCAAGCCAAGAACTTTTGTAAATCTATCCGGAAGAGCTGTTAAAAAACTGGTAGCCGAGTTCGGGGTAGATAATGAAAAAATAATAGTTGTTCACGATGATGCTGACCTGCCCTTAGGAACCCTCAAGGTAAAGAAAAATAGCAGTTCAGGCGGACATAACGGTGTTGAATCTATCATCCAGGCACTTGGAAGCAAAGATTTTGCAAGAATAAGAATAGGCATTGGCAGAGACCGTGAAGATTTGAAGGATTATGTATTAAGCGAATTTTCCTCTTCCGAAGAAAAGGTTATCGAAAAAGCAGTTGAGTTGTCTATAGATGCCATATACAAACTTGTGGATGAAGGCATCGAGAAAACTATGCTTCATTTCAACAAGCGGATAAAAGTAATATGAAAGTCGGTATAGTTGGCTTGCCAAATGTCGGAAAATCCACAGTGTTCAATGCCTTAACCGGCGGACACGCTCTCTCATCAAACTACCCCTTCTGCACAATAGAACCTAACGTCGGAATCGTAGAAGTCCCCGACAAAAGATTAGAAGATCTCGCAACATTTGTTAAAGCTAAAGATAAAAAATACGTAACAGTTGAGTTTGTAGACATTGCAGGGCTCATAAAAGGCGCTTCTCAGGGCGAAGGATTAGGAAACAAATTCCTATCGCATATCAGAAACGTGGATATCATTCTCCAGGTGGTAAGATGCTTTGAAGATACTCAAGTTTCTCACTCTTTTACCGAAATCGACCCGGTTAGAGACGTAGACGTAATAAATATGGAACTCCTGATTTCGGATATGGAAATATTGAATAACGCAATAGCAAAAGCTAAAAAAGCCAATACCAAAGATAAAGAAGTATTAGAAAGAATAGGGGAGAAGTTGAACCAGGGTAAGCTTATCAGAAATATTCCGTTAACGGCGGAAGAAAAAGATATATTAAAAGGCTTCCAGTTCCTCACCTTAAAACCTTCCGTTTACCTTGCAAATATCAAAGAAGAAGACGAAAAATCCAAAGCATTCGCAAAACAGTTAGAAGCCAAGGCAGAGCAGGACGGTTGTGTATCAATTTGTCTCCCCGCAAAGCTAAACGAAGAGGTTGCCCATCTGTCCGACGGGGAAAAAGAAGAGTATCGCAAAGAGTTTAATATAGAGGATGGCTTGAAAAAGCTCATCAATCTCTGCTACAATAGCTTCGGTTTTATCACTTTTTATACTATAGCAAACGATAAAGCAGCAGCGTGGGCTATTATAAAAGGCTCAACAGCAGTGCAGGCGGCCGGTAAGATTCATTCGGATATGGAGAAGGGCTTTATAAAAACCGAAGTCATCCCATTCTCGGAACTTACAGGGTTTACCGCTAATGAAGAAGCAAAGAGCAAAGGTAAAATGCGTATCGAAGGCAGAGATTACATTGTAAATGACGGAGAAGTGCTTTATTTTAAATTTCACTAACTTTTTAATGACTGGAGATAAATATGCAGAAATATGAAGGTTTCTTTATTTTTCATCCTCAGACAGAAGAGGACGGTTTAAAGAGGAAGATTGAAGAAGTAGAAAGATATATCATATCCCAAAAAGGTACGGTCGAAAAAAGCAAAGACCCTTTCAGAGAGAGATTACCCTATCCGATAAAGAAATGCCAGGAAGGGATATATTTCATTTCCAGTTTCGAAATACCCTTAGAAGCAGTTGACGGACTAAAGAAAAAATACCTTAAAGATGAAAATGTTTTAAGATACACCATCATAAGAAAACCGAACATAAGAAAGCCAAAAGCAAAAGTTAAAGCTAAATAATCTAGGAAAAAGGAGGTTGTTGGATGCCAAACTATAACAAAGTATTATTAATGGGAAACTTAACAAGAGACCCCGAGCTTAGATTTACAACTTCAGGAGCTCCTGTTACAAACTTGAGAATAGCTATAAACAGAGTGTACACCGACGGAACCGGTGAAAGAAAAGAAGAAGTCTGTTTCCTTACAGTCGTCGTCTGGGGCAAACAAGCAGAAAGCTGCGCCGAATACCTGGCAAAAGGCAGGCCCGTATTTATCGAAGGCCGTCTTAGAACCAGAAGTATTCAGAACCCCAATCCCGAAGAAAAAGCTAAAACCGTCCTGGAAGTAATAGCAGATAGAGTTCAATTCCTGGGAAGACCCAAGAGCGAATCCACTACAACACCGGGCGCAGAAACAGAATCTAGCGAAGAAAAACACAAAAGCAAAGAAACAACTGAAGAAGAACCTATCGATATAGGAAACTCATTTAAAGAAGAAGATAAAGAAATATCTTAAATTAAAGAAAACAAGGAGATAGAAATTGACTACTTTAAAACAAAAAAGAAAAAAGAGAGATGAAGAACGAGATGCATCCAGGAAATTGCGCGATATGTTTGCAAGGAAGAAAGTATGCAAATTCTGTGTAAAGAAAATTAAAGACATAGATTACAAAGAAGCATCATTCCTAAAAGGCTTCATGGCGGAAAGCGGCAGAATACTTCCACGCAAAAATACCGGCAACTGTCCTAAACACCAGCGCCTAACAGCTAAAGCTATCAAACGCGCACGAAATGTGGGACTTCTTCCGTTTATGAATAGATAAAAGGGGTTGGCTTCGTTCATAAATTATTTTTATTCTGATTTACACCAATCTTCCAAACGCCTTTTTCAAGAAAAGCCTCTATAGTTTGGCGATTCGCTTTATTTATCAAATTAGAGTGCGATTCTTTATACTCTTTAGCATATTCGGCAAGCGTAATAATACGCGCGCCCTCCAGATACGCAAGACGCTTGTAATAACTGTTCGTAAGCGCCCTGCCTACTATCTCCTCCATAATTCCCGTAGCACCTTTTTCATTAAACTCCTTAAACGCTTCATAATACATTTCCTTGTCAATGAATTTAATATTCACAGGCACAAAACCCTCGCGTATCAGTAAATAATTATTTATTACTCTTCCTATGCGGCCGTTGCCGTCAACAAACGGATGCGTCTGCTCAAAAGTAAGATGCAGTAAAGTAATGCGCTTTATAATATTTTCGTGGCTGGCTGCATTATACCCCGCAAGCATTTTCTCCAACCTTCTTGTTATCTCTTCCGGCCCCGGAGCTATATGGTTTGAAACTCGAACATACTCTCCTGCCTTACGAAATCTTCCGGCAACATCATCTCGGATATTCGCCATAAGCATTTTATGAAGCAGCAGAATAACATCAAGAGTGATCTCCTGTTCTTTGGCTTTAGTATCGATATATGAAACTACGCGCGCAAGATTTTTCGCTTCAAAAATTTCTCGCTCGGAAATATATCTGTCTAAGTTTATCTGCAAAAGGATTTTTTCCGTATCCTCAAGCGTAAGAGTACTGTTCTCGAGGGCATTGGAGTTATACACCTGCTCGGCAACCTCTGCTTCACTCAATATTTTTATAAGCGATTCCTTGCCGAGGGATGCGGCATAATACCGCTCTCTTAAACGGCTTATTGTATTAAAAACATATAGTATCTTTGACATGCCTAAATTATATACCTTTTCACGTTTTTGTCAACATAACCGTGAAAAACTATACCAAAAACACCAATTTTCACGGTTTTGAGCTATAAGTAGTTAGCAAAGTGCGGAACAATGGGGATTAACGGGTTGATAGTTTAATCATTAAAGGGGAATAGAAATTAGGTGGGGACAAGAAAAAGACTTATTACTAAAAAGAAGTAGGGGAGAGCACAAAAAACCTCTACTTCTTTTTCTTATTCCCATCCCTTCTTCTCCACATTTTCAAATGGGTTTATTTCCTCTAATCAAACCTGCCACACCATCAAATAAGCTTGACATCGGGCTTATAATCAAATGGTGTAGAGGAACTGAGGAGGTAATTAAAATGTTTATCAGAGTAATAGGGAGAAGAGAAGACCCCGACACAAAGATAAACACCCATTACATGCTTAGCGACGGCTACATCTACACAAGAGAAGAAATCATAGATATGTGGCGACACCGCTTATTGCCGGGATACCGTGTATGTAAAATAAATGACGTAGAAGACATCTGCGACAATCCCCATACCAAAGAAAGCGATACAATAAAAAATCAACCTTTGATTTAAAATCTCTCTTGTGAGTCTCCCTTGATTTCACTTGATGAAATCAAAAGCGGGGGCTCCACGATTTTTTGTATGGGCGAATACCCTTCATTCTCCCATACCGGCAGGGTCCGACCTAAAGATTCAAAACTGCATCTGCCAAATAGAGAAAGAATCAAACATTCAACATCCAGAGCATGACAGCAAAAGCTATTAAACGCGTCCTAAATGTGGGATTATTTCCGTTTATGAATAAATAGGCAGTTAGTATAGGGGGAGATAGATGCAAAACCTGAGCCCATTTTGATAAATTTATAAACCTATTTTCTTTTTAATCCATTCGCCTGATGCAGCATCAATCATCTCTTTCCAATTTTTAAATTTTGTGTTACTCGCTATAAAATTATCCCATTCTTTATCTGGTATCTTTTTAAAATCTTCTTGAGAATTAACTGTGAACCCACTATGTTCAAACATATCCTCAATATTCTGAAAAGTAGTATTTTTTCTTATAAAATCCTGCGGGAAAAGTTCACTAAAGGGAATTGCATGTTCACCATCAATATTCTTAATACGCTTCTGTAGAGTATCTAACTTCCTTTGAAACTCATCAAGCCCTTTCATTTCAAATTTAAACATTTCTTTACCTCCTTTATTTCACTAACTCCCCTTTCATTGTTTTATCAAGACAGGAATCAAAGAGTTCTTGGAGTTTTTGTTTTTGCTCAAGGAGTTTCTTTTTATAATCTTGGGCTGCTTGAAGTTTTTCCACAATTTGTCTCTGGATTCCAAGTGGTGGCAGAAAGATCTTTATTTCTTTTATAATCCTCATACTTAAACCGCTTCGCTGGTTATCACCTGTGATATTTCTTATTTTGTTATACATATCTTTTAAACCAAAATACAAAAATTCTGACTTTAACTGTTCTTTATTTTGGGAGTCTATAGCAACTATGGACTGATTACATGTTGCCTTTGTTCTCAGCAATGCAACTGTTCCCCTAGTTTTTCCTTGGCCATTTAAAGCAATCAAAACAGAATTTACAGGCAGATATTTAGCATTAGAATTTTCCATCCCTTTCTGGGTAATTCTAAAAGGGCAGTCGTATATTTCGCCCTGATGTATGTCGCCTGAAACCAACCATTTTATGTCACCATTCTCATAATATTCTTTCACGGTTGATCTCGGAGTCCCCCCAGTCATTAAATTACAAACATTACCTATCTTCACTATCTCCCATTGTTTTCCCTTTAAATGTAATTCGTTATGTAGCAAACTCTGAAAAAGTTCATCAGTTAAAACGATCTGTTGAGCATTTAACTCCTGCGCCTTTTTAATAGCATCCAACCGTCCTACTATTTGGTGCTGGATATGTAATGAGGGAGTGGGAATTTTTGCTTTCAAGTAAAGATTTAGATTTAGATTACGTATACCTGTTGTTTGACTCTGCAGTCTTAGAGTTGTCCCAATTTTATAGAGATAGAAAAGATAATGGAATAAAAAACGACTATTGATTATATCTTTGTTTGATCTTAATCTCTGAATAAAATTTGCAAATGTATAAATCTGATTATCTGGTGCGATAAAATATGATACTCTTCCAACAGGTTGCTCTGGACCACCGCCCGATTTTTCTAATAAAATGTCACCATCCTGCAATTGTAAATTTTCAATTTTATCCTTAGGAATTTTTCGCTTAGCAATATTGCTGAAATCTAGTAACCCATCGTTCTCAAAATTTGTTGAGCGTAGAATCAAAATTCCTTTTTCATTGTTGTGAATAGGTTCGCCCCAAATGCCAGTATCATTTGTTATTAATAATTCACCTAATTTTTTTGTTGGCCAAGACATAGATTTTATAGCAGTTTTTTAATATGTTCAAAGTTTCTATCTAATTCTTTATTGGTTTCCTCTATTTCTTTCAATATCTCCTCCGACTCTCTATGTTTTACTTTTTCTACTCCAATATTGGGATTATATGCATTAGCTGCAAGAATATAATCATTCTCAACTATCTCTTTTACCGGTGTAAGCCAAGATTGGTCTGATACTTTGCGCTGAGAGAATTTTGAAAGCAAATCGGGTATATCATTTTTATATTGTGAACCAAATTTTTTAGCAGCAGAAAGAGATGAACCATCGCCAAGCATATTATAAAACCAGATTTTCTCTTCGGAATTTAACTTTGGGACTGCTTTCTTTTTAAAGATTAGAACTGAAGTTTTTACTCCTGCATAAGGCTGGAATATTCCACCAGGCATTGAGACAACTGCCTGAAGTTCTGTGTTTTCTAAAAGATAGCGACGGATTTCTGTGCCGTCGCGATTTGTGCCGAAAAGTATGCCTTCAGGCAAAATTATTCCTGCTTTCCCATTTGGTTTTAAAGCATCTATAACATAACCTAAAAACAGAACTTGGGTTTTGGTTGATTTGATAGGTAAGGACTTCTTGATTCTTTCCTTGTCAACTTTACCGGCAAAAGGCGGGTTAGTCATTACTACATTGTATCTTCTTAAATCTTCCTCATCTTCAGCGCCTGCAACTGTATCTCGTCTTTTTATATCTGATTCTTGTAAGCCATGAAGAAAGAAATTCATTAAAGTTAGACGAGTCATTTCGGGGTCAACATCTTGGCCTAAGAAAGTTTCATTTTGTAAAAAGTTCCATTGTTTTTTGCTTAACTTATCTCCAGGACCTCGTTTTGTACCGTTATATCCTTCGATGAGTTTAGAATCTGAATTCTGAAGTTTAATCCATTCATAAGCCGCCAATAAGAATCCGCCCGAACCACAAGCAGGGTCAAAGATTGTTTCACCAATTTTGGGATTGACCATTGTCACCATATAACGAATAATATGACGAGGAGTCAAGAATTGACCCAATTCTCCTGCTGCTTCTATCTGATTAAGTAAATCCTCATAGAGGTCACCTTTTACATCGCTGTCCAAACGAGAAAAGTCAATCTCATCAATAATATCTAAAGCTCTTTTTAGAGTAACTTCATCAGGAATTAAAAGTTTTGCACCAGAGAACATTCTTCGGATATTTTCTTTGCCATTAGAAAGAGTCTCCATAAAAGGAAAAACTTCATCCCTGATGAATTTGTAGAGTTCCTTTCCGCTCTTATGAACCCATTCTAACCAGCGATATTGTTCGGTCTTTCCTTTAAAAATAGAATTGTAAGTCCTCTTAGTCAATTGAGCTTCTTTCTCTAAAGCCGTATCTTGCTCCTCCAGCATTTTAAGGAAGAAGAGAAAACTCATTTGTTGGATTCTTGTTACAGGGTCTTTTAAACCTGCACCCCAAAGATAATCGTTTAAGCGGTTTAATTTTTGTCTATATTCTTCCTTTAACTGTAAGACTTGCGGGTCCATATAAATTCCTTAATTAACAAAAACTGTTGTGTTCAATTCTTCAACTGTGCTCTGTATCTCTTTTTCTCCAAAAATCTTAATGATATTCTTTAATCCACCAAATTGATTGAAGAGTGGCTGATTAAAGATAGAAATATCAACTTTTTCCTTATTGGCTAAATATTGGTTTTTTATTATCCTCATAACCTTTGCCTGCTGGCTATTAAAGTTCTTAGTTAATAGCCAAGATTCAAAAAGGTCGGTTATCTTCTTTTCTTGAAGCTGTTCTTCGGTAGGTAATCCATAGATTTTTAAAGCGGCTTTGATGAATTCAGAGAGAGTGCCTTGAGGATATTGGTAAGCCGCCCTTAAATTTGCTTCGTTAAAATAGAATTCTGGAGTATTAAGTTTTCCAGCTAATTCTTGGACTTCGTCATCTGTAAGTTCTTCACCGGATTTAACTTTCTTAATTAGAGGATCTACATCAAGAAGCGATTGAACTATTTTCTCCCATTGATATTGATAATCATCTATATCTACTTTTTCTCCTTCTGGGCCAACTTCAACACATTCCCTTTTTACAACCAAATCAACATTCTCGGGTGCATTTTCAGGAACTTGTATGAATAGGCGCTCAAAAACTTCTCTCTTTTTCTTTTCTTCTTCTGTAAGCTCCTGTTCTTCCGTACCCCAAGGAATACCTCGTTTCAATCTCGATATTTCTGAATAAGGATTATATCCTTCATCATTAAAAGCTTTTGTATTCTTTACAAAATCATAAATTCTAAAGGATGTTTTCCCAATTTTGGTACAAAGACGACTACCTCTACCTCGCATTTGTTGGTAAAGTGTAGGCGATTTTGTCGGTCTAATCATTACGATGTTTTCTGCTTCTGGACAGTCAAAACCAGTATCGAGCATACCTACCGATACTGCAACATAAGGAAACTCTTCTCGTTTAAATCTCTTAATGGCTCTATCAACATCAGGAACATTTGAAGTAATAACTTCGGCGAAGCGACCTTTAAATTCTGGGTATATTTGATTGAAATAATAAGCTAATTGTGCAGCATGCCTTTGTGTAACAGCGTAAATAATTGCTTTGCGATTTCGGAAAGGTTGACGCTTTTTTTCTTCCTGTCTGTAAGAAGTTGCAACCAGTTTATTGGCTGCCGGCACGTTAATCTTTCGCTCTAAATCTTCAGGATTATAATCTTCACCTTCAAAAGTAATACCCTCAAGACGTGTTTTTGTATCAATTTTGACGATATCATAACCAGCAATATAACCTTCTTCGATACCTCGACGTATACCATAGGCAAAGGTAGGTATTCCTTTTTGCTCTAAGATATTCCAACAATCAAAAAGCTTATATGTGTTTCGGTCTATAAACATAGAAGGAGTAGCAGTAAGACCAATCTTTATAGCATCAAAATGGGTTAAGACAGCACTATAAACAGAATATATAGAGCGATGTGCTTCGTCTGAAATCACTAAATCAAAATAACCACTCGTAAAGCTATTTAATTGGGAATACATAGTAGGTAATGTACCAATAATGATTGAACTCTCTCTTTTAACTTTGCCGCCATAGAGAAGTTCTGAAGGATAGTCTTTTAGATAGTCATTGAAAGTCTCCTGTGCTTGTTGCCCTAATTCGATTCTATCAACAAGGAACAATACCCTCTCTATCAAGCCAGCTTCGAATAGACGTTTTATTTGCATAGCAACAGTTAAGGTTTTACCAGTCCCAGTAGCCATTAAAATAAGCATTTTTCTTCTGCCTGATTCGATGGTCTTGTCCATTACCTGTATTGCTTCTCTTTGATAGGGACGAACTTTCTTGGTTTCGCCTTGGACAAAGACTTGAGTCGGAATAGGGATAACCGATAATGGCTTTCTTGATTTTCTTAAAATGGAAATTTTTTCGAGGTCTCTTTGGGAAAAGAAAGTAGCAACTTTTTGCTCTGGTTTTTCTATGTGGTCCCAGAAATAAATATCTTCACCATTACTAAGAAAAATAAAATCTGTTTTCACGTCTTTTGCATATTCTAAAGCCTGCTGTTTACCAGCTTCAGGATCAATTAAGAAACGTTTTGCTTCAATGACTGCCAAAGGTCTACCGCGTCTATCTTTTAATAAATAATCAGCGCGACCTGTTTTTGTAGATTCTTCGGTTGTTACTTGATTTTTATCCTCAATATCCCAACCAGCTTCGCGCAGTTTTCTATCAATAATTATACGAGTATCGCTTTCTCGGAGTATTGAACCTGATACGAGTTTCTCTTCTTGCGGTTTATAGTCTCTTTCCATGAGGAACTTTTGAATTTTTATTTCCCCCATTATATTCCCCTCTTGAACCTATAACAACCACAGAAGAAAGCTTATTACTTTTACTACACATGATAAATTATCTATAATGACTATCTAATGAAAGGAAAATCTATGGCAAAGAAGATACGATGGGGGATTGTAGGTACTGGTGGCATAGCACATAAGTTTGCAATAGGGTTGAGTGTACTTCCGGATGCAGAGCTTGTTGCAATAGAATCACGCACAAAAGAGTCCGCTCTAAAGTTCGCTACGGAGTTTAATGTACCAAACAGGCATGTTGGAGTAGGGGCTATGGCAGGGGATAAGGATGTTGATGTGGTATATATTGCAACACCGCATCCAAATCATAAGGATGAGACGATTAGCTGTCTTGAAGGCGGCAAGGCGGTGCTCTGTGAGAAGCCATTTGCTATGAATATTTCGGAAGTCACACAGATGATTGAGTGTGCGAAAAGTAAGAAGTTGTTTCTGATGGAGGCGATGTGGATGTATTTTTTCCCGGCGATGGTAAAGGTTAGGGAGCTCATTTCAAGCGGTGCTATAGGAGAAGTTCGGCTACTTCAAGCCAATTTCTGCTTTAAGTGCGAGGGTGGCCCGGAACACAGGTGTTTTAATCCTGCGCTTGGCGGCGGGGCATTATTGGATGTAGGTGTTTATGATATTGCGCTGGCGCAAATGGTATATGGCAAGGAGCCGGTACGAATCAGCAGTATGACGAATATAGGGCAAACGGGGGTTGATGAGCAGTCGTCGATGATATTGGGTTATGAAAACGAGGCAATGGCTGTGCTTACTTGCGGGATTCACTTAAGCACTATGAGTGAAGCGATTATTTACGGCACTAATGGTTTTATCAGGATACCGCATATGTTTTGGCAACCTGACAGGATTGTTGTGAAGATGGGACAGGATGAGGAAAAGGAAATTTCGTTTGAGCGCCTGGGAAACGGATATAGTTATGAGGCGATGGAAGTTATGAGGTGTTTGCGGGAAGGGAAATGGGAAAGTGAAGTTGTGCCGCTGGATACGAGTATAGCGATGATGAGGACGATGGATAAAATACGGAGGCAGTGGGAGCTGGTGTATCCGATGGAGAAAAAGAAGTAAGAATAATTAGGGACAATCTTGGTTATCTTAGGTTCAATGCAAATTTTATTGCTTCATCCACCATTGTAATTTTTTCAGGGGATAGGGTGGTGAGATGTCCACTTAAGAGATTTTTGGGGATGGTCATGATTGTATCTACATTAATTACGCATTTCTTGGGCATTCCGTCTTCTTTGTTTAGTTCTACTTCTACAGGTATTTGGCGTATGATTGAAGTAATCTCTGCTACTGTTACTGCGTTTCGGACTTCATAAGCTTTATTTCTGGAGAGGAGAAGCACAGGTCTACGACCGGCGGGAGCCGGTAAATTCGCCCACCAAATTTCGCCTCGCTTCATTACCAGTTTTCCTTTTTAAGTACGCTGGAAGCTAATTTTGCGGAAACTTCGGCTACCTTTACTTTTTCAGGTGTTTTCTGATAACCCTTGACGTAAGTATTATCTTTTTCCTGTTCTTCTAAACTTTTGATGAGTTGCTGGCAAGCTTTTCTGATGAAATCAGAACGGTTTTTGAATCTTGAATGAGCTTTTTCATCGATTGTCTTTAAGAGTCCTTCTTCTATGGGGACTTGAATTGTTTTCATTACACACCTCCATCTCTAAGAAACTATACAATATATTCCACATGTTTGTCAATATGTTTAATCTAGAGTTTAGAGAATATAACTGATATCTATAGCCAACAGGTTTTTCCTGATATAATTACTGCATAAGAAAATGAAATTCAAGATATTTATAAAAAGATTGTTTAAGTATTTTATTGGCGGTGGGGTTTCGGTCGTTACGGACTTTTCGCTGTTGTGGTTTCTTACGAGTATATTGCACGTATTTTATCTGATTTCCGGGACTATCTCTTTTGTGGCTGCAACTACTACGGGGTACTTTTTTCACAGGAATTTAACATTCAAAGGAACAACGAGAAAAAATTTAGAAGGTTATGTCTATTTCTTTGTAACGGGGATTTTGGGTGTTATTATAAATGTATCTCTTCTTGCTTTATTCGTAGAGGTCTTTCACTTTTATTATCTCGTGGCAAAGGTTTTTACGGGAGCAATTGAAGGTACTTTTCATCTGTGCACAAGTTTCTTCGTGACTTTCAAGATGCCCAAAGAGGAATAGAGAAGGTTTTATCCCGCCTATTTTTTCAGAATTCCAGCTATTGCGAGGGCTCTTATCTGGGTTAAGATGAATAATGTCAAAAGGGAAATGAAGATGATGTGCAGGAATTTGTATTTTCCTTTTTGATTTAATTTTCCGTAGGATAGGGGAATCATCCGCGGGGTTTGGTGCCTATATTGTAAGTATTCTTCTCCAAATCTTGCAGTTAATTTTTTCTCTTCAAAAATTCCGATATAGACAAGAATAAACAGGGATACTAAAACGGATGAGAGCACCAGAAGAAAGAAGGAATGCAGAAAGATAGAAGTGCCTATTAAAAGCAATAAGTATCCGAAATACAGGGGATTTCTGCAATATGAATATGGGCCTTCTGTCACCAATTTGCATGTGGGATTATGAGTCGGGAGCATGGTGCCATTGCCTTTTCTTGTCAGGGTAAAGTAGGAATCGAATGTGAAGAATAATCCCAGACAGAAGAAAGAGACTGCAAAAAGAATATCAAAATGTGAGCGGGGTAGGTAAAGGTTGAATTTTTTGTCCAGAAGAATGCTTATAAAAATAAAGAATGCGGGGATGATGAACCACTGCCACGATACTGCCAATATGTGGATTAGGGTATTTTTTATTTTCTTTTCATTCATAATTGGTTTTTATTATATTCCTACAACGAACCCAGAGCAACTTATAACTACAGCTTATTGTGGTGGTTGTTCCTGTGATGTGCCTGGCGGCCTTCCTTGCTGCCCTGTTCTACCACCAAAGAAGCTGAAGGGTGAGTTTGTTTGTGAGAGTTCCTGGGCGCGTTTTATGAATTCGTCGGTATTTGTAATGCCGAATTCTTTGCTAAGTGATTGCCACTGGTAGGTATTGTAATCCTGAGATAACTGCCCCAATGCTCTGCGTTGTTGGTTCATTTGGTCTCTAAGCGCGGCTCTTTCTTCTTCTGTTGCGGCAGTTCTGGATTTCTCTTGAAGTTGATACATATCGTCATATGCTTGTTTGATGTTGGTTAATAAGCCGGCTTCGTATTCTGTTTTTGCTTCTGCGATACGGCTATCTAAGGTTTGGGAGGTTCTTTCCATCATAGATGTTCTCATTTGGTCCATTTGTTCTTGTGTGGGTCTTTGTCTTCTTCCGGTATCTTCGGACTGCTGCTGGGTAGGGGTGGCAAGTCCTTCTTTCATTAAGTCGGTATATGCACTGTTTAGTAAAGTATTTTCTTCTTTTAGCTTGTTATATTCTTTTTCTTTTTGGGCTAGGGCTTCTTTCAGTTGCGCTGCTGATTTTTGGTCTTTATCTTCAGATGTCTGTAATTGCATGAAATCGTCCATTTCGGATTTGAGTTGTTTGTTTTGGGTTTCCAGTTTTGAAGATGAAAGTTCAAACTCGTTTAATTTTGTCTGAAGAACTCTGTTTTGTTCCTGCAGGTCGGAGACGACAGATTTATAATTCTTGATGGATTGTATCTGGGTGATTTTAATGAGAATTAGATCGCTTGCAATAAATGCCACTGCGATTATGCCGATAAGCAAATACAGTTTTAAATTTTTTATCTTGCACATATTCCACCTCTGATAAAAACTAGGGGACCTATCGGCCAACCGGTTTTCTTACAGGTGCTTTACCCTGTTGTTGCTGGGTTGTCAGTTCTTTTGTTGATTTTTGTATGGTTTGGAGGTTTTGGATTAGAGCACGGATTTCGGCTAAGTCCGCATCGGAAACTTTTTCATTTTTCTCGCTTAATGTTTTTAGGTTAGATTCCGCTTCTTTTAATCCTACGATAGCATCCTGAAGTGCGTATTTTTCTACGTCTTCTTCTTTGGATTTCCAGACCATTTTCCAAGGATGGCGTTTTAAGTCAGCTGATAGTATATAAAGGTTATCTGTTATTGTTTCGACATTGGTTGCGATGTCTTTTATTGACTTTCTGTTTTCTGCAAGGATATTTTCCATATTGTCGGTTATTTTAACGATGTTTCCTGTTATCTGGTCTACTTTTTGAATCTGTTCAGTGTCTGTCATTTCCGAGATATTGGCAAGGACAGTATTAAGTTTGCCTGTAATTCCGTCAAGGTCTCTGTTTAAAGATTGAGTAATTCCGTTTACATTTGAAATGATGGTTTTGATTTGGTCTTTGTCATTGGCGACTGTTTCTGAGATTGTAGCAACATTTTTAAGGGTTTTATCAAGGCTGTCTAAGCTTGAAGTTATTTTGTCGCTTGAGACCAAGTCTTTTATGCTGCTTACCACTTCTTCTATTTGCTGGGTAATACTGGCATCGCTGCCCTGTATTGTTTCACCTGACTGGACAATATCGCCCTTGCCGGGAGTTATCTCTATGTAGGAATCTCCCATTACGTTAGCGCCGATTTTAATATCGGAATTTCTTTTTATATTTACACCTTTTGCCAGTCTAAGGGTGATATAGACATTGTCTTGTTCATCTACTGTTATTTTGGAGACTGCGCCTGATTTGACTCCCGCATAGTAAACAGCACTATTGAGTTTAACACCTCTTGCGTTACTGAATTTTACCGTGATTTCGGTTTTGGGCTGAAAAGATTCCTTGAAGTTTCCGGCTTTGAAAATTAGCCCAAGTAATAGGAACATACATACTAAAACAAAAATTCCTGCTACAATCTCGTTTCTATCGTATTTCATTTTTTCTCACTCCTTCCAATAGGTCTTCATAAAAATCTTTACTTGATACTCTTAATGGTATTGGGCCGTCTGCAAGGCCCTGGATAAACTGTTGGACAAATTTGTCTTTTGAGTTTTTTATTTCGTCCGGTGTACCTGCAGCAATGACCTCACCTTTGTATAGCATAATGATTCTGTGTGCTGTTCTATAGGCGCTGTTCATATCGTGGGTGATAACAACTGAGGTCATATTCATTTTTTCGTTTAGTTCAACGATTAGTTTGTCGATTACAGCAGTCATAATAGGGTCTAGTCCGCTTGTGGGTTCGTCGTAGAACAGTACTTCAGGGTCGAGCGCGATTGCTCTGGCAAGGGCTACTCTTTTCTGCATTCCGCCGGAAAGTTGGGATGGCATAAGGTTATGAAAATCTCTTAAGCCAACCAGCTCAAGTTTAACTTTTACCATAATATCTATAACTGATTCGGCGATATTAGTATGTTCTCTTATAAGGAGTGCTACGTTTTCTCCGACTGTGAGTGAGTTGTAAAGCGCGCCGTTCTGGAAAAGGATACCGAATCTTTTGCGTATCTCGTCCATCTTTTTTTCATCTTTTAAGCCGACCAGTTCTGTGCCGAAAAACTTTAAGCTTCCGGAATCTGCCTGGTGGACATTGATAAGGCATCTTAGAAGCGTAGATTTACCGCAACCACTACCGCCGATTATGATTAACCGCTCACCTTTGTAAACGTCCAAGTTGATATCTTTAAGCACGGTGCGGCCGTTAAAAATCTTGGATAGATTTCTTACGGATATTACTGCTTCACGTTTTTTCTTTTCTTCCGGCATTTTTTTATATTAAAAAGCTTCAAGGTATATGTTATAGAACATAGAAAAAACTAAATTCGCAAGTATAATAAATATCATTGAAAATACAACAGAGTTTGTTGTTTCCTTACCTACGCCTTCTGCGCCGCCTCTGACTTTAATGCCATAGTAACATGCCAAAGAAGCAATGATTACTCCGAACGTAAAAGATTTAATAATTGAATATACTAAGATTCTGATTTCAATTGCTTCGAAGGTAAGCTGAAGATATAGAGCAGGGCTGACATTCAATAGTAATTTACTGGTTAATAAGCCTCCGGTAATTCCGGCAATATCGGCTATTATTACAAGACAGGGTAAAGCTATGGCTGTAGCCAGAACACGCGGTACAATAAGAAAATAGACAGGGTTTAGGGCCGATGTTTCAAGAGCCATTAATTCTTCGCTTACATTCATTGTTCCTATTTCTGCCGCAATTGATGCGCCGGCAAATCCACTCATTACTAGTGCCGTCAAAAGTGCCCCTATTTCTCTTGTAATCGAGACAGCTATTATATTGGCTATCAAAGAAGGAACACCAAAACGCACAAGAAGCGGCGACATTGCAACTGCCAGTATCATTCCAACCAAGAAAAGCACAAGACAAATTATAGGTATGGCTCTGATTCCAACTCTGATAATTTGGTAAGCAGCACTCTTCATTCTGATTTTTTTGCCTCTGAAGGGGGCGACAATTGTCCAATACAAAATATCGCTCATTAGGAAATAGAAATTGCTTACTTCTTTCAGGAAACCTATTGCAGCTCTGCCGAGTTTTCCTATCATAGTTTCTATTCAAAAGTAAAAATTTTATCTAATCGTGCAATCATAAAAATATCTTTGCAGGTTTCATTGAGGTTTGAAAGAATAAGTGCGCCGTCGTATGCTTTTGTTATTTTTAAGCATTCGATGAAAGTGGCAATTGCTGAAGAATCTAAATATTCGACACCTTTCATGTCTATGTATATTTCTTTTATCTTTTTCTTGCTCAAACTAACCAGAACAACTCTTAATTCGTTTGAATTTTTGAATGTAATCGTTCCGACTATTGTAACAGTTGTTCTTTTCCCCAATTCATCAGTTTTTATATCCATAGTTATATTATTTCACCTTTTTGATTAATCTTAGTTCGTTACCGTCCTTTACGGGGAGGTATTCTACAGAATCCATAATCTCTTTTATAAAGTGAACTCCCAGTCCGCCGGGCCTTATATCTTTTAGGTCTCTGGATACAATTTTTTCTTCATCTACTTTTTTCCCGTAATCCCTTAATAAAACTTTCAATGTTTTTCCTTCTCCGGATACGCTGACTTCTATTTTACCAATTTCTCCGCCATATGTATATTTAATAATATTAGAAAGCGCTTCCAGAACAGCTACTATAATAAGATTGGTGTCCTTTTTATTGAAACCTACTTTGGTCGCTATTTGTAAGATTATTTTTCTTAACTGTACGGTATTGTCCTCATCTGTAAATATTAATATTTCGTTATGTGTAAAACGATAATCGGGTAGGGGAGAGCGGAAAATACTTATCATGGTGATATCGTCAGGTTGACCGGTTTCTTTTATGCGACTATCTATCTCTTTAAGGAAATCGCCCTTAAAATCAGCCGAAGTGCTGTGTTTTTCAGCTATTTTTTTAATACCATCTATCCCGATTAATATTCCTTCTTTATTTTTTATATCTGTTAAGCCGTCGGTTATAAGAATAACTCTTTCCCCCAGTTTTAATATAAATTCTTGAGTTTTAAAATCTATTCCTTTAATTATACCAACAGGTGGATTTTCACTTCTGGTAAAGATATTAGCTGTTTTCTCTCCTAAAATTAAAGGGGAAATATGTCCTGCATTGAACACTTTTACTTTGCCTGTTTTTAGTTCTATTATAAGTAAAAGCAATGTTATGAACATTCCTCTTGTGCTTCTTTCCAGTATATGATTGTTGATTTTTTCTATTACTGTTAGCTGGTCTTTTTCATTTTCAAGGAGGAATCGCATGTCTGAACTCATTTTGGACATAAACAGAGCTGCTGGGATGCCTTTCCCGGATACATCAGCAATATAAACAGCAATTCTATTATTTTTTAAAGGAACAATATCATAAAAATCACCGCCTACTTCTTTTGCGGAAAGATAGAATGCGTCAAAATAGTAATCTTTGGTCTGAGGTATAACTTTTGGTAGAAAGTTTTGCTGGATTGAACGGGCATAATCCAAGTCTGCCTGCAACTGTTCTTGTTCGTCTTTATGTTTTAGAAGTTGCTGGTTTCTTATGGCAATGGCACTCAAATTACAGAAATGGGTGAATATCTCTGCATCCTTGTTAGTGAATTCACCTTTTCTTTTATTTAATACCTGGACGGTTCCGATTACAGTGCCGTTAAATGTCTTAAGCGGCATGCACAAATAGGAACGAGTCTTAAATCCTGAAGCTTTATCAAAAGAGGGGTCAAATCTTGGGTCTTTATAGGGGTCATTTAGTATTAAATATTCACCGGTTTTGGCAACCCAACCGCAAATCCCCTGTCCGAGTTTTATCGATATACCTTTGATTATCTGGCCGGCTTCGCCTCTGGCAACAGCGAACTTCAAATCCCCCGTTTCCTCATCCAATAAAGTCAAAGATGAGGTTTCAGCATTCATGATTTCTTCAGCCATCCTCATAATTACTTCAAGGAGGTCCTGGACATTAGTGGCAGAAACTATAATTTCCGCTACTTTAAGTAGTTTTGATAGGCTTTTGATCTCTTGATTGGCTTCTTGTAGGGATTTGTTTTGTTTATTGAGGAATTTATTATCTCTTAGCATTGTTAATATGAGATTATATTGATTAATCTTAAATTAATCAAATCTCTGAGGGGAAACCCCAAAATATCATATAAAAGACGATTTCTAGAGAATAGGGTAGTTTTACCCATAAAAAGTCTTTTTTTTCAGGACACAGGCATAATATAGTCATAACAAGATAATTCCTCTCCAAATCCCCTTTTGAGGTTTAAAACTCCCCTTTTGGGAATTTGAAATTGCTATTTGGATATATTTTCATCCACATTATCCCCAATTGGTGAAAATTCAAGTGAGTACAGACAATCGTAAATTCAATATATACATAACTAACATTACTTTAGTTGATAATTATTATAGTAAAGTTGGCACCCTGTGGATAAGCTGGGTTTTGATATCAATAAGTTAACATAATATATCTTATAACTCCTGACATTATAGGATAAATGTTTAAGTTTGCGATTTTCCGGAAAGACTGTTTTTATGACTTTTCCACCACAGGTTCTCGTTTTTAGGTTTAGATTCGAGGATTTTTAGCACATGTACAATTTTGTCCACCGACTTACTGCTTACTGTTTTTCCTTGTTCAAATCTTAAAATAGTTCTATAAGAAATCTCGGTAACCTTTGCAAAGTCGTTTTGGCTGATATTTAGCGCCATTCTTCTATCTTTAAACTCTTTTTTATCCATTTTTTCGTTTTCCATTGTTATAAATCGATATGCTCAGAAGCTAAACCTTCCAAATTTCGTTTTATAGGGGATTTCGAAGATGAGGATGGCTGATTATATGTGTTTTTTTCGGGTTTAGTGGTTATCTTACACATAATTGGCTATTTTAAGTTTATTCTAAGGTATATTACATTATTTACTGTGGATCTGTATAAACTTCCCTATTGAACGATCATAAGTTCTTTCTATATCGTCCGGGAAACAACAAGCAGGTAATTCGCTGTTTCTCAAATGATAACTTATACATTCACAGCAGAGACCTTTTCTACTACATGGTTCATAGGAACAATTGCATTTTTTCTTATTCTGTATAGATTTACATTCCATATTTTCTCCCTTAGAGAGTTTTAAATTATAACAAAATATAAGGTTGAAGATATATTATTGATTTTTACTCATGAATAAACTGCAGTATTTTTTCCACTGAAATTTGCTCAAGGATAAGATCTGCTTTTTTTAATTTCTCTCGGGGTAACGTATGAACAACAGCTATGCATTTCATTCCAGCACTTTTTGCAGCTTCGATCCCAACAGGAGAATCTTCTATAACGATGCATTCCTCAGGTTTTAGTGTCATTTTTTCTGCAGATAAAAGATAAATATCAGGTGCAGGTTTTGGGTTTGATATATCATTAATTGTAAGAATATATTTGAAATAGGATATAAGATTAGCGTTTTTTAGAATTTTAAAAATAAATCTACTGTCTGAATTCGAAGCAAC
>CAIJMQ010000074.1 GCA_903821905.1 uncultured bacterium
TATTCCATCTTCGTATAAAGTCGTGTCTATTAACAAAGAGAATGTTACCTGATTTGTCTTGAGCAATGCTTGTGAAATAATTGGCAGGATAGTATGACCAACCCATTGGGTCTTCTTTTTCTGAATAACCTTTATTTACAGGTTCAAATTTATAAACCATAAAATTTTTATCATTTGACTCAAAGGTAGACCTGCCAATCCCCTGACAGGTTGCAACCCATACTGTTCCATCTTCAGCTACAAGAATATCGTTTATTCTACCGTCTATATCTAAACCGTCTTTTTGTGTATATAGTTTCCAATTATAACCATCAAACTTAGCAACTCCGCCTAAGAATAAACCCACCCATAAGTTACCCTCATTATCAAAGTCAATGCAGGAGATTTCGCTATTTGGAAGATTGGGGGATAAAGATATGGTTTGCCATTTGCCTAAAGAAAGTTTTGATAAGCTTAAGCCATTGGCACAGTAGAGGTTGTTATTTTTGTCTACAGCCAAAGCATGGATACTATTACTTAGTAGACCATTTGATGTGTTGTAGTTCTGCCATACTCCATTATCATAAGAGTACAGGCCTTGTTTTAAGGTGCCTATCCATACTTTGCCATCATTATCACAGATGATTGTGTGGCAGTAAGGAATATCAAAGGTTTTTATTGTTTTGTTATCTATTATACTTACTCCAAATTCTTCGCCTGCTACCCATAGGTTGTTGTTTTTGTCCCAGGTGATAGCTGTAATATATTGGCCTGCGCCGGTAAAACTACGCCAACCGGATTGAGAGTTTGTAACTATGCCGGCGGTTTTAGCCAGACGGGAATGGAGGATAAAAAAGAACAACAGGATAAAAGCACATAGAAGAATAGAAGATGATATGAGGACTAATTTTTTATTTGGTTTTAACCGCAGTTTTTTCATTTACTTCGTTCTTTGTTTTGTTCATACCACATACGCCATTTATACAAATCCATACCAAAGTCCTTGCCTGTTATCTTAACCAGAATTGAGTAGACATTTTGTCTAATTTCTTTATCGCTACTGTTTAGTGCATCAATAAGCGGTTTTATTGCTGGCTTACCTATTTTAAGACATTCATCCCAATTCCGGTGGCTTATGAGACGCATTATTCTCTCGTCTTCAGTTCGGTATTGCTTTAATGATTCTAACGCATTACTACGGATATCCCAATCTTTAGCACTTGATAATATATTATCAAGTGCTTCTATGATATTAAGATCCCCCGTTCTTCTATATATTTCACCCGACATTTCTACAAGGTCCATTCTGATATCATAATAGTTATTATTCTCACATTTAAGCATAGAAATAAACTGTTCTTTAATATAGTTTTCGTGTGTAATTATGTATATCTCACTCCATGCCTCTGCAAGTTTCATGCGGTTCTGCTCATCATCCTCATTTTTTAACGTGGAAATGAGCAGTTCTACCGCAGGTTTGCCTATATTTCCTAATGCTCTGGCTATTCTTTCTCGAACATCTACATCATTATCTTTCAATGCAGACACAAGGAGTTCTATTACTCGGCTGTTTCCTATTTCTTCTAAAGCTGCTACTGCTCTATATCGAACACGTTTATCTTCATCTTTTAATGCAAGAGCAAGCGGTTCTATAGCACGGCTGTCTTTTGTCTTACCTAATGCTCTTGCTGCTCTCCATCGTATATTTGCGTCGTTACTTTTAAGTGCAGTGATAAGAGGTTCCACTGCAAGCTTACCGAGATTAGTTAAGTTTTCTGTTGCTTGTTCTCTCACTTGCCAATCATCACTTCTTAATTGATCAATCGATTTATTTACCCTATATACAGAAAATGCCCAATAGCCGGCACCTAGACAGATTACCAGAGCCAAAATCAATAAGATTAAATTTCTTTTTGTAATTCTCATTATTCCTTCTATAATGCTTTATTCATCAAAACTAGTACCAACTATTTAATCTATCATAACGAAAAGTCATGACATCTTTTACATAA
This sequence comes from uncultured bacterium, assembly GCA_903821905.1. Taxonomy (GTDB): domain Bacteria; phylum CAIJMQ01; class CAIJMQ01; order CAIJMQ01; family CAIJMQ01; genus CAIJMQ01. The sequence goes on from CAIJMQ010000074.1 coordinate 1,992, forward strand.
CCTCTAAACCAGTCCGCATGACCATCTGCAAATAGGATGTTTTGTCCTCCCATATGAACTTGCCAGCCTTTCCAAAGTGGAGCAAAGCCAGCTAAATTACCACCTACACAATTATATACGTAATCGTCTTTGTCGCAGTCATCAACAGTGAAACTGGTTTCGGGAGTGGGACCTTTTGTTGTATCTCCTGACAAAACAAAAGCGCTAGGATATTGTATTTTGCTTATATGTACTGCAGCAGGTTTATTATTATTTAGTATATAAGCTGCTCTTGCACCTAAAAAATAGGCATAGTCGGGGAATTCTTTATTGGCAGGACAGGAATATAATTTTTTGTCGTTCACATAGGAAAATATTTGCTGCATCCAGCCATAAGTTCCATTTCCAGCAGGAGGAGGAACATCTATTTTGTCCCATTTGATATCACTCCCAGCCATTGGATATAGTCCGTGATAATCATCAGCATAAGAAGTAAGAGCCATGCCAATTTGCTTAAGATTGGAGGATAAACATACAGCCTTTAGTGCTTTCTGCCGGGCTATATTAAGAGCAGGTAGTACTAATCCAACTAACATCCCAATAATGCTGACGACTACTAATAATTCTATAAGGGTGAAGCCTGTTGGAAATAGAAGGCGTTTTTGATAAAGGTAGCGTTGTCTTTCCTTTGACCACTTTTTATATCGCATAGGAAGACCAGGAATTTCATATTATACTCCAATGGCTATGTCAAGATTAAATCTAATCTAATTAAACTTCATGAAATTCTTGCCCAAATTTATCAATTGTGTTAAATTACTTTATCTTTTAAAATTTGAAAGGAGTTTTTATGAAAGATTATTTACGTACCTTATTATTTTCTGCTGCCATAGTCATTGCTTCTTTACTTATAGGAATCAGTATAATCCGTTCAGCCAAAATAATCAGTAACAGCTTGAAAACAAACGAAATAACTGCGTCAGAGAAAATTTTTTCTGAATTGGAATCAATAAAAGATAGCATCAATCATATTTCTGGAAACACAGTGCCTACCAAGGAAGGAATCCCTTCGGCGCTCGGTAGTAAAAGAGTAGAAGGAGTAACTGCCGGAACAAATCCTATTAAAGGCGACTTGAAGGCAAAAGTTTTGATGATTGAATTTGGTAACTTTCAATGCGGTTTTTGCAAGAAATTCTATAAGGAGATATTACCTCAAATAGAAAAAGATTATATTTCTACAGGCAAGGTGAAATTCGCCCATCGTGATTTTCCATTAAATTCTAATCAGTCAGAAAAAGGGGCAGCTATTGCATGTAGGTGTGCAGGTGAACAAGATAAATACTGGCAGATGTTTGATAAACTTCTCAATAGCACTTCTTTGGATAATAATACAATAGAGAAATACGCTCAAGAATTGGGAATAGATTTAAAAACCTTTAAAGAGTGCTTAGATAAACAGAATATTAAAGACGCAGTGGAAAATGACATTAAGGATGGTGACAAATTTGGTGTCACAGGCACACCATCTTTCTTCATCAATGGACGTTTTGTAGTAGGAGCACAACCACTTGAAGAGTTTAAGAGGATAATTGAAGAAGAATTGAAGAAATAAATAAACAAGAACAGAAATAACAAACTACGCTCTTCCTTTTCAATCTAATCAGAAAATTTTAGTCATCCAAATCTTTTAAGTTTCTTAAATCCGTAAATTCAACAATACATTCAATAATTAAACTCTGGAACTGAATTGTCTTTGAGAAAATTTTGAGGATTAAGAAAGGTGAAATTTTACACGATAAGGTCGTTCTTTATTATGTTATAATAATTGAGGTATAGAAATGCTTGTTTTGTCTGAGTATGGACACCTATTGGACACCAAGCAAATGTAAGAAAAGAGTAAAAGACAGTTAAGCAAGCTAAATGCCGGGATAGCTCAGTTGGTAGAGCAGATCATTCGTAATGCTCAGGTCGCCAGTTCGAGTCTGGCTCCCGGCTCCAAACATAATTAGGAGAATACATGCCCGCAGAAATTATCAATGTAGGAGATGAACTACTTAACGGTGAAACAGTTAATACGAATGCTACTTATTTAGCCGAAAAAATACAGGAATTAGGGATAGAACTCCACTATCAGACCACTGTAGCCGATGATTCCATAAGATTACAAAAAACTCTGAAAAGAGCTCTCACCCGTTCTTCAATTATAATAATTACCGGAGGATTGGGACCTACAAAAGATGATATCACCAAAGATGTAGTAGTAAACGTATTAGGTAGACATCTCATATCACATGAACCTACTCTTTTAAAAATACAGAATAAACTTAAAGATTTAACTTCTACAATTATTAAGACTAACGAAAAAGTAGCATTATATCCCGAAGGATCCGAAGTTCTTGATAACCCAATCGGGACAGCTCCGGGAATCATAATCCCTGAAAATGAAAAGAGAATAATTCTCCTGCCGGGCGTATCAATCGAGCTAAAAGCTATTATGGAGAAAAGTGTAATCCCTTATCTTATTAGATACAGAGAAAAAAATTCCGTAATTCAACACCAAATATTAAAAGTATGGGGACTACCGGAATCACAAGTAGGAGAAATTTTGGAAGATATTATGGGAGAAAATAGAAATCCCCTGGTGGGACTCCGTGTAGATACAAGCGACGGAGTTAAAGTCAGCATAACCGCAAAAAGCGGGTCTGTAATAACCGCTCAAAAATTGATGGAAGATATGGAAAACACCGTTAAACAAAAACTCGGAGATTTTGTATATGCCACCGGCGAAACATCAATGGAAAAAGTTGTCGGGATGTTGCTTTCCATAAACAAAAAAACCATAGCCTTAGCCGAATCAATAACCGGAGGACTAATTGCAAAAAGAATTACAGATGTCCCCGGAAGTTCAAAATATTTTCTATCAAGTATAGTATCTTACTCTAACGAATCCAAGATAAGAGATTTGAAAATTCCCGAGGAATTAATCAAAGAAAACGGCGCAGTAAGCGAACAAACAGCCAAGGCAATGGCTTTAGCTGTCAAAAATATAACATCTGCAGACATAGGATTATCTGCTACAGGCATTGCCGGTCCATCCGGCGGTACGAGCAAAAAAACCTTAGGACTTGTTTTCATCGCTCTTGCAACCGAAATCGGATGCCAAGTAGAGAAATATCAATTCTCAGGCACACGTTCCATGATTAGGATAAAAACCGCACAGACTGCTCTGGATATGGTAA
>CAIJMQ010000075.1 GCA_903821905.1 uncultured bacterium
CTAAGCAGCTTGTAATACTTCAAATACAATTTTTTCTTTTACGGGAACGTCAATTACTACTTTGCCAACTTCTACCGGAAGAACATAATTTGTTTTTCTTGCCGTATGCTTTTTGTCATAGAAAGTATTTTTCACAACGTCCCGAACATTGATACCGGAAAGATTCATTTTTATGCCAAGTTTTTTTATCAAATCAATAATCTTCCTGCTTTCAACAGGATGTATCATCTTCAACCTCTCTGCAATTTTTGTTTCTACAACAAGCCCCATACCTACAGAAATGCCGTGGCTAAGCTTATATTCTGAGGCTTTTTCTATAGCATGTCCTATGGTATGTCCAAGGTTAAGCATCTTCCTGACATTGCTTTCCTTCTCATCTCTTTCAACAACACTTTTCTTTATTTGACAACTGCGTTTGATTGCTTCAATTAAAATTTTTTCTTCAAGATTATATATTCTGTCTATATTATCTCTCATAAAAAGAAAATACTTCTTGTCTGAAATAATACCGTGTTTCACCATTTCTACAACACCGTTAAGCATCTCTTTTCTGTCAAGAGATTTAAGCACTTCGACATCAATAAAAACGATTTTCGGCTGGTAAAATGTTCCTATCAGGTTTTTCCCGTAACGGGTATCAACTCCTGTCTTACCTCCTATACTGCTATCAACCATAGCAAGCAAAGTTGTTGGAACTTGAATAAAAGGAATTCCCCGCATATAAGTAGAAGCGACAAATCCCGCTAAATCTCCCACAACACCACCGCCCAGAGCAATAACGACAGAATCTCTCTTGAATCTACTCCGAGTTAATGCGTCCTCCAACTTTTCTTTCACTTCCCTTGTTTTACTTGCCTCTCCTGCATTAAAACTGAAGAGCTCAGCCAGCACTTTTTTATCCTTCAGCATTGAAAGAAACTTTTTCCCATAAAGTTTCTTTACGTTTGTGTCTGTTATTATGGCAACTCTTCCGTAGTTGGAATCTGCAATATACTTTACTACTTGTGAGAGAAGTCCTTTGCCGATTATTATCTCGTAGGAATTGTCCACTTTTTTAAGGAGATTTACTTTAACTTTTCCCATGTTATTTTTATATATCACTCAATTTCTTCTGATGTTATTTTTCTATAAAAATCCAGATAATCATTTTTTTCAGGAGAACCATCCTTCAAGTCCATTAGTTCCATTGCTACTTGAGGATGCAGGTTAAGTATTCCTGTGAGCATATACGGGATTGCATATCCCCAGGTAATTTCTTTTGTAAGCGGTAATATATCTTTGCCGATAACTTCCAGTAACGGCACGATATTGAACTTCGGGTTTTTCAGAAAAGATACAAGCAGCTCCAAGGGACAATTACCTGCTCCTCTTCCCAGCCCGTAAAGTGTCCCATCAAGATAATTGGCGCCTCTGATTATCCCAGCAACTGTATTTGCAAATGCAAGCTGCTGATTATTATGACAGTGTACCCCGACTTCCTTAGTCTTAAGAAACTTCTTATATTTATCTACATAAAAATCAATGTCTTCACTGTATAATGCGCCGAAACTGTCTACAACATAAACAGCCATTACCTTCGTTTCGTTTTCAATCTGCTGGAGCGCTTCGTCCAATTCCCATTCGATGGTCTGTGAAATAGACATTATATTTATAGTTGCCTCATAACCTTTTTCGGTGGCATTATTGGCAAGTTTGATTGCTTTATCTACATCTTTGACATAAGTTGCCACCCTAATAACATCAACAACACTATCTTTTTGGGGCAGGACATCTTCTGCTACGGCTTTATGTGCATCCTGCATTATAGCTATTTTGGTTTTAGTGTTTTTTGTTTTGATTCCTTCCGTCACTTTCTTTAGATTTTCCTCATCACAGAAACGCCATGCTCCATATTCTTTCACCGAGAACATCTGTTTGCTGTTTCTATACCCGAGCTCGACTATATCTACGCCGGAATCACATACAGACTTATAAACTTTGCGTACAAGGTCAAGCGAAAAATGAGATTTATTCATTAATCCGCCGTCACGGATAGTACAATCGGTAACTTTTATTTCCGGTCTATACATTGATAACTCCTTTGCTAAGTTCGACATGCATTATACCAAAAACTGCTATAATAATTTATTAATATGACATTCTAAGATTTCTCAAAACAACTGATCCATGAAGAAATTTAAGCGTAGTGGCATATTTTATGTTTATGTCCTTGAATGTCGGAACGGCACCTATTACACTGGCTATACAAATAATCTGAAAAATAGGATTAAATTGCACAACAAAGGGCTGGGTGCTAAATATACTCGGAATAGAAGACCTGTGAAACTGGTATGGTATAAGGAATATAAATATTTCAAAAAAGCGTTTTTAGAAGAGATAAGGATAAAAAAATTAACAAAAGCACAGAAAGAAAAGATAGTTCAAGGACAGGTTTGATATATGAATAACAAGATAAGTCAACATCGAATCCTAAACAGCGGCAAAATCTCTCGGCGAAAAACGCCTCGACTTTTTGCTCGCCAGGATTCGATGTGCCAACCAAAAGTCTTTATCCAGACTTTTGGTTGTCAGATGAACAAATACGACTCTGAGGTTATGAAATCACTTCTGTTAAAAGAGGGTTATGAGTTTACTGATAACTGGCAGGAAGCAGATGTGATACTGGTTAATACCTGCAGTGTTAGACAGCACGCAGAAGAAAGGGTCTATGCGTATTTATGGAAATGGAGTAAATACAAGCAGGAAACAAAACCCAATCTGATTATCGGTATATGCGGTTGCATGGCACAAAAAGAGGGAATGAATATTCTGAACAAAATACCTCACTTAAATCTTGTATGCGGGACTTACAGTATTCCCAGAATCCACGAGTTTGTAAAGGATTTACTGAAAACAGGCGGCAGACGTATTGAGATCTCCGAAGATTACACTGATTTCCCTCCGCCTGTTCATGAAGCAAGAGAGACTAAAATATCTGCATGGGTGGCCATTATGAGGGGATGTAATAACTATTGCGCTTATTGTGTCGTGCCTTATGTCAGAGGTAGAGAAATAAGTCGTTCCGTAGAAGAAATAGAAAATGAGGTTAAGGAGCTTGCTCGTAAGGGTATAAAGGAAGTAACGTTCTTGGGACAGAATGTGAATAGTTACAATATCAAAAATAAAATATCAAAAATCAAAAATGACTTCGCACTACTTTTAAAAAGAATAAATGATATTAATGGGATAGAAAGAATAAGATTTACTACTTCACATCCCAAAGATATGTCTCAAGCCACGATTGAAGCAATAAGAGATTTGCCGAAGGTATGCGAACATATCCATATAGCCCTGCAGTCTGGTTCCGACAAGATTCTAAAACTGATGAATAGAAAATATACACGGGAGCAATATAAAGAGCTCGTCGAAAAAATCAGAAAAACTATCCCGAAAGTTAGCATCACTACCGACATAATGGTCGGCTTTCCTACAGAAACCGAAGATGACTTTATGGATACTTATAATCTGGTTAAAGAAATAGAATTTGATGCGTCTTACATATTCAAGTATTCACCAAGACCGGGAACAAAAGCCGCCGAGTTCAAAGACGATGTTCCTGAAGAAATAAAACAAGAACGACTAAACAAGCTTCTCTCTCTGCAAAAAAGAATAGTACAGAAGCAGAATGAAGAGCTAATCGGTAAAGAAGTTGAAATTCTCGTTGGATGTCATATTTTAAAGGATAAAAGTAAGTATTTCGGCAAAACCCGTAATTTCAAACCCGTCTCTTTTCAAAGCGATAAAGATTTAACCGGTAAACTGGTAAGGGTAAAGATTACAGAGATAAGGGGTGGGTTGTTGGAGGGGGTTTTGGCTAGTCAGAATTGACATCATAAGAAACAAATAAACTCAATAGTGCTAATAATAACTTGGTTATTTTGGGCAAATATATATTAGGTCAATTATTTTTACTATAGTTAAAATCCCAACGGCTCCAACAAAAAACTTCCACATCCAACTTCTTATCTTTGGAAGATATTCGTTACGCTTTTCTAATGTTCTAAGAGTATGTTTAGTTAAGAATCCTCCACAGACATATAAAGCACAAATTCCAACAGCTAAAAACAATACCCAAGAAATACCCTCTGCAATTCTCAGGTAAATACAGTAGCTTTTAATAGGGAATTGCACAGCGAAAGAAAAAATAGCGAATACCAAACCAGCAAAGAAAAAATCAAACTTATAAATATTGCGCAATCTCTCCAAATCCCATTCTATCTCTGCTCTCTTCAATTCCTTCTTAATATTCTCACTACTATTTTCATTCATATTTCATTTTAACTTATATTGACTTTTCATATTTGTTCTTACTTGTTCCGCATCATAGATTATTCCCAATACCTTAACAGGTTCTTCTTTGAAACATTCAATTGTGAAATCAATTGTTGTAAATCCACCACCTTTTTCTCTTTCTACCTGTTCTCTAATAATGAAATAGTTATAACCCTTTTCAAGAGTTACGTCGGCACATCTTAATAATCCAAAATCTTCTGTTTGTCGACTTGATGTATACATATTTCCCTCAAAGGTTACTTTGAATAGATGTTCTTGAATTTTCATTTCACTATAACCACCTTCATAACTATGTTTAGAATAAGTTGTAGCACAACCAGTCAATAACAATAAAATCAAAAGATAAATAAAGTTTTTCATAATATCCCCTTTCATCTTATCTTTTCTCTTATTCCTACTATCCCTTGCGTAAACGCTCGTAAATTCTGTCGTTTCACTCCATAATTTACTTCGCACGCTTCGGGATGAAATTTTGCCCATTCTAAAATCAGGGCAAAATTTTTAGCTGCCCAGCCTGGACTCGAACCAGGAAAACAAGATCCAGAATCTTGTGTGTTACCAATTACACCACCGGGCAATCTGTCTTCTGGACTGGGATTATAGCAACCTTAATCTCCTGAATCAATTTTGTAATTACCAAGAAGTTTTGATAAAATGCCGTCTGCTATGATTAGAAAAGAGAAATATAATGTAGCTGTCTTAGGCGCCACCGGTGTTGTTGGCATTGAGATGGTAAAAGTGCTTGAACAGAGAAATTTCCCTGTAGACAAGCTCTTACCTCTTGCTTCTGAGAGGTCTTCAGGGAAAAAGGTTTCTTTTAAAGGCAAGCAAATACAGGTAAGTGTTCTTGAACAGAATTCTTTTGAAAAGATAGATATTGCTCTTTTTTCTGCAGGTGCAACTATAAGCAAAGAATTTGCTCCGATAGCTGCTAAAGCCGGCGCAATCGTTATAGATAATTCAAGCGCCTGGAGAATGGACCCTGAAGTTCCTTTGGTTGTTCCTGAAGTAAATCCCGAAGAAGCATTCAAGCACAAAGGTATAATAGCTAATCCTAACTGTTCCACCATTCAGATGGTTGTTGCTTTAAAGCCGATTCACGATGCGGCTAAAATTAAAAGAATAGTAGTTGCTACTTACCAGTCAGTTTCCGGATGGGGAAAAGAAGCTGTTGAACAGTTAATTGCAGAGGTAAAAGCTATAGAATCGAGAGATTTTAAAGATTACAAAAATACTAAAGGTATTGAAAAGGTTTTGCCTGCTCAGATAGCGTTTAATGTTATTCCTCATATAGATGTTTTTGAGAAGAACGACTACACTAAAGAAGAGATGAAATGTATAAATGAGACCAGGAAAATCATGAAAGAACCCAATCTTCCTGTCACTGCAACTTGCGTAAGAGTTCCCGTATTTAGAGGACATTCTGAAGTTGTAAACATTGAAACTGAGAAGAAATTGTCGGTACAGGAAGTAAAAAATATTCTGAATAAAGCACCGGGAGTTAAGGTAGTAGATAATCCTTCAGCAGGGATTTATCCTTTGGTGATTGATGCTGATGGCAGAGATGAAGTATTTGTGGGGAGAATCCGAGAAGATGCCTCTATAAAAAATGGCTTAAACTTGTGGATTGTCTCTGATAATCTACGCAAAGGTGCTGCTTTGAATGCTGTTCAGATAGCAGAACTTCTTATTGCTAAATAGTTAAGAGTTTATTATTCTATCTTTTAGTTCTAAACTCTCAACTTTAAACTAATTTCGGCGCTATCGTCTAGGGGCCTAGGACAAATGGTTCTCAGCCATTAGACCGGGGTTCAAATCCCCGTAGCGCCACCAAACAAATGCGTTTAAGTAGAACGTTAGGATTAGCTTTGATTCTTTCTGTTGGTTGGCATCTCTTCTGGGGCTTATTCTTTGATTTATCCTTGGAAGAGAAAGCTGTAAATTCTGGCGGTAAGATTATTCCTGTTGTATATTATGTCGGTAAAAGTTTAGCCCCCAAGGGCAGGACAATGCGTGAAGCCGGAACAAGTTCTAGCTTTTCACAACTTACTCTACCTAAAACAAGTCTTATACAGCCTCCTATCCCCTCCAATAAACTTCCGCAAGTAGATAAAGAAACGTTGGATAAAAAAGCTAAGGAAATAGCAGAATATAAAACGGAAATATCTTTGAATAAAAAACTTGAGCCAAAGGAGGAAAGAAAATTTCTTCCTAACTGGATTCTACCTAAAAAGCCATCGAATGAAAAAGAAGATCCGATTCAATGGCAAACAGAAAAAAGAGAAGTTGTTCAAAGTTATTATCCCCCCTACCCCGATTGGGCTGAAGAAGCAGGAATAATTTCAAACGTGACATTACAAATAAAAGTATCAAAACAAGGCGATGTTATATACATTCAGATAGAAAGGTCATCAGGTGAAACAAAGCTAGATCTTTTGGCTATGGATTACTTGAGGAGATGGAAATTCTTACCGTCCAGTAAAGATATTGTATCTACAGGTTCAATTACGATAGAATTCGGGAGAAAATAATGAACAAATGGGTAATAATTTTTGGCTCTTTAGCATTGGACAGCGTAGAGACACCCTTCGGGAAAAGGAAGAATATTCTCGGCGGATCAGCTACACATGCGGCTTTATCAGCAAGTTATTTTACAACCCCCGTAATAATTTCTGCTGTAGGTGAAGATTTTCCTCATAAGCACACTCAATTTTTAAAGAAAAACAGAATAAACTTAAATAATGTTGAAGTTAAAAAAGGAAAAACTTTTTCTTGGGAGGCAAGGTATGGAGACAATCCCAACGAAAGAGAGGTCTTATCCACCCGGGTGAATGTACTGGCAGATTATTCTCCCTTTCTTTTACCGGAACACAGGAAAATCAAATATGTATTCCTAGCTAATAATCCTCCTGCTTCTCAAATGCTCCTTCTTAACCAGCTCACATCTACTGAACTTGTCGTGTGGGATACGATGACATACTGGATAGACAGATTCCCAAAGGAGATACTCGAAATTCTTCCAAGAGTTGATATTGCTCTTTTTAATGATTCCGAAGCAAGACATTTCTCTGGAGAAACAAACCTCACTAAAGCAGGCAAAAAAATCTTGGCAAAAGGCGTTAAAAAAGGAGTAGTAATTAAAAAGGGTGAACATGGAGCTTTTCTATTTACCAAATCATTTATTCTGCATTTACCTGCCTATCCATTGGAAGAAGTAAAAGACCCAACAGGAGCAGGAGATAGCTTCGCAGGTGGTCTAATTGGTTACTTAGCTAAAATGGGTAAGGTAAACGATGAAAATTTGAAGAGGGGTATGGCGTATGGTACAATCATGGCATCTTTGACCGTCGAAGAATTCGGTACAGATAGATTTAAAAAAGTGACAAAGAAAGAGATTGACAAAAGATTCGAAGAACTTAAAAAAATCATCCATTTTTAAAAAATTTACCTCTAATTATTATAGATTCTTTAATAGGCTTAGTAAGAATGTATTAGAAGCAAATATAGTGCGGGTGTAGTTCAATGGTAGAGCGCAAGCTTCCCAAGCTTGATGTTGGGGGTTCGAATCCCCTCGCCCGCTCTGAAAATGAAAAAAGCATTATATCTTTTAATTATCGTTTTTCTTGCTGGTTGCGCAAGAACAGTTTACAGACCAACGGCTTTACCTTCCACACGTCCACAAGGCATATATCATAGAGTGATACAGGGAGAAACTATTTGGAGAATTGCTAGGAATTATGGAGCAGATGTAGAAGATATCAAATCTTATAATAATATTAGAGATGTTGAGAATTTAGATATTGGAACTATAATTTTTATCCCTGGACCCAAAGAAAGAATTCCCATCTATTCCTCTTATGAAATAGGCAAAGAAGGTTTTACTTGGCCTGCAAAGGGTAGGATAGTATCAGATTTCGATTTTGGTGAAGGGGGCACATCTAAAGGAATAAATGTTGCCTTGCCATTTGGGAGTAAAGTGAGAGCCTCAAAAGAAGGTATAGTTACATACTCGGATGTTCTTAGGGGTTATGGTAAAGTTATCATTATTGATCATAAGAATGGATTTTCTACTGTCTATGCACACAATTCACAACTCTTGGTTAAGGAAAACAGTTCTGTAAAAACAGGGGAAGTGATAGCTCTATCTGGTGATTCCGGGAATTGTGAGAATCCTTTGCTGCATTTTGAGATAAGAAAAGGGGAAATACCTGAAAACCCTCTCAGCTATCTTCCTTAATGTATCTTAATATATAATGATAAATAAACTATTGAAAACAATGAAAAGACTAGGTATCACCATATTCTTTATTAGCATCTATTATGCTTTATTTGTTAGTGGATTATTTGCTTACTGGGAATGGTCACCTGAAACTGGCAAATGGACAAATCCCAAATATTATATTGGAGCAACTTCCGCCGAACAGTGGAAAATAGCGACAAACGTTTATAAAACTGGGGATTACGAGAAAGCTTTAAGAGAATTCAAAAAAGTATTGGAATATTTCCCTACCAGCACAGAAGCATCAGAAGCACAGTTTATGGTAGGAGATTGTTATGAAAAACTATTGCTTCCTTATGAAGCTTGCCAGAGTTATCAAGAAGTAATTGATAAATATCCCTCTACGGGCAGATTGAAAGAGATTGTTGAACGACAGAAAAAGATTGCCGACTATTTTTATAATTATCAATCTGATGGGTCAATAAAAGAAAAAGCGGAAGGGCTATTTACAATGAGCAAATGGGAAAAAGCTGCCAATATTTACCAAATGGCAATTAAAAATTATCCTTATTACGAAAAAGCCGATGAAGTCCAATATAGAATAGCTGACTGCTATATGCAAATGGGGAAATATGATACAGCAATGGCAGAATTTGAAAAACTTTCTTCACAATACTTAGATTCTCCCTGGATTGATAATGCTGAATACCAAAAAGCAATTTGCTCGCTAAATGAATCAATAAAATTTCCCAACAGCGAACAAATTTTTGAAAAAGCTATAAAAAGTTTCGAAGAATTTATCAAGAAATATCCTGATAGCGAATTTGTCGATAAAGCTAAAAAAGAACTTAACAAGTTAGAAGAAAGAAAAAGTGAAAGAGTTTATGAAATTGCTAAATTTTATGAAAAAAGCGGAGATCTGGGTTCAGCAAAAATATATTATAAGCAAGTCATTGAGCAATTCCCAAACTCAGTGTGGGCGACTACTTCTAAATCCCGCCTAAATAGTATTACCAAGAATGAAAACCAAAATTAGGAAAACTACTTATTCGTTTTTACTAATATTTTCTTTTTTCTCCATATTTTGTTTGGCTGGTTGTGGTTACAAGCCATTCTCTCCAATAAGAGAAGATATAAAAAACATTTATATACCTACCTTTAAAAATTTAACTTATTATCCTAATATTTCCGCTGCAATCACTGATGCATTAAGAAGAGAAATCATACTTGATGGTACATTCAACCTTCGAGAAGAAAAAGATTCTCAAGCAATGTTAAGCGGTGAAGTAACACGCTTCACGATATCCCCTTTAATTTATGATAAAGAAGAAAATATTATAGGAGGAAGCTTAACCATAGAAATTAGGATTCGCCTTGTGTCTATACCTGAGAAAAAGATATTATGGAAAGAAGAATTAAAAGAAAGCGAATCAGTAAACTATTTTCTCGCCGGGAATTTAGCAAAAACAGAAGATGAAGTAACAAATTGGGTAGCTGAAAAAATGGCTCGTAGAATAGTTGAAAGAATTACAGAGTCCTGGTAGAAAATGAAAATAGAAAAATTTTTAGAAGATTTTGAGAACAGAGAATTTGCAAAAGTATATTTTTTGGAAGGCAAAGAAGAAGCATTTAAAAATGAATTTTTACAAAGTTTAAAGAAAAAAATAATATATCCAGAATTCAACTGGGAAAATTACTACGCTGAAGAACTGGATTCTTCTATGCTTTTTCATTCTCTTTTCTCGCTGCCTTTTTTATCACAATTAAAAGTTATTGTTATAAAAAATGCCGGAGATTTACCGTCAAGAATAATATCGCAGTTGAGTGAAACTGTAAATAAAATACCTTCTACAAATTGTTTAATTCTTTCCGACAGTAATAAACTTTCAGCACAAACTGAACAGTCTATCAGTAAAATTGGGAAACTAATTAACTTTGGAAAACTAACTCGATATCAACTAAAAGACTGGGTTATCAAACGCCTTAAAGAAGATAATAAAATCATGGATTCCGAAGCAATTGCCATCCTTTTGGAAAATACTAACGGGAATCTTTCTATTATTGCACGAGAACTGGACAAATTAGTCCTATATACGGGAGAAAATAAAAATATAGGACTAAAAGACATAGAAAAAGCTGGGATAAACACCAAAACATATACTGTATACGAATTAGTAGACAAGATAAGTGAAAAAAACACTAAGGATAGTTTAAATATTTTAAGAAATCTTTTAATGTCAGAAATCTCCCCTCAGCAAATTATCGGAATGCTTAGATGGCAATTCTCAAAACTATGGGAAGTAAAAGCCTTTATTTCCAATGGAATTTCTTCTTATACAGCTTTAGGAAAAGCTAATATTCCATTCTTTAAGAGAAAGTATTTTATTACTCAGATAAATAACTTTAGTTGGGAAGAATTAAAGGAGTGCTTTAACCTCCTTCTTGACACAGATATTCAGATAAAAAGAGGAGCTCAAACAACCTTGAGCTTAGAATTACTGCTTTTTAGACTTACCAGATAAGTAATTGTTTATCCTTTTGTTAATCAGAGATTTCTTTCTTCCAGCAGTGTTTTTATGAATAACATTCTTAGAAGCAGCTTTATCTATTAAAGAAATTACCCTTTTGAGAAGAGCACTTAATTCTTCTTTGTTTTTTTTCTCATTAATAGCAAGTTCAAGCTTCTTAACAGCTGTTTTAAAAGCTTTTGATACTTTCTTATTCCTAAGATTTCTTTCTTTTGTCTGTCTTGCTTTTTTTAATGCTGGTTTTTTGGCCATTTTAAAAATATATTAAGTTATTTTAGGGATGTATGTTACTATATTATTTTATTTATGTCAATAACATCTAAACTGGGGAGAGACAAGTTTATTTACTCTACATTTAAAACTATTTATACATCAGGTAGCCTTTATTCCCACCTTTCTTGGTATCTGTAGTACCCATCTTTTCCATTCTCTCTATTGTTGCTTTGTCTTCTTTGACTATATTTGCTGCTTTTTCTTCAGTAAGTATTATCGGCGATATAAAAACTACTAAATCAGTGCTTACTTCTTTTTCATAATTATACCGAAATAGAAGTCCAACCAGTGGTATGCTACCCAGGAAAGGGACTTTAGTTATTGTTTTAGTAGTGTCTCTACGTAGTAATCCTCCTATTACAGCTGTTCCTTCGTCTTTTACTTTTATAATTGTTTTAGCTGAACGTTTTGTAGTATTTACCACGTTATCAAAGACAAGAGATTCCTCAGCAGAACTTACCGAGGGTTCTATTTCTAAAATTACATCGCCCTCATCGGTAATATGAGGAGTAGTAGTCATTTCTACCCCAATGTCACCATATAAAGGTTCCGTACTTACTATGTTACCTGCATCATCATAAGTAGTTTTTAGAGCCATTGCTATATGATTAGTAATATTGATATTTGCGGAATGGTCATTTTGGACAGCGATTCTGGGATTAGCCAATATCTTGGCTAATCCTTTTGTCTCCAATGCATGGAGAGTAACACTTAAATCAGCAAAAGAAATATTACCAAAAGTAAAAGTGGGGACTTGTCCTCCAGTAGAAAGCAAACCACCTGTATTATTATAAACCTGTCGTAATTTGTTCTCCACCGTCCCTTTGTCTGTATAAAAGGGGAAGGTAGTCTGTTGACTTGCTCCTGAAGCGCTAACATCCCCACCCCATTCAACACCGAGTTCTTTCTCGGCATCTGTAGATAACTCCACTATATCTGCGCGGATTAATACTTGAGTTAAAGAATGATCCAATTTCTCTATTAAAATTTTTACTTCTTCTATATTTTTCGGCAAATCCCTAATAATTACTGTGTTTGTTCGCTCATCAATACTTACTTGACCATTGGAAGAAAGATTGCTTTTGATTATTTCTCCTATATCCTTTGCCTTTGCATATTTTAAAACCACTGCCTCAATTTCAAGGGGTAAAGCTTCACGCATAACTTCAATAATATATATGTCCGTATTTTTTTTGCGGGTGTAATCTAAACCATGCATACTCAAAATAGCATCAAGTGCATCTTCACCTCTTACATCAGGCAAATATATTGAAATTACCTTTTCTGCTAAATCCGGTCTAATAACAAATTTCATACCCGTTTTTTCCGTTATTAATCGCAATGCTTCCTCTAATGTGACATTTTTCAAATCTAGAGTAACCATTGTTTCGGGAGATAGCTCAATTTTAGTTTCAGACGTCGGTACAACTTCAATTTTTTCTTGAGTCTGCGCAAAAATTTCGGAACAGATTAACATGAGACCTATAAATACTAACAGGGGTAATTTATTCATATTGCAAGTCCTCCATTTTATTTTTGTCTTCCTTCAATAAAAAGTACTTTTTCTTCCCCTTCAGCTTCCAATATAACACTATTTGGTTCTATTTTCTTAATTTTTACACCCTCTATTATTGCTCCTTGCCCTGTTACTTCTTCATTTATAATTGCCAATGGTTTTTTAGAATCCCAGAGTATGCCCTTAAGGGTTAGTCTTTCAAAAAGTTTTGAAGTAATTACTTTTCCTTCCGACATGCTTTTACCTTCAGAAGAGAAAATGTCCCTGTCTTCTGCGTAAGAAAATTCCTGCACATTTTCTTTATTTTTTAAATATTCATTTGCCATTTCAAGTATAACTTTTAACTCCAATCCACTTCCCTCTGCTTTTTCAATGTTCTGTTTTAGATTTTTTTTAGAAGGAGAACGTAATGCTAAAACCCA
>CAIJMQ010000076.1 GCA_903821905.1 uncultured bacterium
CGGCTACTTTGGCTGCCAGATTCATTATAACATCCATTCCTTTTAGCTTTCATAGGTATCGGGAGTGCTTTATTAATTCAGTATAAAAAGAATTTAGTCTATCTTGATAGTTATCAAAAAGCTAATGTTTTATTAAAAGGTTCCCAATACAACGAAGCATTGGGAATTTTCAAAAGTATTTATCCTCAAATTAGAGAAGAGCAGCAAATAGAGACTCTATATATGATGGGTATCTGCTACCAAAAAATAGGGGAAATAAGTGAAGCTGAAAAGTGTTGGAATAAAGTTTTAGACTCTTCTTACCTTTTTTATCATCCCATTATATATTATGAGCTTGCACAACAAAGATTAAGAGAAGGCAATTTTGACCAAGCAGAACTCTATTACTCCAAGATAATAGAAAAATTTCCTTCTAATTCACTGGCTGAAGATGCAATGTTAGGTCCTGTAGATATATATGTAGCTAAGGGAGAACTTGAAAAAGCAAAGCAATACTGCGAAAAAACAATCGGAAGCTCAAAATCTTCAAGAATTAAAGAAATTGCTATAGCTAAATTAGGAGATATCAATATAAAATTATTGTTTTCACCCATATTTACAGAAACAAGCGAGGCCTATTCCGTAAAAACAGGGGACACCTTATCCTCTATAGCCAGAAACTTCAACACAACCGTTGCACTTCTCATGCAGTCAAACGGTTTGGGAACTACTATCATAAGACCAGGGCAAAAATTGAAGGTTACTACGGGGAGTAAATTTTCCATTGTAATAAATATCAAAAAAAATGAGTTATTTCTAAATTACGATAATAAATTATTCAAGCGTTATAACATATCTAGCGGAGACCCTGACTCCCCTATACCACTAGATATATTCGAGATAAAAGAGAAAATTAAAGATCCACCCTGGTATACTCAGGGCGGAGATGTTATCCCGCCTAATTCCACAGATAATATATTGGGTTCAAGATGGATGGGATTATGGAAATCCGGGACAAAAACAAGTTACGGTATACATGAAGCTATCGACCCATCTGATATAGGCAAATATGTAACCAAAGGTTGTGTTAAAATGATACGGGAAGATTTGGAGCAATTGTATGATATTGTACCAATTGGTACACAAGTAACTATAAAGAGTAATGAGTAGAAAGTAGAGGGGCATTGAAATGTACGGAGAAGACTTGGAATTTGAAAAACCGATTATAGAATTGGAAAAAAGAATTAAAGAACTTAAATCTTCCAGCTCTAGTAAAGGCATTGACCTATCAAAAGAAATACAGGAATTAGAGAAAAAAGTCCAAGAGAAAAAAATAGAGATATTTAAAAATATAACCGCCTGGCAGAGGACACAGATAGCAAGGCATCCCAAACGCCCTTATACCCTTGATTACGTAGGACTTATAATGGAAAACTTTATAGAATTGCATGGCGACAGGACTTTCTATGATGACCTTGCAATTGTAGGAGGAATTGCTTCTTTAGATGGCAGGACGGTCGTTGTAATTGGACATCAAAAAGGCCGGGATACAAAGGAAAACTTGAAACGTAATTTCGGTATGGCTAACCCCTAAGGTTACCGCAAAGCACTCCGCCTGATGCGCCTCGCCGA
>CAIJMQ010000077.1 GCA_903821905.1 uncultured bacterium
AGAAAATGCAAGGAAATATTCTCCTGCTATTGTCAATACAGTACTCAATTATGGTGATACATATATAAAGGAAATTATTAGTAATTCAATGGGGACTTATGTTGACCAAGAGAAGATTCTAACTCGTTCTTCCATTACAGTTACTGCTTACAAAAATGGCGTAAGACAATCTTCCCGTAAATCCATTGCCGGAACTAAAGGGTTTGAAATAATAGAGGATCTTACATCAGAAAATTTTTCGAACAAAGTTGCTTTACGTGCAGTTGAACTTCTTACCGCTGAAAGTCCACCTTCAGGAAAATTCCCTGTTGTACTTGCACCTTCTATGGTAGGACTATTTACTCATGAAGCAGTGGGGCATAATGCCGAAGCAGATATTGTCAAAAGTGGCAATTCAATTCTGGAAGGTAAAATGGGAACCCAAATTGCTTCACCAAGTGTCACCATTGTAAATGACCCGACTTTTGAAAGTGCTTATGGTTCTTATGTTTATGACTGTGAAGGTACAAAGGCAAAAAAAACGGTAATAATCGAAGACGGAGTTTTGAAAAGTTTCCTTCATAATCTGGAAACAGCACGTTGGTTTAATGTTGCTCCGACAGGCAATGCTAGGGCTGATGGTTATTCCTATCCCCCTATAGTTAGAATGAGTAATACATATATGATGCCTGGCAAAGTAGAGTTAGAAGAGATTCTTTCAACTATCAAAAAAGGTATATTTGTAGAAGATGTGGGTTTTGGAGGTTATGTACTTCCCGAAAGAGGCCAATTTATGTTCAATGCAAACTCGTCTTATCTTATAGAGAATGGTCGAAAAACGAAGTTATTAAAAAATTTGTCATTAACAGGACTTACACTTGAAACTCTTCTTAATGTGGAACAAGTTAGCAAGGAATTTTCTCTTTCAGGCGAGGGAGGGACATGCGGCAAGAATGGCCAGGGAGTCCCCGTGGATGATGGTGGACCTTATGTAAAAGTAAAAGAAATGTTAGTGGGAGGAAGATAATCCCCAAAACCAAAAATGAAAAATATAGAGAAATGGGCTATTAAAGCTTACGAACTCCTGAAGAAGAAACCAATTGATCAGGCAGAAGTTGCTATATTTAGTGGCGACAGCGTTGAGGTTGAAATCGAGAAAAACAAAATATCATCCTCTTCGATATATTCTAATCAAGCTATTTCTATAATAGCTTTTTTAAAAGGAGGAAGGGGAAGATATTCTACAACTATTTACAATGAAAAAGATATTGAAAGGGCGGTAGAAATAGTTTCTTCAATAACTCCCAATGCTCATCCAGATCAGGATTTCAAATCTCTGCCTTTTCCTGCTAGCTACTCAAAGGTGGGAAACTTATTTGACCCCAAAGTTGCTTCTCTGGATAAAAAAGAAATCTTCCTATGGGTAACTAATGCAATTGAAGAAGCTCTTGATGTAGAACCACAGATTATTCTATCCGGAGAAGTTACATCTGAATCGGGAGAAGGATTTCTTGTTAATACTAACGGGATAAAAGCAAGTGATAGAAATACCAATATTTCCATGAGTTTATTCGGTGTGCTCCGTTTGGGAAACGATACAGGCAGTGCTTTTGATTTTGATGAAGCAAGAATGTTTAATGATTTCTCTCCTGCAGGTTTAGGTAGAGAGGTTGCAAAGAAAGCCAGGAAACAACTGGGTGCAAGAAGGTGCAAAGGAGGAAAACTCCCTTTAGTTCTTGGCCCTTTAACATCAGCATCTTTATTGGGAATTTTTGCGGGAGCATGTAATGCAGAAGATGTGCAGAGAAAACGTTCTTTCCTATGCAATATGAAAGGCAAGCAAATAACATCTAAAGTTTTGACTATAACTGATGACCCGTTAATCTCAGGCGGACTTCATTCAGGTTCTTTTGATGGTGAGGGGACAGCACATAGAAAGGTTCTGCTTTTAGAAAACGGCATCTTGAAAACTTATCTGCATAATTCTTATACTTCGGGCAAGAGTGGTGAAGAAAATACGGGGCATGCAACTTTTGGTGGAGGTATCTCATCAAATAATCTTGTACCTCAATTAGGTAATCGAACCTCGAAGAAAATTATAAGCGAAATAAAAGAGGGTATATATATTGATAACACATCAATTAATGTAGATATGACATCAGGCGATTTTTCTCAACCTATAGATTTTGGGTTCAAGATTGAAAATGGAGAAATTGCTTATCCATTAAAAGAGACAATGATTGGAGGAAACTTCTTGGAACTTCTGCAAAATATTGAGGAAATATCTTCAGATTACAGAGCTGAACCAGGTAGTATAATGCCTACAATAAAGGTGAGAGAAATTCTTGTTTCTGGTGAATGATATTTTGACTATCACTCCTCTTTTTAGTACAATCTCAAAACTATGGAAAGAGTATATATATTCGAATCGACTTTAAGAGAAGGTGAACAAGCGGCTGGCGGAGGATTCACTCCGCAGAATAAACTGGAAATAGCCCAGCAGCTAGAACGATTAGGCGTTGATATTATTGAAGCGGGATTCCCCATCAGTTCTCCTGGCGAAATCAAAGCCGTAAAATTAGTTGCTTCAAGAATCAAAAAGTGCACAATTGACTCGTCAGGCTAGATCGGAAGAGAACACGTCT
>CAIJMQ010000078.1 GCA_903821905.1 uncultured bacterium
CAATATATTTGCCAATTACCGCTTTCTCTGCATCGGTAAGTCGTTTTTTCTTATTTTCAAGATGTACCACACTGGATGCGGAAATAGGGATGAGCTGCATTAGTCCAATAGCTCCCGAATGACTTACTACTTCTTTTTTGCCACCACTTTCAGCAAAGATATACGCCAATATGAGCGGTGCAGGGAGATTAGTGAGTTTCTCTGTTTGGTAAATTTCTTTAGAAAAGTCGTTTCCAATTTTTGCCATTACGCTTTTAATCTTTGGGATTTCAGATTCCTTGTAAAAAGCATTCGGAATAGCAGGGATAACGATAGACAACCCATTTTCTGAAATATTCCCAAATCCACTTATAGCTTCATTTTTGTAAAAGTTAATCTTACGCTCTGTCTTTGCTACTATATCAGAGCTGCCTGTTTTCTTAAAAACCTCCCAAAGAAGTAAAAGTGAACCACCTAAAAAAAGCATATTTCTCATCGCTATTTCTCCTCTATTTTTCTTGAATTTTAATGTTATTCTCCACGCATACTGTGTCCTGCATACAAAAGCTAAATACTTTTGCGGTGTAAAATGGTTTTATCTTTATTAGTTTAAAGAAATACCGATGTCGCCAGTCCTTGTAAAGTATGGTCGTTAGCTTGTCGGTTACGCTTTTTTCAGTCAGTGCAATAGTATCTCGATTTATAAATCCCGAAAAATGATAACAGTTCTCTTTGAATGAAAACAATCGTTTTTCTGTTACGCTATCATGCTTGAGTATTGTTTTTATGAGCGTTGTGTCCTTAAAGTGGTAGCTCATTTCAATAATATTGGTTATATCCTTACTCTTTATATGTAGGAATTTCGCTAGACTGTCATATTTTGGATAGAGCGTTTTAAGTTCCGAAACTGTCAATACCTGTTGATTCGCTCTGTCCGTTAGTATGGCAGTTATATTTTCGGTTACTCTTTTGAGCTCTGACTTTTCTGTGTCATATAGTCTGAAAAGCCCATATAATGAAAGGCTTAATAAAATAAGCATTAATGAAAGTCCGATGTAAATATTATTTTTCATACCGTTATTGTTTTAGATTTTTAAGCATCGCTATTAATTCAGGCTGCGGATGGCAGTCGCTTTTATCTTTGCGAACCGATGTATGCGTATAAATTCCCGCTGTTCCCGAAAGTGCCTTTTTACTTATGTCCCACATCTCGCTATTGTAGTCTAGCGGAATGTTGTATTTCTTATTCCAAAAACAAAGGAGTTGTCGGACTGATTCTATTTGCATCGTGGTGTATTTCTCAAAACCGTAAAATCCTCTAAAACCGTCTTTGTACTCTTGTACTTCTTTTATCTCTCCACAATTAATCTGTGGCTCAACACGTTTTGTGATTTTATTCCATGCAGCTGGATACCATTTCCCTGTGCTATCTTTTGTCAATGCACCCCAATTAAGGATTTCTATGCCGATTGAAATTCTATCTAAACTCTGATACGGAATTTTGTTTTCCGTAAATATATCCGTTGACAAGCCCAAGTGATAAGCCCATCTGTCGCTACCAAAAAGTTGATAGATAGTTCCATCTTTGCTAATAAGGATTGAAACGGCAACCCTTTCAGCGGTGG
>CAIJMQ010000079.1 GCA_903821905.1 uncultured bacterium
ACTATAACTTGATAATAGATGAAATAGAATTTCTATCATCAAATCCTCTTTCAGGAAGATCTATGGATTACATTAAAGAGGGATATAGAGTATCGAAAGTCAAGTCACATTTGGTCTCCCGAGTTTGACACCATAATTTTGTAATTAATTTATTTACAGCATAGTAATAACAGGCATTTAGGTTTGTGCCACTACATTTTGATCTTTTTATAGGATTTTTGGCGGTATTCTCATGTTCATAGCTTTCAAAAGATTTTGAGCATTTTCAGGGATGTCTGTTCTCACCCAGATGATTTGCGATTTTATCTTCACTGGTATTGCCAATACCGAGTTTAATTCTTCCATAGCCATGGCTGTTGTGAGAGGTCTGGATTTAATGATTTTTCCTGTGATCGCCTTAGATTGCAAATTGTTGTTTTGCTCTCTGAGCGCTTTTGTCATGTGAGCTTCACAGAGGTAAGAAAGAAAGCACACAACCAGGTGTCCGATGATCCTTTCATCCGTCCAATGAAATACAGGACGTGATCTGAGGCTGCCTTTTAATTCACCAAATGAGTCTTCGATTTTCCATAGTTGTTTGTAGTTAAAAACGATCTCCTTAGCAGACATGCTTTTCACATTGGTGATGATGCCGAAGAAGCCGTCTTTACGTGATTGTTCATCGATTGCTTGCTGGTTGAGCATTGGCTTTGCATCATCTTGCAAGAGAAGATACTTTTGGTAATTGCGATTGGTCACAAAGCTTTTTGCCCGGGAAGTTTTCTTGCTCAATTTTTCCCGGATTTTATCCAGGATATCTTCCCTGGTCTTCCGATCTCTTTCGGCTCTGGATCTTGACCAGGTAATTATGCAACGATCATCTCCAAGGGTTGTTTCCCAAATAGCCAGTTCGTCGCTGATAAATTCAAACCGATGGATATCATAAAAATCATGTTGTAATTGATCTTTCAGCGTACCCATTTTTAATCCGACAATAAATTCACCTTTATGATTGCGAATGTGATCAAGGTTTTGAGCAGAAAACAATCCTCTGTCAGCTATAAAAATGAACCGTCTGACGGAGAACTTCTTTCTCATTTTATCAACAATATCTTTGAGCGTTTTCCCCTCGAAAGTGTTACCCGGGTGAACTTCAAAACTCAATGGGATGCCATTTGTATCGGTTAATAAACCAAAGACTACCTGTGTACAATCCGTTCTCATTTCCTTGCTATATCCAAATCTGCGTAGCTCTCCCAAATCCTCGCGCGTGCTCTCAAATCGTAAGGTCGTCAAATCATATAACACAATGTCGATATTGATACTGAATAAGTCTTTCTTGTACTCATAGAGCGATTGTTCGATTTGTTCTTTGTGCCCGGCCAAAATATCCAAACTGCGATAAAGGTGCTGAAGCGCAATGTCAGGATCGACCATGACAGGATAAAATTTTTCTATCCATCGGTCATATAGTGCAAGTTTGGAAACAGGTTTTACAAATCGAGAGGTTATCAACGTAAATAAAACTTTCTTCAAATCATATGAAAGTTTTTCGTGTTTGTTTGCAATCTCAGTTATGATCGCATTGACTCCTAATGAATCCATCAACCGGTCAAGTATAAGCAAGGAGCCATATATGTAGGCATTATTAATATCTACATGTTTTGCCAGTTCTAATACATGTATGGTGTCAAGATGTTTGCTTATGGCTTCAGAAAGTTGTTCCAACTTATTGTCCTCAACACGGCCCAAAGAAAGTAAGGTACGCTGTTTAACCTTGCCGTCCTTTCGAAAGGATTCTACCAGATGATAATAGGCGTCACCTCTTTTGTTTTTAGTTATCCGGATATACATGGTCGATTTGTTTTACGACGCAAATATATATCAACAAGTAGCTAAAATAACTATTAACAATCATTTTGTTAATAAAGTGTCCACTACATTTTTTTAAAAATATAAATTTCTATTTTCTATAAAAATGAATATCAGTAAGTTATAAAATAAAAATATGCTAAAACGGCAATCTGCTGTCAAAGTCGGGAATTACCATAAATGGGATATCTGTAACCCGGCGTTGGAAGAAGGGATAAAGCAAAAAACACCCTTATACAAGTTTCTGGAAGAAGCGCTGATCCGAAAATATGGTAGTTCCTGGTTTGACAGGCTGCTGAAGATTATATA
>CAIJMQ010000080.1 GCA_903821905.1 uncultured bacterium
AATTTGCCAAGTCTTACATTGGAGAAGAAGTCCAATCTAAGCTATATAATAGGAAATATCTATATGGACAACCTGTCTGATTGTAGCAATGCTCTTGCAAATTTTGTGAGGGCAAAGGTCTATTACCCTGCAAATGCTAACATATCTGAAATAAATAAAAAGATAGTCGCTTGCCTTGAAAAGTTAGGCAAGAGCGTGGACGCAGAAAGGGAAATGTCAAAGGTTACTTCTTTAACAGGAAAAGAAAAAGAAGATGCTTTGAAGCCTAAAGAAGGCGATATAATCGTCGCAAAAATAGGCGACAGGAATATAACCATGGGAGAAATAAATAAAGAGATAGAAAAAATTCCTATGTTAGCAGATCAGTTCAAAGAAAAGAACAAAAAGCTGGAAATTTTAGGGCGATATATAGCGGGAGAACTTTTATATGATTCTGCGAAGAGGCGAGGTCTTGATAATGATAAGAAATTGATAGAATCTGCGAATTTCGCGAAAAAACAATTGATGATAGAAAGATTAATAGCGGATGAAGTTGATGCAAAACTGGAAGAGCCTACAGAAGGAGACATAAAATTATATTACGAGGCCAATAAAGATAGATATGCGGAAGAAAGCAAAGACCAAGCCGGCAAAGTAACAAAGGTTCAGAAGGAATATGAGCAAGTAAAAGACAGGGTAAATTTTGATTACAGGATTATGAAACGCCAGGAAAAAATTAAGAACCTGGTGGATAATCTTAGTAAGGCAAAAGACGTAGTTATATATGAGAACCAGTTCAAGGAAGACAATACGGGGGCTAAGTGAGGGTAGAAGTAAAAGTTATTGCAAGAGCCAAGAAAGAAGAAATAGAAAAAATAGCAGAGAATAGTTATAAAATAAAGGTATCTCCCCCTCCTGAAAAAGGCAGAGCTAACAAAAGAGTAATAGAGCTTCTTTCAAAAGAACTTGATATAAAAAAGCAAAATATCAAAATAGTCTCTGGAGAAACAAGCAGCAGGAAAATAATAGAGATAGGCTCATGAAAAAACTATTTATATGTATAACTTTATTATTATTGTGTAAGCCTCTATTTGCAGAGCCTGTAAGCCTAAAGGTAAAAGTAGATAAAGATAAAATCACTATAGGCGATAAAATAAAATATGAAGTTATTCTGGAATATGATAATGGCGTTGAGATAAAACCATATGCCACAGGGAAAAATCTTGGAGAATTTGAAATAAAGGATTATAAGATAGGGGTTCCTAAAAAAACAAAAAGCGGGAAATTGGTTTCCAGGGATATATATATTATAGCTACTTTTACAACAGGCGAATTTACAATACCTGGCTTAAAAATCAGATACAAAGGCCTGGATAAGCAGGAAAAAGAAATCTCATCAGATGAAATAAAGATAAAGGTAGAAAGCGTAAAACCCGGGCCAAACGATAAAGACGATATAAGGCCGTTGAAGAACCCCGCAGAGATAAAAGGCAAGGTTTCTGTGTGGGTGTTTGTTATATTTATTTTACTTATAGTTGGCATCGCGGCATTCATATACCTTAAAAAGAAAAAAAGAAAAGAAGATAAACCTGCGTTACCGCCGGCTCCTGCAGAAGAAATAGCAAGAAATGCCTTAAAAGCCCTTAAAGAAATGAAGCTTATAGAAAAGGGGTTTTTGAAAGAATATTATATAAAGCTTTCAGATATTATCCGGGCTTACATAGAGAATAGATACAGGATATTTGCTATGGATAGGACTACGTGGGAGCTTTTCCAGGAGATGAAGTCAAAAAGAATAGAGCGCCTGCATGTAGATAAAATAAATTATTTTCTTGAAGATTGCGATATGGTGAAATTTGCAAAATATACGCCTATACAGAAAGAGATTGAAGAAGCTTATATAAAAGCAGAAGAAATCGTAGATATAACAACACCTAAACAAACTTTAGAGTCATTGCGAGGAGCGTAAGCGACGAAGCAATCCCTGAAACAGAGATTGCTTCGCGCCTTCGGCGCTCGCAATGACAAATTACAAAGGGAGAGAAAAT
>CAIJMQ010000081.1 GCA_903821905.1 uncultured bacterium
AATATAATATAGAAAAAATAAAATAGTAATTTATGTTTTCTCTAAACTAAATACAGGAGGTAATAATGGCAATAAGCAAACAATTGACAGTTTATCTGGAAAATAAACCTGGGCAACTTGCAAAATTATGCAAAGCAATAGCCACTGATAAAATTAATATACTTGCAATTTCAGTGGTAGATACTGCTGACACAGGTGCAGTCCGTCTTGTAGTTGATAATGTTGTAAAAGCTAGTAAATCATTGAAGAAACTCAACTTACTTGTTCACATTAGGGAGGTACTTATAGCAACTTGCCATAATAAATTGGGCGTGTTGGAAAAAATAGCCAGTAAATTAGCGAAAGCCGGAATCAATATCGATTATGCTTACGGTAGCACCAATAAGAATTCGAAAGAAGCTATGTGTGTATTCTCTGTTTCCGACCCTAAGAAAGCAGACAAAATACTTAATGGGAGATAATTAAATGCAAATCCAAGAAATAAAACCTGAAAATTTGAACCCTGAAAAATTTATAAATCAAAAAGTTCAGGAAATTTCTTCAACTGTAGGCAATGGTTCGGCTGTCAATGCATTGTCCGGCGGAGTAGATTCTTCAACAGTTACTATGCTTGCCCATAAAGCTTTGGGCAACAGACTAAAAACTTATTTTGTAGACAACGGCATAATGAGAGAAGGCGAGCCTGGAAAAATTATATCATTGTTCAGAAAATTAGGAGTAAAAGTAGAACTCATTGACGCTAAAAAAGAATTTTTTAAATCATTTAAGGGGATAATCGACCCGGAAGAAAAAAGAGAAGCTTTAACTCAAACATTCTACAAAAACGTATTTGCTAAATTAGTAAGAGAAAGTTCTACAAAATACCTTTTACAGGGAACAATCTTAACTGATGTGGATGAAACGATTGCAGGCATAAAGAGACAACATAACGTTTTTGAACAGTTAGGCATAGATCCCCAAAAAGCATTTGGTTACAAAATCATAGAACCTTTAATACAACTAAGAAAACCTGCAGTAAGAACAATAGCGAAAGCACTAGGACTTCCAGAAGAAATATATGCAAGACATCCATTCCCAGGGCCTGCTTTAGCAGTAAGAGTTATTGGAGAAGTCACACCCGAAAGAATAGAAAAGGTTAGAAAAGCCACAAAGATTGTCGAAGAGGAACTTTCCGGAGTAAAAGCATTTCAGTATTTGGCAATACTGCACGAAGACAAAGTTACCGGTATGAGAGATGGGAAAAGAGATTATGGTTTCCAGATTGAACTGCGATGTTGGGACAGTACAGATGCAAGAATAGCATCACCCACTAAACTGCCTTATGAAACCTTGATAAAATTAGCAGATAGGATAACTAAAGAAGTGCCAGGAGTAGTAAGCGTAACTTATAACATAACCCAAAAACCGCCTTCAACAATAGAAGCTGTTTGACCATAAAAAAACGTTTAAACTTAGTGAGGGAAATTATATGAAATGCTCATTAATAGCTATGCTGGGAGTATTAATTATTTCTTTAGTAATTGTACAGAGCGCTACAGCAGGTCAACCCCAAATCGCATGTGGTGAGCCAATATACAACTTTGGAGAAGCAGCAAATATAAAAACCATAAAACACACTTTTGTTCTGCGTAATGAAGGAAATTCCCCTTTGATAATATCAAGCGTAAAAGCAAGTTGCGGTTGTACGACTACAAATATTTCAAATAAAACAATCAACCCCGGAGAAGAAGCCAATGTGGACGCAGAACTTTCTCTGTATGGATATCAAGGATATATAAAAAAAGATATAAGGGTAACGTCAAACGACCCAGCAAACTCAATATTTATATTAAGTATTATAGGTAATACTATTGTAGGAATTGAAATAAAATCAAGTGACACCGAAGTCAAAATAGAAAACAATAATATTGATTTTGGATATATATCCGAAAATACTGCGGTTAGTAGATCAATCGATATTACTACTACAGAAAATAAACCTTTCCAGATTACAAAGATAGAAGCAGACCCTGTCTACTATGACACAAATTTAGAAACGATTGAAACCGGAAAATCTTACCGTTTGCATATAAACTTAAAACCTCAACTGTCTAAAAAAAATCTGTCGGATAAAATATATATTTTTACGGATAATCCTAACTGTGAGAAGATAGATATAACGGTCTTAGCACATATATTTGGGATATTTACAATAATACCAGAAGAAATTGTATTACCGGCCAAAACCAAAAAACCTCTTACGCAATATTTATTAGTATATTCAACAGAGAATAAACCATTTGAAATTAAATCAGTAACTGCGCCAATGTCTTCAATTCAAACAGAAGTATTACCAATGGAAAAAGGATACAGTATCAAAATAAGTAATATTAACCCTGTCAAAGAATTAGACGGCAAGAACTTACGCATAACAACAAATTTAGAAGAGAAAAAAGAAATCTTAATTCCTTTTCGAATAATATCATCTGAAAAATGAGTTTTTAAAGAGAGTTTTATGATAAAATTTTTACGGCAGCTCGGACAAAAGATAAAAAGAAATCTTATAGGCGATAAGTTCTTGTGTGATAGTTGTAAATACAACTGGAGAGAAGTATGCACAAGACCAGAAAAACCGAATGCTGCAAATTGTCAAGATTATAAACCGAGGAGATAATAATGAGATCGGATAAAATGAAAAAAGGGTTTGAAAGAGCAGGAAATCGTTCTCTTTTAAAAGCTTCAGGTTTCATAGATGAGGAAATATCGCAGCCTATCATCGGCATAGCTAATTCATGGAACGAGATAGTTCCTGGGCATACGCATCTTAAAGATATAGCAGCTGCTGTAAAAGAAGGAGTAAGACTTGCAGGAGCTACGCCAATGGAATTTCAGACAATCGCTGTTTGCGACGGTATAGCTATGGGACATGAGGGGATGAAATATTCACTTCCTTCAAGAGAAATCGTTGCCGATTCGGTTGAGATTATGGCAAGTGCACATCCTTTCGACGGACTCGTATTGATTCCTAACTGCGACAAGATAGTTCCAGGTATGCTCATGGCTGCACTGCGATTAAATATCCCAGTTATTCTTTTTTCAGGCGGTCCAATGCTTGCAGGAAATTTAAAAGGTAAAACTGTTGATTTAATCTCGGTATTTGAAGCTGTAGGTAAATTCTCATCCGGGAAGATGAAAGATGCTGAACTCAAGGAACTTGAAGAATATGCATGCCCAACCTGCGGCTCGTGTTCTGGTATGTTTACTGCTAATTCTATGAACTGCATAGCAGAAGCTTTAGGTCTTGCACCATTCGGTAATGGAACAATTCCTGCAGTAATGTCTCAAAGAAAAAGACTTGCAAAGAAAGTCGGAATGAGGATAGTTGAACTTGTAAAAAAAGATATAAAACCACGCCAGATTGCTACAATTGCCGCATTCAAAAACGCCATGACAGTAGAGATGGCATTGGGCAGTTCCACTAATACTGTTCTGCATTTACCTGCTATCGCTCAAGAAACGGGAATAAAACTGGAACTTGATATGTTCGATAAAATATCGAGAAAAACACCTAATCTTTGTAAGTTATCACCTGCAGGTCCACACCATATGGAAGATTTAGACAGAGCAGGCGGCATACCAGCTGTAATGAAAGAACTCTCCAAGAAAAATTTGTTAAACCTTAAGCTAACAAGTGTTGAAGGTAAAATAGAAACTAGAATAAAAAATGCAGTTAACTTGGATAAAGAAGTTATAAGACCGATTAATAAACCATATTACAAAGAAGGTGGAATTGCCATACTTAAGGGTAATCTTGCACCTGATGGAGCAGTAATCAAACGTTCTGCAGTAAATGAAAAAGTGTGGACTTTTTCCGGCAAAGCTAAGGTTTTTGACTCAGAAGAAATTGCAATGAAAGCGATAATAGCAAACAAGGTAAGAAAGGGTGATGTGGTCGTTATAAGATATGAAGGTCCCAAAGGCGGTCCTGGAATGAGAGAGATGCTCTCGCCTACCTCGACAATCGTGGGTAAAGGACTTGATAATTCGGTTGCTCTTATTACCGACGGGCGTTTTTCAGGTGGAACAAGAGGTTTAGCCATAGGACATATTTCCCCGGAAGCGGCGGAAGGTGGTCCTATAGCATATGTTAAAGATGGAGATAAAATAGACATAGATATTCTAAAAAGACAAATATCACTCAAGGTAAGTGCTAATGAGTTGGCAAAAAGGAAAAAAGATATGAAGTTAAAACCACTTAAAGTAACATCAAATTTCCTTAAAAGATATTCACATCTTACAACTTCTGCAGATAAAGGAGCTATCCTGAAATCCTAAAAAGTGAGCAAAGAAAAGAATTTAACTTTTTCCCCTGTTATAGAAGAAGAAAATCGGAGACTTGATAAATTTCTATCGTCAAAACTCGGATTTTCGCGTTCCAAAGTTCAGAAACTAATTAACAATGGAAACGTAAAAATCAATCAAAAGATAGTAGAAATCCCGCATCATAAAGTAAAAATAAATGAACCAATAGAAGTACAATTATCTACAATTTCACCTTCTAACCTTGAAGCAGAAAACATTCCTTTAGAAGTAATATATGAAGATGAATACCTAATTGTAATAAATAAACAGCCTGGACTTATCGTTCATCCCACTGGTGATAAAAAGACCGGCACATTGGTAAACGCTTTACTTAATCATTGCGGTGAAGAAATATTAAAGATAGGCGGGAATGAAAGAGGAGGACTAGTCCACAGATTAGACAAAGATACGTCCGGTGTTATGGTAATAGCAAAAACAGAAAAGATGCATATTGAAATTGCACGTCAGTTCAAACAAAGAGAAATAGAAAAGACATATATTGCACTTGCATGGGGAATTATAAAAGAAAATGGAGGAGAGATTAACACGCCGATTGGAAGGTCAGTGGGAGACAGGAGAAAAATGAGTATTTTTTCGGCAAAGGCTAGGGAATCCACGACTTTATTTAAAGCACAAGAAAGATTTCAAGATTTCACATTACTTGAACTGAAACCTAAAACAGGTAGGACTCACCAGATAAGAGTCCATCTTGCATCAATAGGACATCCCATAATTGGTGATGCTGTGTATGGGGGAATAAAAAGAATTTCTTCATCGAGCTTAAGCAATATAAAAGATAAAATCAAAAGACAGTTTCTCCATGCTCATAAAATAAAGTTTTATCACTCAGAATTGAAGAAATCCGTTGAATTTTCCGCGCTTCTGCCGGAAGATATGAAATTTGTATTAGCTTGGGCTAAAGAAAATGCGAAATAAACCGATTGTCCTCGTTTTAGCCCACTGTCTTATCAATACCAAAGTAAGAGCTAAAGGGCTTACTCAGCATCCTGAAATAAAAGATAAAATACTAAAACTTGCTAAAAAATATAATGCAAGAATCCAGCAATTGCCCTGCCCTGAATTTTTATTTCTCGGGGAGAGAGAACCAAAAACTTATGATGGGTATATAGAAGTCGTAGGATTTAAAGGTTCTTGTGAAAAATTAGCGAAAGATACAATAAATAATCTTAAAAATTTGAGAGATGGTACTGTTATAGTCATCGGCATAGCAAGATCACCAAGCTGTGCTATTTCTTATGTCTATGATAGGAATAATAATTTGAAAAAAGGGGAAGGAATATTCATATCATTTTTGAGAAAGAATCTTGAAGCAACGTTTATCGAAATAGACTATCGTGAGATTGAAGATTCAATTGGTAGAATTGATAAAATTCTGGGAACCACTTCTTCTTTATAGAATTAACTTTTTTATCCCCTTCTTAACAACAGCAGTCCTCGTGTGCAGAAAGTGCATCTTTCGCATATTCTTTCTTACATATTCTTTATCAAAGCAATTTCACCGCAGTCCGGGAACTTGGGACAACTAATACACTCTCTCCATATTTTGTGGGGCAATTTTTCTTTAGAGATTTCCTTGAAGCCTATATTTTTAAAAAAATCCGAGACATAAGTAAGAACAAAAATTCTTTTAAGTCCCAAATCAGGTGCATCCTTAAGGCATAAATCTACTAATTGTCTTGCTATACCTTTACCGTGCCAACTTTCTTCTACAGCTAAAGATTTTATTTCACCCAAGTCCTCCCAGCACAAATGAAGAGAACAACAACCTATTATTTTCCCATCTTCTTCAGCTACAAAAAAATCTCTAACATTATCATAAAGTTCCGCAAGTGAACGAGGAAGAAGCAATTCTTTACCACTAAAATACTCCAGTAATTTATAGATAGCTATCACATCTTGCGCTTTAGCTTTTCTGATATTCATTTGTATTTTCTTTTAAATCTCCTTTCACTTGCCAATTATATACTTTTTTACCACATCTATAGTATTTCCCGCATCACCAGTAACCTGAGTATTTTTTCCAAAATCTTCAATTTTGATTTATCTATTTTCATTTTCTTTTACTCCTTTTATGAATATCTAATATATTTTATTTCTGCCCGTATCTATCCGAATGATACCTGCTATACCATTTTTCCACTTCATGCGGTGAAAGAGATTTTATCTCCTTCCCAAGAATACCACCCGAAACTAATGAATAGAAAGAAACTTCCGCACAATATTCAGCCATAAGAGCGTAAAATGCTGCTTTTGGCGGATTTTCGCCAACAGTAAAAAGACCGTGATTGCCAAGAATTATCGCGGGACATTTATTCTTCTTGTAGCTTTTAAGGAGAGTTTTTCCAATATTGTATCCCGTGTTATCGACATAATCAGTAACGGGAATTTCTTTCCCAAAAACGTCTGCATGGGCAGTAGTTATAACAGGAATGGGAATTCCCAATACTGAAAAAACCGTAACAAATTTTGAATGAGTATGGCATACTCCGCCGATTTTATTTATGTTTTTATAAAGGAAAAGATGATGAATCGCATCGACTGAGGGCTTTAAATCGCCTTTTTTCATATTTCCTGCCATATCAACAATAGCCATCATGCCTTCCTTAAGATTCTCATAAGGAACTCCGCTCGGCTTAATTACAACCGATTTATTTTTCCTGTCTATTCCGCTTACATTCCCCTGAGTCCCATAAACAAGGTTGTTTTTCCACAGATAAATATTTGCTTTGTATACGCTTTCTCTAAGATTTACCATTTCTCACCTGTTCTTTTATTTTCAACAACTCTTTCATTATATGGAATAGATTTTTATTATAAATCTCTGTCCCAAAGCTGTCATGAAGCTCCTTGTAAATGGCATAGAGTTTATTGTATATCTTTTGACTTGCTGGGTTTGGATTATACACAATTTTCTTAAGTCCGCATATTGCCTTCTGTGCATCTTCGGTCTTCCTGTATGCACCCCCAGCAACTGAAGCAAAAATCGCTGCACCCAAAGCACATGTTTGGGTACTCCTTGAAGTTTTAATAGGGCGATTAAAGATATCGGCATAGATTTGCATAAGTAAAGGATTCTTCTCGGCAATTCCGCCGCAATTAATAACCTCTCTCACTTTAACGCCATATTCTTCAAACCGATTAATTATTACTTTTGCACCAAATCCTGTTGCTTCAATCAGAGAACGATAAACCTCTTCCGGTTTTGTATGCAGGGTCTGACCTATAATCATTCCGGTTAAACGAGCATCAACAAGAATTGTGCGATTACCGTTGTTCCAATCCAGAGCAAGAAGCCCGCTTTCTCCGGGTTTCAATTTTTTTGCTTTTTCTGTAAGTAAAGCATGAATATCAATACCCCTTAATTTTGCTTCTTTATGATAAGCCGGCGGAACGAAATTATTTATAAACCAATTGAATATATCTCCAACTGCTGACTGACCTGCTTCCAGTCCCAAATATCCCGGCAAAATTGAACCATCAACTATCCCGCACAAACCCGGGATATCAGCAATTTTTTCTTTATTAGGCACTGCCATAATATCGCAGGTAGATGTGCCTATAATTTTAACAAGTACCCCTAGTTTTATTCCTGCTCCAACTCCACCCATGTGAGCATCAAATGCACCAACTGCAACTGATATGCCTTGCGGCAAACTGAGTTTTTTAGCCCAAACAAAAGAAAGTCCTCCCGCTGAAACATCGGAAGTATATGTTTTCTTATATAATCTATTCCTTAAATCGGTGAACTTTGGCGAAAGTTTGCTTAAGAACTCCAACGAAGGAAGCCCACCCCATTTCTCGTTGTACATTGCTTTATGTCCTGCAGCACAAACACCGCGCTTAATTTTCAAAGGGTCGGTTATACCAGTCAAAACTGCAGGGATATAATCTGATAACTCAACCCACGAATAAGCGGCATCAAAAACTTTTGGGTCGATATGCAGACAATGTAAAATCTTTGAGAAAAACCATTCGGATGAATAGATGCCGCCGCACTTGGCAAGATATTCAGGATGTTCTTTTCGGGCAAGTTGAGTTATTTCTTCTGCCTCTTTATAACTTGTATGGTCCTTCCACAACCAAGCAAGTGCGTTTTTGTTATTTTTGAATTCCTTATGAAAAGCAAGTGGTAAAGCCCACCTATCAATCGGTAAAGGTGTACTGCCTGTTGTAGCAATACCTATACCGATAACATTATTCGGTCTGAAATTTTTATTTTTACGAGCGCTGGATAAAACTTCTTTTATAGAGCTTTCCATTCCATTCAGCCAATCACGGGGGTATTGTCTTTATCTACCATTGCTCTTTAATACTATAGAATGCTTAAAATTCAAGGAACTAAATATAGTTAAAATTTGGATGTGAAGGTTAGGGAACATTTTTTTTATTTGTTGTA
>CAIJMQ010000082.1 GCA_903821905.1 uncultured bacterium
CAGCTTCTTCTATTATGAAACTTACAACCTCTTTTCTTTTTGTCTCATTTAAGGGATCATCTTCTAAAATCTGGGCCGAATTCTTTATTATTCCAAGTGGATTCTTTACTTCATGAGCTACTTCTGCAGCCAGCTGACCTAACGCAGATAGTCTGTCAAGTTTTCTCAATTCTTCCTGCATCTTCTGCATTTTCTTGAGCTCTTCTGCCATATTATTAAATGCAGACGCCAAGGTTCCGATTTCATCTTTAGAATTAAGTGTAATGTGCTGGTTCAAATCTCCAGAAGCAATTGCATTAGCTCCCTTAATAAATTTACTTATAGGATCTGTTATGCCACGAGTAATGAAATATCCCAAAGCACCAGCTACCAATATCCATATACCTAATAAAAAGGGCAAGTATTCTTTCAATACTGTCTGGAATGCATAAGTTTTGGGAACTCCAATAAGCATAAGACCTAACATCTCATTTTCTCCCATAACTGGTTTGCATAAAACGGCATACGGTTTATTTTTTAACGTTGCCTTTGGATCATAATACTTATGATGTTTCTTAAAAACCTCTTCCTCTGCCTTAGGAGAGAATTTAACATCCCGAATTTCCTCTTCTCCAGGAGAAACTCCTGCAAATATTCGCACTGCTACTCCAGTAAGACGAGTTATATTCTGTTCGAATGTAGGTCCTAACGGATATCCAGTCCCAAGTCCACCTATAATTTTTTCATCGTCGTCCTTTATAGGTAATAATGCCACCGCCATTAGAGTTTTTATTTGTCCTACTTCTATTTCTAAAAATAATTTTCCTTCTTTAGGAAGAGTACCCTTGTAAAGGAAAACATTCTCTGCAATTGGTACATAGGATTGTTTTTCCCAGATTTTATCATCCGAGAAAGCTTTTTTAGCAATCTTGATAATTTCTGGTTTTTCCAAAAGATGTTTACTACTGTCAAGTGCCGTCTCCTGTAATTTTTCAACTTTATCTTCTGTCACATGATAAGCACTGTATATAGTATTTTTGATATCGTCTTCTACACGTCTATACATAACCTGTGTAGTTACAATAACTGATATAACCATTGGTGCTATTCCAACAATAAGAAAAGAAAATATAAGTTTCTTTTGTAATCTAGATTTAAAAATCTTCATATGTCTTATAACCTATCATTATTTAGCTTTAACATGTGTGGCTATTA
Source organism: uncultured bacterium (assembly GCA_903821905.1). GTDB lineage: Bacteria > CAIJMQ01 > CAIJMQ01 > CAIJMQ01 > CAIJMQ01 > CAIJMQ01. Next base: position 1,195 of record CAIJMQ010000082.1, read on the forward strand.
TACCACAGCATGTGAGCTGTGATATAATTATTCACAATGGAAGAGGTAATATTCAAAAAAATATACGAGATTTTCAACAAGGAAAAAGGGGAAATCTTTCTTGTGGGTGGTTCTGTTAGAGATATGCTTATGGGAAAGAAATTAAATGATCTAGATTTCGCTACTTCGTTTCTTCCTCAAAAAACAAAGGAAATACTGAACAAAAACAAAATCAAAAACTTTCCTGTTGGTTTGGATTTTGGAACTGTAGGGGCTGTTATTGACGGAAAAGAAATTCATATAACTACTTATAGAAAAAAAGAAACATATCACTCCCGCAACAGAAAACCAACCGTAGAATTTGGAAATAGCCTTGAGGAAGACTTAAAACGAAGGGATTTTACTATTAATGCACTTGCTATCTCTCCAGAAGGAAAAATCATAGACCTTTATAACGGCTCCAAAAACCTTTCAGAAAAATTAATTTGTACACCTTCAAATCCGGATGAATCTTTTGAAGACGACCCATTGAGAATTTTAAGAGCATTCCGATTCCAGTCTCAACTTGGATTCAAAATAGAAAACTCAACATATAAAGCAATTGAAAGAAATGCTTTCAGAATAATGTATATCTCCGAGGAAAGAATTCAAGCAGAAATGAATAAACTTCTCTTAGGAGACTTTGTTATAAAAGCATTAACTGACATGATGGATGCTACGGTTTTAAATTTCTTTATTCCTGAACTTTATCCTTTAAAAAATTTACATCAGGAAAGCGACCACCATCATAAAGATGTATGGATTCATACTTTAAAAGTAATTGAAAATACACCTAAAGAAGAAATCTTAAGATGGGCTGCATTACTACATGATATTGCAAAACCCTACGTGAAGAAAGAAGAAAAAGAAGAAATCCATTTTTACAGACATGAGGAACTCGGGTCAAAAATGGCTTACTGTATCCTTTCACGTTTAAAATTCCCCAAGATTTGGAGAGAAGACATATCTTTCCTGATATTAAAACATATGCGTGCTAACCTTTATATAAAAGAATGGACTGATTCCGCGATAAGAAGGTTTATAAGAGAAATAGGGAATAGAACTGATAAAGTTTTGACCCTGTCTCGTTCTGATATAACTTCATATAGAAAAGAAAAAGTAAAAGAAAAAATTAAATTACTTGATGAATTAGGGGAAAGAATTAATGCTCTCAACTCCGTTAAAGAATTGAAATGTCCCATCTCTGGAAATGATATTATGAAAAACTTCAACCTTCCTCCTGGACCTATGATTGGAAAGATTAAAGATTCAGTAATGCAAGAAATGATTGAAGGGCGTTTACCTCCTGATGCAGACAAGGATGTTTATTTTAAGTTTGCTTCAAAACTTCTTGAAAATATCAAAAAATAATCAATCGTTTGTTTTTTCAGAAACAATCTTTTTAATGTCGTCCAGATCTACTATATGAGTTCCATTATGAATCAGGGTTGGAGTAGTCAAAACATTATTATACGCAGCTTCTGTCAATCCATCTAAAGTATCTACAAAATAAACAGGTACTCTTTGGAGATTTTCCCCTAGTTCACCTTTCAACTGTGCACATTTGGGACAACCATCATTCCTTAAAAATAATTTTATGTCCATTAATTTCCCCCTTTTCTTTAATTGGAATTTTATTCTATTCTGTAGTTACCTTTTTTTCTGTCTTTTAACTCGCCTATCTTTGATTTGTTCCAGTTACTTATACGTGAGAAATAACCCACAATACGTGTTACTCCATATACATCTGTACTCCCGCAGTAACTACAAGATTCTCTTAAGCCCCTAGAAGAACGATGGCAACTGTTACATATATTAAATTCTGGAGAAACAGTAATCTGAGCAGCTTGAGTCTTGTGAAATGTTTTATCTATAAGATTCATAACGCTTTCCGTAGACGGTTTTTGTTCTCCTATGAAAGCATGAAGTATAGCACCGGATTCAATCAACGGATGAAACCTGCTCTGTTTTTCTATTCTTTCTACAAGAGAAATAGGCGCATCAGCTCTGAAATGGATAGAATTTGTGTAATAGTACTCGTCATTCTTTATATCCCCTTTCATAACTTCCTCTGAAAATGGAAATTCACGCAAGTCAATTCTAGCCAATCTTCTTGCCGCTGATTCTGCTGGGGATTCTTCTAAAGCAACTTTTAGATTATGTTCATTCCCCATTTCTTTGGCTTTGAGATTCATCCAGGCTATAATTTTTAAACCCAACTTATAAGTCGCTTCATCCTCATGTAGTTCTTTCCCTGTTAGATACTGTAAGCACTCGTTAAGTCCAAGAATGCCGATAATATAAGTTGATTTTTCCAAATCTACATAGGGTTTGCCATCCTTGGCAAGTTTGCCTATCTGCCACAACGGAAGACGAGGTTCTGTCATAAGCCCTGCAATAAATTGTTTCTTTTGTATATGTGCTTTCATTGCCAACTTTATAGCTTTTTCAACCTCTTTTAACAATCCTTCAAAATTACCTTTCCCAGCCCGATATGCAGCTTGTGGAAGATTGATTGTAATATTCTGGAATCCACAGAATCTCATACTCTCGGGATGTTTTATTAAATACTCGTCATCAATCTTCGTTCTATCAATCTTCGTTCTTAAGCGACAACATTGGGCAATTGTTACCTCATCTCTATCAAAAACAAAATATGGTGAACCATTTTCTGAAGCAATCTGGCAAGCATGCTCAAAAAGCGAATGCTGTGTAGGGTCTTTGAATGTGTCATTATTGATATGTAAGTCCATCTTCGGGAAAGCAAACACATAGCCATAGCAATCACCTTCCCTCCATACATCCATCATAGCTTTACAAAATCTCTGTGCTTCTTTTTCATAATCTTTATATGTTTTTCCAGTATATTTCCCGCCTGGACCAATAGCTGGAACATCCGCAAGATAACTCGGGATGCCGGTATGGAGATTGAAATCTAAAAACAATGTCTGTCCACCTCTGGAAAAAGCATTCTGCGAGCTGGAGAATATAAGATACTGTGCTTCCTGTTTAAGCTCTTTATCACTCATACCAACAAGATAAGGAGCATAAAGTATGTTTATATAACCGACACCCAAAGCACCTGCATAATAAGCTTGCATAGAGGCAAGAAACGTATTTATATGTCCGGTTAATGTCCTGGCATGAGAAGCTGGAAGAGAAGATGTGTCAAGATTATTTAGTTCAAGACCATATTTTTTTATATATTCTATAGAATGCGAAGAACAGTAGACTCTCACAGGATAACCAAGGTCATGAATGTGGATAATTCCTCTTAAATGAGCTTCAGAAACCTCTGGTGAGAAAATTTTTTCTAAAGCATATTGCTTCAAGGTGTTTTCCGCAATCTCCAGATTTACAGCTTCCGGATTATTTGCAGCAATATTGGAATTCTCGTTCGATTTGGAAAAAATTATATTCTCAAGATTATACATAGGCATACCGAGAAGTTTTTCCTGTTTAAGATGTTTGCTATAACCTCTTACGAAAAGTTCGTGGTCTACTAATTCTCTTACGAGAATTGTTGAAATATTCTTGAGTTCACTCCTCATTATCTTTTCTTCTACACTTGAAGCAATGGAACTTGCTACAGAAGGAGAAATGTCACATTCTTTTATCAAAGCCTCGCTTATTTTATTTTTATCCCATGGTAGAATATCGGCTGTCTGGGTAGTTGATACCATCAGAGCAAAATCAGTAGATGAAACATTACTTTGTTTTGATTGCTTACTTACTTTTACAATATTTCTTGTTCTTGTTCTCCAATCTCTATAAAGTATGAATGCTTTTGCAGTCTTTGCATGCCCTGTTTCGATAAGTACTTTTTCGACTGCATCTTGAATCTCTTCTATATCTGGAACATCTACACCTTTTTTCGCAAGAGCAAATTCCACCACATTTGCCAGTTGCTCGGCTAAAAATCTGTCTTCTCCGCCAACAGATTGAGCAGCTTTGAATATTGCATCTACAATCTTTGTCTTATCAAAATAAACGACTCGCCCATCTCTCTTTCTAACCTTTTCTATTGTGAACTTCTTAACCTGACGCTCTTCCATCAATTTCTCCATAAATCACCCCCCTCTTCTTTTAGCATGAGAAAATTTATTAACTTCTTTAAGGAAATCCTCTATATCAGTGAATTGACGATAAACAGAAGCAAATCTTACATACGCTATGTCATCCATTTTCCTCAAGCTACGCATTACTATTTCTCCTATTTTATCCGAAGAAACTTCGTCATAAAACTTTTCTTTCACCTCTTTTTCTATTTCCTCTACTAAATCTTCAATATGTTGAGTACTAACGGGCCGTTTTTCACATGCCTTAAGCAATCCACCCAATAATTTCTCTCTATGGAATGGTTCTCTTCTTCCATCCTTTTTAACCACCATAAAAGGAACACTTTCAATCCTTTCATAGGTTGTAAAACGTCTGCTACATTCAAGACATTCTCTCCTTCTTCTAACAGAAAGAGAATTACTCGCTAGTCGTGAATCAATCACTTTATTATCCAATTCATTACAATAAGGACATTTCATGGCAATTTAAAATTCAAACTTAAATATTTTTAAACAAAAATGGAAAATTTATCTTTAAAAAAGAGCTTTGCGCTTTTGGCTTTTGGGATTTTAAATCAATATATGTGGTGTTCACAAGAGCATTATAGCCCAATAGGTAGTATTGTCAATGGCTTCCCGAAGTTTTTGTGGAGAAAATATTTTAGGATAGTTTTTTTATCCTCTCATACTGGTCTTTGAGGTAAAAATCGGGGTCTTTTTTCATCTCTTCTATCCATTTACTAACTTTATATAACTTTTTACCTTTTTCTTCTTTAACATAAACTTCAACTATTCCCGCGTTAATGATAGCTTTCTTGCATCTCCAGCAGGGAGGCACAGGATATATTTTCCCCGTTTGGATGTCTTCTCCGTAAAGATAAAGTTTCGCTCCGACAACAGATATCCCATTCCTTGCTGCATTTACGATTGAATTTTCTTCCGCATGAACACTTCTGCATAATTCATAAAGAAGTCCTGAGGGAATGTTGAGTTTATCTCTTAAGCAGTAACCTATATCTATACAATTGGGAGTGCTACGGGGTGCACCAACATAACCGTCGCTTATATGTACATTACCTCTGACAACTACTGCGCCAAATCTTCTCCTTATACACGTACCCCTTCTTGAAACCGCTTTTGCTATATTCAAGAAATATTCATCCCAATCTGGTCTTGTTATTTTTGTGTTTTTTTTATTTTTCATTATATATACTCCTAATTTAAGGATATTCTGCTTCAACTCTTATAGAGATTCCACCTCTTGCAACAAATTCCCCTACAACCTTTGCTTTTCTTGGTTTAGCTATCTTCACCACTTTTTCCAATATCCTATTTACTATATCTTCCGCAAAGCTGCCGTAATTACGAAACGAAAACATAAAAAATTTTAAAGATTTTGACTCTATACACTTCTTATCAGGGATATACTGGATGGTTATTTTACCAAAATCCGGCTGACCTGTTACAGGGCATATAGATGTAAACTCCGGGCAACTGAATTCTATCCAGTAATTCCTCTTTGGATAAGCATTATCAAATACTTCAAGCTCTGCTTCTTCGGGCGAAGAAGGAAAACTAATTTTTTTTCTACCAAGAAGTGTCA
>CAIJMQ010000083.1 GCA_903821905.1 uncultured bacterium
CTGGCTTATTTTGGTAAGTCTACCAGGGAAGACGACGCTATTCTTCAGAAAGCATTTGATTCTAATAAAATAATCCTTTCCGCCATTATTAATGAATACGGATATTTAACTGTCCCTGATGATCTATCGCTTGAAAGCAACGCCACTTATGGCATCGTGACAAAGCTTCAGGATGAAGATGGCATAATCCGCAGAAACCTAATTTATCTCATTAGCAAAAAGGAAAAACAAGAAGGTTTCTTGTCTTGGGAAATGCAAATTCTTAAAGCCGCCAAGGGAATCGATATTGATTCTATAACGGAGAGAAACAACACGGTTACTTTCCAAAATAAGAATGGTGAAAAATGGAACGTACCCGTTAACCCCTTCAGTAAATCTTTCCTGATACATTTTCGTGCACATACTCAAGATTTTCAAAGGATCTCTTTCTATCGTGTCCTAAAAGGAGATTTTAATCCTTTGCTTATAAAAAATAAAATTGTTTTAATAGGTGTTTTGCCTACCCTGTTCCAAGATATCCAAAACACCTCTTTTGGCTTCTTGCCAGGAGTGATCCTGAATGCAAATGCCTTTCTTGCTCTTTACACGCATGACTTTATAAAAGAAGTGCCGAAATTAACAGAAAAAATGGTTGTAATTATCGGCGTGATTTTAGCATCTATTTTTTTATTATTACTTAGCGCACCAAAGGCCGCTACGATAATTCTTCTGGAAATATGCTTATTTTTTGTATTGAGCTATGCCCTTCTTGTGTCTGGTTATATCTGGAACTACATCACTTTCCCATGCGCAGTTGCAATCTGTCCTCTTTTAGCCAAAAGATTGTTAAATAGAAATTTTCTTGATTTAATAATTAAAGTGTGATTTAATAGAGCGTACAAGGAAAATAGCTATACGGAGGTGAATATGCTAGCTGGAAAGAAAAACATTGGTTTGATTTTATTGATGACTTTTATTTTATCTTCCTGTATAGGCATTCTTATCAGTTCTTTGCAGCAAACTGCCACTATAAATATAACTGATATTAAGACAACAACGAGGATAGATGAAAAACTAATGCCTGTTGGCGTAACTGGCGTCTTCCCTGATGGAACCCAAAAAGTATTCTGTTGGTTTCAATGGAAGGATACTAAAATCAATACAACAGTTATGGCTCGCTGGTACTTTCTCACGGACAATATTCATATACTAGATTATAATTTTACGATACCGAGAAAAGAAGGCTCGGGCAGCGTTTCGCTGACTATGCCGGAGGGCAAAAAACTACCAGTCGGACAATATAAGATAGATTTAAATTTTGGAAAACAAACTCTAAAATCCACTATCTTCAAGGTACAATAAAAGGCTTATCGCTTTTCCTTTTCTTTCTCTAATTGTATTTTAGTGTCCATGATTGGTCTTTCTACCCCAAACGGAATACCTATCCCATAAGTCGGAATTATTTTATCCCCCCCAGGAAACATAAGTTCAACCTTAGTTCCACTAACGATCTCTTTAATGACTAAAGGCTCTACTATTGGCATCACCGTATTTGAAGTTATGCCTTCAAATCTCGGGGCGATAATAGGCTGCGGCAGATTTACTCCGGCTAGGCTCCCCTTGAATTCCTCTAAGGTTACTGGTACAGGCAGATTGACAGAAGTGGTAATGCCTTTAAATAAAGGCTCAGGC
>CAIJMQ010000084.1 GCA_903821905.1 uncultured bacterium
AATACAAAAAAGAATGGATTCATACAAAAAATAGCGATTTTAAATGCGATAAAAATAAGAATGATAAGAGAAATAATTTTTAAGATGAGACCTCGTAATTCCTTCTTATTATCTTGAACCATTTTTATTCTTGTATTTTAAGCTTTTATTACGCGGTTGCGTCCTTCTTCTTTGGCACGGTAGAGTGCACTGTCTGCTTTTTTTAGAGTATGAAGGACATTTTCGCCTTCTTGGTTAGATGCTACTCCTATACTGACTGTTAATATTTCTCTTTTGTTCTTTGTCATAGGTAAGGCGGTTCTGCTTACTGCTCTATTGATTCTTTCAGAAATAGCAAATGCTTTATCCAGATTTGTTTGGGGAAAAAATATAGCTAATTCTTCTCCACCATAGCGGCAAGTAATTCCACGGGGTAAAGCATAACTACGAACTAATTGGGCAATAGTATGTAAAACTCTATCGCCAGCATCATGTCCATAAGTATCATTAATTCTCTTGAAGTAGTCAATATCTATCATAGCAATAGAGAATTTATTGCCCATTCGTATATTAGCTTGACCGTGGATTATATTATTACAGAATCCTCGTGTGTAGATATTAAGAACAGGGTCATACGATACTCTATATGAAAGTCTTGTAAGCCAGTTGTAAAGTATCACAAGTGATAATAATAAAGGAGTAGATAACCAGATGATATTTTCTAGTGGAGAATTACTGAATATATATCCAAACATATAATAACAAGCAAGACCGGAAATTCCACCTCCTAAACCATAACTATTTCGTGAAAAGAACCAGCTTGCGATAATAGTTGCACCACATAAGTAAAAAATCCATACTCCGTGTAATTTGCTAAAGTTAAAAAGAATAGAGCCTTTTCCTAACAGGTACATAACAAAACCCAATTCTATTGATATTGTTATGGCACAGACTATTCTGTTTGTTTCTCTGCTTATGAATCCAGGAACAATGCTTATTAATAATAGATTTATTTCCACTAAAAAATATAGAGGAGTTAGGTGGTTAAAATATTTGAAATATGGAGCATTTGCTAATCTAAAGGCATAAAGTATTCCGCTTATCATAAACAGATATCCTAAAAAGGAAACTTTTAGGTCTGGAACATGGGGAAAAGCTATTATGGTTATTATTAGCATTACTGCCAGTCCGAATAAATAATAAAGGAATAGGAGTCCTACTCCTGAAAGATAATCTGTTTGGAAGAAAGAAAGTTTTTCAGGATTAGTCATTTGGCAATACCAGGGAATAGAGACTATCAAAAGAAACATTACAAAGGGTAACAATCCCCATATGTCTGGATGGAATGAACTTCTAGAAGTGCGTTTCTTAATATCGAGCAACCATAAGGTAAAAATCAGGAAAGGATTCATTTATATAATTATATTACATATTATTATATAATCAACATAACTAAAATTATCTTTAACATCATTTTGTTCCCAAGTTGTTTTTCTAATAGACAATATTTTAATAGGGATGCTAAAATATTAAAGTATAATAACAGGAAAATTATGAGATTACCCGTAATTTTGATAGAAGGTGATAGTATTGCAGAAGTGTGGGAAAAAAGTCTTTTAGCCTTGTGGGAAAAAGGGATGAATATAAAAACTGAGTATGACAAGGTAATTGACCCGCCAAGTAAAGATGCCACAATGATTATGGTGATAAATCAACCATTTTCTGAACCAAGAATTCATATGGGATTTCCTGGTGGACCAGAAGACTTGGAAAAATATCGACAAGAAGTGGTTTTTGGTATCCATGACCACTGGATAAATCCTGAAGAAGGAAAGTGGACATATACTTATCATGATAGACTTTTCAATTACAATCTTCCACAGAATTCTAAATGTACTATTCAACCCGTTAAAAGTAAGATTTCTAACGGAGTAAATCAGATTAAATATTTAATTGATAAACTATCTTCTACTCATTATTCAAGAAGAGCGCAGGCTATAACCTGGATACCTTTCTATGATCCTAATACATATGACCCGCCATGTCTTCAAAGAGTATGGTGCAGAATTTGCGAAGAAAACAAAGACCTTTATCTGGTAATGAATACCCATTGGCGTTCAAGAGATGCCTATAGGGCTGCTTTTATGAATCTTTTTGGACTAACAGAACTTCAAAAATATATTGCAGAAGAAATTTCAAAAAAAATAAAAAGAGAAGTAAAAGTTGGTAGATACGTAGATATTGCGGACTCCTATCATATTTACGGAGAAAGTTTCTCTGATTTTAAAGATAGATTCCTGAATTTGTTGAATAAAAGAGAATTTTATAATTCGGAAAGAGCAAAAAGTAGAACCATGAGAAGCGATGATCCAGCTGTGGTTGAGGGGTTTAAATATGGCAAGAAGCTTTTGGAAATGGAAAAACAAACAGGTAAAAAAGGTGCTGCAGAATATTGATGCACCAAGAAATTGAGATGTAAGGAGGAAATCAAGAATGAAAAGTTTGTTTAAAACTGGAATATATATGTTATTTCTAACTCTTCTTTTTTTATGGATAGGGTATATGTTGGGGGGAAGGACAGGAACGATTATAGCGTTTATTTTTGCTTTCGGTATGAATTTTTTCAGTTATTGGTATTCAGATAAAATAGTTCTTGCTATGTACAGAGCTAAACCTGTTTCACGTAGCGAATATCCAGAGCTTCATAGTATTGTTGGTGAACTAACAAGAAAAATAAGTATTCCTTCACCCAAAATTTATATAATTGATAATCCTGCGCCGAATGCTTTTGCAACCGGGCGCGATCCTGAACATGCTGCAGTTGCTGTAACAACTGGAATTCTTAATCTCCTATCCAGGGATGAACTTGAAGGAGTTCTTGCACATGAATTGGCACATGTTAAAAATAGAGACACATTAATTCAGACAGTAGTAGCGACAATAGCCGGAGCTCTTACTATGCTGGCATCCATGGGAAGATTTGCAGCTATGTTTGGTGGATTGGGGGGAGATAGAGATAGGAATGATGGTGGTGTAATAGGTCTTCTTATAATGAGTATTGTTGCTCCTATTGCTGCCATGATGATTCAACTGGCAATTTCAAGAGCAAGAGAATATCAGGCAGATGAATCAGGAGCAAAGATTTCTGGTAAACCACATGCTTTAGCCAATGCTTTAAAGAAACTTGAGTCCGCAACAAAACAAATTCCGATGCAAGCTAGTACCAATACAGCACATCTTTTCATAGTTAATCCATTAAGAAATGTTGGGTTTGCTGTTCTTTTCAGTACACATCCTTCTATTGAAAGTAGAGTCGCTCGTCTAGAGTCCATGAATATATATGAATGAATCAAGTAAAAAATTTCCAGTGAAAAAAGTTTTTTGTATTATACCTGCAAGATATGGGTCTAAAAGAGTTCAAGGTAAACCACTTCGTAAAATCTTGGATAAACCCTTAATCGAGTGGGTTTGGGAAAGTGCTTCTAAAGTTTCTTCTTTCACCGATATTTTTATAGCGACTGACAGTGAAGAAATCATAGCATCTGCAAAGAAGTTTGGTGGTAAAATAATAAGGACTTCTACTGTTCACAAATCCGGTACAGATAGAGTAGCTGAAGCTGCAAGAAAACTAAACATTTCCGGTAAAGATATTGTTGTCAATATACAGTCTGATGAACCAATGATTCAACCTTCTTCAGTAGAAAATCTAATATCATCTTTAAGTAAATCAAAGTCATTTAATATGGCAACTTTAATATATTCCTCTTCGAAAATAGAGGAATTTCAAAATAGTAATGTTATAAAAGTGGTAGTTGATAGTGATGATTTTGCTCTTTATTTTTCACGTTCTCCTATTCCACATTATAGGGAAAAACATAAAAATTTCATGTTTCTTAAACATCTGGGTATATATGGTTATAAAATGGATTTTTTGCAGAAAATTACAACACTTCCAGTATCATCCTTAGAAGAGAAAGAAAAGTTAGAGCAACTCAGGGTTTTGGAAAATGGTTGTAAGATTAAGGTGATAAGAAGCGCTTTTGATTCGGAAAGTGTAAATATAGAAGAAGATTTCAAAGTTGTTGAAAAACTCCTGCAAAATAGACGATAGTAGTTGACTATCTGGTGGATGTTTGATATCTTTTAAGTTTAAAGCGTGGAATTAAAGGAAAAGTAAAATGGGAAGAATGGGCAATAGAGAACAACGAGTATTTCGAGACACATTAGTGAATATGGGCTTAGTAAATGAGGAACAACTTGAAGTTGCCCTTAAGGAACAACAGGAAACAGGTGATAGGTTGGGCGATATTTTGGTAAGGCTTGAATTCATTAGTAGAGAGGCTCTTACCAAAGCGTTAGCTTCACATTTTGGATTATCTCCCATTAATCTTAAAGAATATAACCCTCCCAAAAAGGTCATTAATCTGGTACCAGCAACCATCGCGAGAAGATATAAACTACTGCCTTTAAAGTTAGATAACGAAATTCTAACAATTGCTCTTGCCGACCCTCTTGATTTTTTAGCACTTGATAATCTTGAAAAAACTATAGGATATAAAATCAATCCCGTATTAGCGAGAGAACAAGATATGGAAGCTAAGCTTACCCAGCACTATGGAGTTACAGAAGAAGCCTTAAGCACTTTGGTAACCGAAATAAGTGAATCAAATTTATCAATTGCTGGCTTAGAAGAAGCGGAGGAAGAAGAAACAGAAGATGCACCGATAATAAGATTTGTGAGTATGCTCATCTTTGAAGCGTTCAAAATGAGAGCTTCTGATATCCATGTAGAACCCATGAGTAATAGATTGCGCATAAGATATAGAATTGATGGAGAACTTCAGGAAGTACAAGCTCCTCCTAAAAAGATACAACCTCCTATTATATCCAGAATTAAACTCTTAGCAGGCATGAAAATAGAAGAGAAAAGATTACCCCAAGATGGCAGAATTTTGGTTACTGTTATGGGAAAAACACTTGATTTGAGAGTTTCAGCTCTACCTGGTATTTATGGCGAATCAGTAGTTATGAGAATTTTAGACAAATCAAGTCTTCTTTTAGGGCTGGGAGAACTTGGTTTTTTAGGCGAAGATCAAAAAAAATGGGTAGAAGTAATAAAAACAACTAACGGGATTATTCTGGTTACCGGTCCTACAGGTTCTGGTAAAACAACTACTCTTTATGCAGTGTTAAATGAACTTAACACTCCAGACAAAAAAATTATAACTGTTGAAGACCCCGTGGAATATCAACTTTCTGGAATAAATCAAGTACAAGTAAAACCGCAGATAGACCTTACGTTTGCTAATGTTCTTAGGAGTATGTTAAGACAAGCACCGGATGTTATTTTAGTGGGAGAAATCCGTGATAGTGAAACAGCTGAAATAGCTGTAAGGGCAGCACTTACAGGGCATCTTGTTTTCTCAACTCTGCATACTAATGATTCAGCAAGTGCTCTTACACGATTAATAGATATGGGCATAAAACCTTTTTTGGTTTCTTCTTCCATTCAGGCAGTGTTAGCACAGAGATTGGTTAGGACAATATGCAAAAAATGTGCTGAAGATTATCGCCCGTCCGAGGAAATTCTTAAGATGATAGAACAAGAAATGGGTAAAGAAATATTAAAAACAGCAACTTTTAAAAAAGGTAGAGGATGTGGGGAATGTAATAATACGGGGTATAGGGGTAGGATAGGAATCTATGAACTCTTAATCATGTCTGACAAAATAAGAGAATTAGTGATGGAAGAAATTGTGGCTCGTCAGATTAGAGACTTAGCTCAGCAGGAAGGTATGAAGCTTTTAAGAGAGGATGGATGGCTTAAGGCTTGTAAAGGTATAACCACAATAGAAGAAGTCATATCAACTACTCAAAGTGATATCGTGGATGTGGAAGAATAATAAATTTTATAAAGCTTCGGGGTTGCCATTTGTAAAATATGGAGGTTAAGCTGACAAGGCTGATAATACCATACCGGACTTCCTGAGGCGGAACGCAACGAGCAAACCACC
>CAIJMQ010000085.1 GCA_903821905.1 uncultured bacterium
TGGAAAACGCGAGCATATTGACCACCTTTCCGCGGAGTAAAAAGACCACCCTTTCGCGAAGCAAATTGACCACCCCCATATACCTTTATTATTTTCAAAATTATTCATGTCTTTTAGTCATGTAACAAATTTAGTTTTTTTGGTTTATAGTTCAAGATTTTTCTGATTTTTTATTGCATTTTTTCGTCTTAAAGACTCTCCCCATAGCTCTAATCGATGTGCATCATGCACTAACCGGTCTAAAATAGCGTCAGCCATTGTTTTTTCGCCAATAACTTCATGCCAGCTTTCTACTGGAACTTGCGATGTTATTATTGTAGAGCGCTTTCCATGCCTATCTTCTATTATATCCATCAATGCTGTTCTGCTCTGACTGTCAATAGGCTGTATTCCAAAGTCATCAAGGATAAGTAAGTCTTGCTTCTCAATATTTGTTATTTCTCGAAGATATGAGCCGTCAGCCTTTAACATTTTTAATTTAGCAAACAGCTTGATAGTATTGGTGTAGTATACTTTATATCCTAGCGTACAAGCGTGATTGCCAAGAGCAGAGGCTAGGTAGCTTTTCCCTATGCCCGTGCTTCCTGTTATTAGGATATTCTCCCCCTTCTTGATAAAATCACATTGAGCAAAACGCATAATCTGGTTCTTGTCAAGGTTTCTGTCAATTTCAAACTCAAGTTGCTCTATACTTGCATTGTATCGGAAGCGGGCATTGCGGATATTCCGATCCACACGTCTATTATTCCGTTCGTCCCACTCTGCGTCTATCAATTGAGCAATAAGCTCGTCGGGTGTATGCGTGGACAGATTCGCATTCTCCATTGTAGCCTTAAAAGCTCGGGACATCCCCCAGAATTTAAGCTGTTTCATTTTCTGTAATGTTGTTTCGTTCATTCGTATGGGTTTTAAGTGTAAAATAGTTCTGATTTATCTATATTTCGGCTATTTGTAATAATGACCACCTCTTATATTGTTATGCAAAGGCATTGTCTTTAACTCGTCTTCCTCTGCTTCAATGGGGATAGTATCCATCTTCTTTTCTATTATTGTCTTAATAGTCATATAGCTATAATCATTAAAATATGTAGCGCGTTTGCACGCTTTATTAAGGCGGTCAAAACCAACTTTCGAAGCAAAGCTCAATATGCCTTGACAAGACTTATACGCTTGTTCAGGGTGCTGGCGTTTCTCTAGTATTTTAACCACATATTCTCGAACATCTTCACCGACCAAACTTGCCCTTTCAATGAACTTCTCTGGACTCCATTCTGTCATGAAGTTGTTTTTTGCAGCCATGTGCTCATTAACAGTTGTATACCAATATTCTTTGCGATTTCTTTTATGTGTTGCTATACATTCATATTGGCAGAATATTTCCACATCTGATTGGGTGTATAATATGGTAACTTTCTTTCCAATATATTGATAAGGAACACTATAATAGTGTTTGTCTTCAATTAAATTTACGTAGTTATTCTTCATTACGGTGCCAATCTTCTTCCGCTTTATCTCAAATTTGCACATAGGCAAGCTTTGAAGTTCCTGTCTTTCAACATCCTCGAACAACTCTCTACGAGAATACGGACGACATTTCATCTTTCTTCCATTATGTTCCTCTAAAGCTACTCTTATAGCGATATTTAGATCATCTAAGGATGTAAACACACGATCATGAAGAACTTCGTAAACTGAAGTGTAAATAAGCTTAACAGCGCCCTCAACTAATGCCTTGTGCTTTGGTTTGTATGGGCCTGCTGGAAGAGCGGTCATATTATAATGCCGAACAAAGTCGCTAAATGCTTCACACAAAGTCGCTTCGTATTTACTGCTCTTTATAACTGCAGACTTTAGATTGTCTGGAACTATTGCTTGAGGGGCACCTCCGAAGTAAAGTATCGCGTTCTCACATGAGTTCACAAACTCTTCCTTTTGCTGCGTATATGACGCCTCTACGTACGTTAATTGGCTTCCGCCTAATATCGCAACGAACGTTTCTACTTCTTGTATCTCTCCTGTGCTATCATCTACAATATGCATGCGTTTACCTGCATAATCTACATACATCTTATCTCCAGCTTTATGCACCACGTGCATTGATGGATTAGCACGCTTTGACCATTGATTAAAATACACTCTGAATTGGGTTTCTTTGAAGCCATCGGGGTATAAAGCTCGGTAATTAAGCCAAGCCCCCATTTTTGTGCTTCCTTTGCGCTTTAGAGCCTTCTCTATTTCAGGAAAATGGGAGATTAATTCAATCATCCGCTTGTCCGGGGTTTCTGGCTCTGCGCTGGAGAAAATTGATTCTAACTCTGTGTCGCTTAAGCTATCAATATATTCTAATGGCTTATCTAAAGCGATATACTTACGGATATACTTCTTTGCAGTATTACGTGTCACATCAGTCTTTTCACTGATCTTTTTCTTGCTTACACCTTGCGTGTAAAGCCTTAATATTTGTCGTACTTTGCTCATAATTATTAAGTTATTAGGCATGAATGAGGTATAAGATTATTTATTTATAAATCTTGTACTCATTTATGAAAACTAAGTGACATAAATAATTATGAAAATAAAAAGGTGGTCATTTTCGTCCGCGCAAGGGGTGGTCATTTTGCTCCGCGGAACCCTGTTTTTTTAGCCCCAAATTAGGTGGTCATTTTGTTTCGCGAATTGGTGGTTACTATGTCCGCGTTTTCCAATCAAAGGTAATTCAGTAGAAGAATTTCTATCGTATGTTTCTTTCAAATAATTGTATTGTTCTTCTCTATCGCGTGTTTCTGTCTTCGACTCAATTGAACAATCCATCAAACTTTCAAGGGCTTCTTTTACGCTAAATCTATCCAAAACATCGTGGTGACTTTGGTTGTAATAAGAAAGAATATCTTCGTAGTTCGCTTTTGGAAGTTCCGGTCTGGTATCTTCTCTTGTCTCCGGATTAAAATGTAGCAGTTTGTATGCTTCAACAAATAATTGCTTGAACATTGCCGGACTTTCTATCAGTTGGGATAAGATACCCAAACTACCTTCAGATGCTTCGTAGATAAGAATATTTGGCGATTCTTCAGCTCCAAGCACCCAAACTCCAATTTCGCTTTCTTCGGTTTGGAACAGTTTTTCAATAGCACGTTTCAAGGCATAACTCAAGGTGATAATTTGACTCGATTGAAGACCCAAATCCTTTACCGGTTGAATATATAAACTATCCGCATTACTTCGAGCAAACAACATTACTTCTTTAGCGTGTTCTTTTATTTCAGGTTTTTCAAGGTCGCTTTGCTTTAACCATTTTCCACTTCGGTTATCAATGTTAAAACCGTTGCTATTTCTCGAACGTTTCCATTTTCTGTTAAGTTGGATTAATTCAGTAGAAGAGCCGAAGATAACGTTTAACAGTGGCGTATTACCAATTTTTATCACCGATTGTTTTGTCGAGTCAATACCTTTAGGATATCTGAAGTATTGGTCGATTTTAAATCCCTGTGATGAACGTTCTTCTTCTTCACATGAGATACGTTCTTGTGGCTTTCCTTCCGATTCACTTATCTCAAGAATACGTTTATTTATTTCAACATTCGTTTCTCCTTTAAGCTCGGTATGTGTGATTGGGTCGTTGTTTGCTGAATCGGCTTCATCGTCAA
>CAIJMQ010000086.1 GCA_903821905.1 uncultured bacterium
CTTACCTGTTGTTGCAATAATTCACCGATAAGTTTTATTCTTCTATTAGCAAGGTGATCTATGTCATCAGTGGGCCTTTGGCCGGCTTTTACTTTTAAAAGATTTTTAACAATTTCAACAAGCGTTTCCAGGTCTATAATTCTTTTATTTAAAGGAACGTCCATGCCTAATTTTTTATTAAGAAGATATCTTCCGACCCTTCCTAAATCATATCTGCGGGCGTCAAGAAACATCCTTCTGTACACTTCTTTCGCGGCTTCGAGCGTTATAGGCTCTGTCGGACGCATTTTTTTGTAGAAATCAAGGTATGCTTCTTCAGTGCTTACAGTTGAATCTTTTTTAACTGTGTTTACCACTTCAGGGTATGGTTTATCGGAAAAGTTTTTGTAAATGTCTTCGTTCGAAGATAAACCCATCATCCTTAGGATCTGGGTCGCTGGAAAAGTTTTTCTGCGGTCTATTATCGCGGTAATTGTATCGCTTATATCTGTTCTAAATTCAAGCCAATATCCTCTGTATGGTATTACTCGCGCAAAATACATACGCTTGCCCATAGGGTGCAATTCTTCCTCAAAAAATACCCCGGGAGAACGCTGCAATTGGCTGACTATGGCTCGTTCGTCTCCATTTATAATAAAGGAAGCCGTATCAGTCATCAGAGGAATATCGCCAAGATAGATCTCTTGTTCTTTTATTTCCGTAGAAGGGCCTGAAAGTCTCAGTCTTACTCTTAAGGGGGCAGCAAAAGTTTGAGCTCTCTTTTTACACTCCTCAACGCTATAACGCGGCCGGGAAAGGCTGTAAGAAAGAAATTCAAGGCGATATTGCTTATCAGGGCTTTCCATAGGAAAAACTTCTTCAAGTATTTCCTGTAAGCCTACTTTTTTCCTTTTTTCCGGAAGAACATTCATCTGCAAAAACTCTTTAAAAGAGTTTAGCTGATGCTCAAGAAGGTGAGGCATCGGATATGGCTTCTTGGTCTTAGAGAAAGACAATTCTTTTAGTCCTTTCAAGCGGATACCTCCTAGTATTATATGTTTCTTAAAGTTTCCTGGATTATTTTACATACTTGAGCTTATGACATCAAAAAAACCTCAAGCAATATTAAGAAACCTTAGGCAACCTTTATATATTTTATTTTAACTCTACAGTAGCTCCGGAAGCTTCCAATTTTTTCTTAAGTTCTTCTGCTTCTTCTTTCGTGATATTTTCTTTCACGGTTTTTGGAGCGGAATCAACCAACTCTTTTGCTTCTTTTAAACCAAGTTCGGTAATAGCACGTATTTCTTTAATAACTGCTATTTTGTTTGCACCTGCGCCGGTAAGAACAACAGTAAAAGCTGTTTTCTCTTCTTTTTCTTCCGCGGCTGCAACTGCTACTCCAGGCATAGCTGCCATCATCGGAGCGCTTGCTTTTACGCCAAACTTGTCTTCACAAGCTTTTACAAGCTCGGAAAGTTCAAGAACTGTCATTTCGCCAACCATCTTTAAAACATCTTCAACCTTAGACATAACGACCTCCTCACTTTTTGCTCAGCTAGAAAATAACCTTCTAACTGGGTTTACTTGCTTCTTTATTTTTCTTTATTTCTTC
>CAIJMQ010000087.1 GCA_903821905.1 uncultured bacterium
ATCTCTAATTACAAACGGACAAGAAATAAAAAAAGAAGGAAATCCTTTCAACATTCTTCGTGAAATTTATACTGAACATTCGGGGAAACAAAATCTTCCTTCTTCGCTTCCTTTCACAGGCGGAATGATTGGTTATTTTGGTTACGATATGGGTTTCACCCTTGAGAAGATACCTCATCACGCAACAGATGACTTGCAATTACCAGACTGCATACTCCCTTTTTACGATTGGGTTCTATATTGGGACCACAAAACCAAAGAAAGCTTCATACTTTGGATAAATACACCAAAAGAGAAGAAGAAAAAAGTTAAGGAGTTGTTAAATAAACATACTCTAAAAGAAAATAACAATCTCAACCTTGATAATTCCTCGTCTCCTAAGTCCAACTTCAAAAAAGACGAATATTTAAATGCTATCTTAAAAGCCAAAGATTACATACGAAAAGGAGACATCTTTCAGGTAAACTTATCCCAGCGTTTCTCCTGTCCTTATTCTTCATCGCCTTTTGACCTATTCGAGAAACTCGCATTCATAAACCCTGCCCCATTCTCTGCTTTTTTAAATTTTCCGGAAGTTTCAGTAATAAGCTCATCTCCAGAAAGATTCCTTCATCTTAAAGGAAATACAATCCACACCCGCCCTATCAAAGGCACGCGTCCCAGAGGCAGAAATAAAGAAGAAGACCAATTATTAGCAAAAGAATTGCTGAATTCTCCAAAAGACAGAGCAGAACTTATTATGATTGTTGACCTTGAGAGAAACGATTTAGGTAAATTCTGTTATTACGGTAGCGTAAAAGTAAAAGAACTCATCACACTAGAAACTAATCCAACTGTATTCCACACGGTCAGCACCATTAAAGGAACTGTTGTTGATGGAATGACACCTATTGACTGCGTTAAACACTGCTTCCCCGGTGGTTCAATAACAGGCGCTCCAAAAGTTCGCTCTATGGAAATAATAGAAGAACTGGAACCCACAAAAAGAAATGTCTATACGGGTGCAATCGGTTATATCTCCTGGAATAGAAGAATGGACTTGAATATTGCAATCCGCACAATCATAATACGCAATAATATTGCATATTTTCAGGTCGGTGGCGGTATCGTAGCAGACTCTTCCCCGGAACTGGAATACGAAGAAACACTGCATAAAGGAAAAGCACTGGCACAGTCATTAACAATAGAAAAAGAAAAAGCGTTCAGTAATAATGATTAACAATGGCTAAAAAGAACTTGAAGGAGGTGGTGATAATACTCAATAGCCAGCCAAGAGAAACGTTATAGGACTTTAGGTAAATAAAAAACAAAAGGAGAAATAGAATGCAAGGTAGTAGACTATATGTTGGAAACCTTAGTTATTCGATAACTAATGAACAATTGAAAGAGTTGTTTGCTAAGTATGGTGAAGTTGTAAAAGCTGACATTATTCAAGGTAAAGGTTTTGGATTTGTTGAAATGGCTAACGCTGAATTAGCCGAAAAAGCAAAATTAGAACTGAACGAAACCGAATTTCAAGGACGTAAATTAAGAATTGATGAAGCTCGTCCTCCCAAACCCAGAAGTTTTAGTCCATCAGGTGGCGGGTTCGGTTTACATAGAGGCGGTTTTGGTTCAGGAGGAGGAAGAAGTAGTGGTGGTTATAGTCCAGGTGGAAGAGGCGGCTATAATTCAAAAAGAACCGGCGGACCAAGAAGAGAAAACAGAAGAGAGCGGGGGTCAAGAGATAGAGGGTAAAAATAATTTATGAAAGGTGCTGCTTACATAAATGGTGACTTCACATCACTGAAAGATGCAAAAATATCAATCCTTGATAGGGGTTTCAGATACGGAGAAGGGCTATTTGAGACAGTATGCATAGAAGAAGGAAAAGCGATTTTCCTGAAAGAACATTTTGAGAGATTAAAGGATTCCGCTAAAGCGCTCAATTTAAACTTATCCCTTGATTTAAAACAAGTTACTGAAATCACAGAGAAATTAATTAAGGATTTATCTTTAGAAAAGGGCGTCCTGAACATCTACCTTACAGCAACCGATGAAGCAAACAAAAAG
>CAIJMQ010000088.1 GCA_903821905.1 uncultured bacterium
GATATAAGAGAATGGCAAAGAAAAAAGCTACAAAGAAAACAGCAAAAAAGAAAACGACCAGTAAAAAGAAAGGTTGTTGCAGATAGATAAGTGAATAATTACTATATTATTCCTGATTGAGGCTGGTCTTAGATAATTGAAAATTTTTAAGTTTAGATAATAAATTAAGACCAGCCCTCAATATTTAATCGGAATGCAGAAATTCCCGTTTTTCAATCTGAAGATAAATGCGTGACGATTAGACCCTTCCTTTATATGGAATTAGGAAGGTCTATCCTTTTTGGATTACCCCAACAGAGTATCGAGAAAATATCAAGCCCTCTGGAATTTTTAAAAAATTCCGAGGACCAAAGTCCCGAGAATTATCCGAATCCCTCGGGGAAAATTTTTTCTATGTCTCACGTTGCAGGGTTAATCAAGAAAGAAACTCTACGGTAAATTTACAAGATGATAAAAAAACTTTTTAAACGTGACCATAACCTCACCGAGGGACCTATTTTACCAAAAGTAATTTCTCTCACCGGCCCCCTCATGGTAGTAGCAATACTTAACTCTACGCTTAACTTAGTAGATATGTTTTGGGTAGGGAAACTCGGCAGTAATGCTATAGCAGCAGTAGCTGTAAGTGGAACTATTATGATGGTCCTTTTTGCAGTGCTTATAGGTATAACAAGAGGTACTGTTGCACTTGTTTCTCGATATGTGGGAGCAAAAGATGCGAAAAATGCGGATGCCGTTGCAAGTCAATCTATTACGTTCGGCGTAATAATAGCACTTTTAATAACATTCATAGGGCTGCTATTTACAAAACAATTATTCCTGATTTTAGGTGTAAGTCCAGAGGTCTTAAAAGCAGGAATCGGATATCTTAGAATCATTCTTATGGGAAGTATAACAATGGTTTTGTTGTCTTTCGGAAGCGCCATACTTCAAGCAGAAGGAGATACTGTAACGCCCATGCAATTTCTTATTATTGCTAATCTT
This sequence comes from uncultured bacterium, assembly GCA_903821905.1. Classification (GTDB taxonomy): domain Bacteria; phylum CAIJMQ01; class CAIJMQ01; order CAIJMQ01; family CAIJMQ01; genus CAIJMQ01. Next base: position 985 of record CAIJMQ010000088.1, read on the forward strand.
ATTAATTTCGTATTGGACCCCGTCTTTATATTTGGTTGGGGTGTACCGCGAATGAACACATCAGGTGCTGCGCTAGCGACTGTATTATCTCAAGCTGTTCCTGCTTTTTGGGTACTCCTTTTACTTTCTAAAAGACAATCCAAAGTTCATATACATATCTCTCAATTAAAGATTAAATTAACATTTCTTAAGGAACTCTTTAAAATAGGACTGCCTGCTTCATTACAAATGTTTTTCAGAAGCATAATGGGTGTAGTTCTTATGAGTATCGTTGCAACTTTTGGAACTGCAGCAGTTGCTGCATATGGAATCGGCATAAGATTACAAATGATTGTGCTTATGCCAGCTTTTGCTTTTGGTGGTTCTGCTTCTACTCTTGTCGGCCAAAACTTGGGAGCCAAACAGCCCAAAAGAGCTCAAAGGAGTGCTTGGACAGCCACAATTTTGGATATTATTATAATGATTTTGGTAGCTATTTTATTCTTTATTTTTGCTCCATATATTGTCGGATTTTTTGATAAAGATGAAAAAGTAATTTCCATGGGAGCTAAATTCCTAAGAATCACTGCACCTTTTTATCTATTTATTCCATTCGGTGTTGTGCTTGGTCAAGCCTTAGCTGGAGCCGGAGATACTCTTGCCCCAATGATTATTACACTATTAACTCTCTGGGGATTTCAGATACCTACAGCGCTTTTCCTCTCCAAATCAACTATGTGGGGTATTGATGGCATCTGGTGGACTAACGCCTTTGCTTCAATCCTCCAAGGAATTCTCATAATGAGCTGGTTTGAAACAGGCAGATGGAAAAAAAGAAAAATATATTCTATAGTAGAACTAAATGATTTTTAAACAAACAGGGAGGTTAATTATGAACGTGCATGAAGCGATAAAAGAAAGAAGAAGTGTACGTGCTTATCAGGATAAACCCGTGCCCGAAAAAGTTTTAACTAAAATTTTAGAAGCTGCCAGATTAGCTCCCTCGGCCCGGAATAGGCAAGCCTGGAAACTTGTAGTTGTAAGAGAAGCCCAAATACGCAAGAAACTTGTTGAGGCTGCTAATAACCAGCAATTCGTTGGTGAAGCTCCAGTAGTAATTGCAGCAGTGGGACTTACCCCTAATGACATAATGCGTTGTGATATTCCTACTGACCCTGTAGATGTTGCTATAATTTTAGACCACATAACTCTTGCAGCAGTAGAAGAAGGGTTGGGAACCTGCTGGATTGGTTCATTCTTTCAAGATAAAGTGCGTGAAGTTTTAGGAATCCCCTCTTCTTATAAAGTTGTTGAACTCATGACTTTGGGATATCCTGCAGACTCACCTCGTCCAAAATCTAGGAAACCCCTTAATGAAATAGTTTTCTATGAAAAATTTATTTAATGAAGAAAATCCTTACTTGCAATATATCTTTTGGAGAAGATTATGATTGTTTTCTAAAAAATCCTAAGATTATCTTTGCCTTCTTCTCCCCTATTCCATTAACTTTCATAAGTTCTTGAAGAGAAGCTTTTTCAACCCTTTCCCAACTTCCAAAATGTTTAATTATTTGTCTCTCAAGTTTTTTACCAATTGTTGGGATTTCTCTGCCCAAAGATTTTTTGATTTCTTTTTGCTTCAATATCTGGTAATAAGAATGTGCAAATCTATGGGCTTCGTCACGGACCCGAGCAAGGAAACGAAAAGATTCTATTCGTGGATTTAAACTAATTACTTTTGAAGAATAAGATAAATGTATTTCATTCTCGCCCTTTGCAATCCCAATAACTGGAATATTCTCTATGGCTAATCCGTTGAATACTTGCCTGGCAATACCAACCTGTCCTTTGCCACCGTCTACAAGAACCAAATCCGGTAATTTATTTTTTTCGTCAATCAGTCGCCGATATCTTCTCTCAATGACTTCTCTCATCATTGTGTAATCATCAACCGTACTAATACTTTTGATTTTGAATTTCCTCCAATCATTTTTCTTGGGATAACCTTTATCAAAAACAACCACACTGCCAACAGCATGTTGCCCTTTTATGTTTGAGATATCAATCCCTTCTATTTTAGATGGAACTGACGGGAGATTGAGTTTTTCTTTTAGCTCCATAAACAAGTTTAAATACTTAGATGGTGAAGCAATCTCTTCCATTAACTTATATCGCGCATTATTACTTGCCATCTGAAGCAATCTTTTTTTATCTCCCTTCTGAGGAACAAAAATCCTAACATCTTTTCTATTGGTTTTCTTAAACCATTCTTCCAAGAGATTTTTCTCTTCTATAATAACCGGCAGAAATATCTCATCAGGCAATGGCAAACTTGAGGAATAATATTGTTTTATAAAAGATTCTATAGCTTCATTTATTTTTGAGCCTGTCTTTGTTATCAAATCAAATTTTTCCTGTGCTAATAACTTGCCGCATCTTACCTTTAAGAGAACAATTAAAGCTTTATTCTTTTCTCCAGCATAACCAATGAAATCTTGATTAGCATTCTTTAAACGAGAGACTATCGGGGAAGGCGACATTTTACGGATTGCTTCTATCTGATCTCTTAACCTGCCGGCTTTCTCGTAATCCCGAGCTACACTTGCTTTGTCCATTTTCTCTTTAAGATTTGAGAACAAGTTCTCAACTTTTCCCTCAAGAAACATAGAAACACCATTAATTATATCTCTATAATCTTCTTCGCTAACTCTTCCTGTGCAGGGACCGATACACCTTGAAATATGATAGTCAAGACAGGGTTTATTGTCCGCTTTATTCTTCTTGCAAATCTTGAAAGGGAAAATTCTTCTTAAAAATGGCAAGATTTTTCTCACCGCTTTAGCATTCGTGTAGGGGCCAAAATATTTTGCCGGCTTATCATTCAAATCACGTGTAAGATACACTGTTGGGAACTTTTCCCCTGAAGTTATCTTTATATAGGGATATTTCTTATCATCCTTAAGCATTACATTATATCTGGGCTTGTATTCCTTTATAAGATTACATTCAAGTATTAAGGCTTCCACTTCAGAAGGAGTTACCATGTAATCTATAGATGCCGTTTTTCTTGCCAGTACAGCTTCTTTGCCAGAAGGATTAGGATTTTCAAGATGCGTTTTTACTCTTTTCTTTATATTTTCTGCCTTACCTATATATAGATAATCCCCGTTTTCATCTTTAAAGATATAGACGCCTGTCTTAGAAGGTAGTTTATTTATCTTTTCTCTAAGCATCATTGAGAGATTTACTGAAGTTTTCTTACTTTTATCCATTCACATAGTTGTTGCATTTCTTTTACTTTAAAAATAAAGCAAAAAACAATATAAGATATTATTCCCACAGGAATTACCAGGAATAAGTTTAAGGATTTACATAAATAACACACTGCTCCCATACAAACACTTGCCAAGAGAATACGTAGGAAAGAAACAACTATTTCATCAACATTAAAAGGTTGGATTTTTTTCTTAAGTATAGAAAATAACATAAAGAAAGTAACAATACCCGAGATGGACGTTGCTAAGGCTATGCCTCCCAGTTTCATGGGGAAAATAAGTATAGCATTCAAAACTGTATTCATAATTAACGCCAAAATAGCTATCTTGGTAGGAGTCACGGTATCCTTTAAGGCAAAAAAGCAGGACTGTAGTATTCTTGTAGCTCCATAGGCAAATAAACCAATGCTGTAAAAAAATAAGACATCAGCAGTCATGCTAGCAGAATAAGCATCGAACTTACCACCTTTGAATATAGTCGAAATAATCTGGTTAGATAAAACCATGAAACCAAACGATGCCGGCAACATCACAAAATATGTTGCACGCAAACCAAATGAAAGCGTATGCTTTAGCTTATCGTAATTATCCTCTAAAACCTGTGTAGAAAATGTCGGCAATATCGCCTGCGCAAGTGCAGTACTAAAAATACCTAAAGGGAAAAGAATTAACCGGTAAGCAAAATATAGACCTGCTACTCCACCCTCGCCTACAATGAAAGCCAAAGAACCAAATATGGAATCTATAAAATTATTTAACTGGTAAACTGAAGAACTCAAAACTCGTGGCAACATAAGTTTACCAATAGTTTTCGCTGCAGGATGTTTAAAATGTTGAAATAATTTTAAGCGGAAGCCCTTTTTATAAAGAACGGGGATTTGTATTAAAAGCTGCAAGACACCTCCAACAAGTACTCCCAATGACAGACCTTTAATTCCTTCTCCAAAAATAAGTGCAAAAATAATTATTGAGACATTCAAAAAACATGGCGCAAATGCAGGGATAGAAAAATGCTTAAGAGAATTAAGTATGGCCATAGCATAGGCAGCTAAGCCAACCAAAAGAATATATGGGAATATAATACGATTTAATGTAATGGTGGTTTGTAATTTGGAGGGGTCAGCAATAAAACCGGGTGCAATAAGCCGCACAATAATTGGAGAGAATACTATACCCAGAAGCGTAATTACAGTCAAAACTATCAAAAGCAGGTTTAAAACAATATTGGCTAACTCCCAGAATTCTTCTTTGGAATGTTTTGTAGCATATTCGCTAAAAACAGGAACAATGGCGGCGTTGGCTGCTCCCTCACCAATAAAATCTCTGAATAAGTTAGGAATTTTAAAAGCGATGACAAAAGCTTGAGCATACACATAAACCCCAAATAATCTGGCAATAATAATATCTCTTACAAACCCCAATATACGCGAAATTAAGGTCGCGAAACTTATAATACCGGCTGATTTGGTAACAGCCTTGTTTATTGAAGTAGTTCCCATTTTTTGATTTAATTGCTATGCTAACATATCTTTTACTACGTCTCAATATCTTAATAAGATTTCATATGTAGAATATACAAAAATTGTCTTTAACAAAGTTTATGATAGAATGTAAACCTTGGAGTGATAAAAAATGTCTTTTACGCCCATAGAATGGCAAACTAACAAAGTCAAATTAATTGACCAAAGTATCCTGCCGGAAAAACTCAGCTATATATATATAGAAACAACAGAAGATATGTATAGTGCAATAAAAAATTTAAAGATAAGAGGAGCTCCGGCTCTTGGGATTGCTGCTGCTTTTGGTGTATATCTAGGTATAAAAGATTATAAAACAACAAGTTTTAAACGTTTCTCAAAAAAACTGAAGGAAGTCATAGAATACTTGAGCAATTGTCGTCCCACTGCTTATAATTTATTTGGAACATTTACAAGACTCAAAGACAGAGTTGAACAATTAAAAAATTATCCTTTGGAAACTATAAAAAGTTCTATTTTGGAAGAAGCTTTAAAGATACAAATGGAAGACATTAAAACTTGCCAGATGATTGGAGAAAAAGGTGCAGGTCTTATAAAAGACGGGGACACGATTCTCACCCACTGCAATGCAGGAGGACTTGCTACCTCCGGTTACGGAACAGCATTAGCCGTAATATTTAAAGCAAAAGAACTGGGCAAGAAAATAAAAGTTTATGTCGATGAAACAAGACCACTCCTGCAAGGCGCAAGGCTTACATGTTGGGAGCTACTTCAAGAAAAAATAGATACTACTCTTATTTGTGATAGTACGGCTGGTGAAGTAATGAGAGAGGGAAAAATTAATAAGGTAATTGTAGGAGCTGACCGGGTAGCTTTAAATGGTGACGTTGCCAATAAAATAGGCACCTATTCACTTGCTGTTTTAGCCAGTTTTCATAATATACCATTCTATGTTGCTGCGCCCATATCTACTTTTGACCCTAAAATAAGAAAGGGTGAAGATATCCCGATTGAACAAAGAGACCCCAGCGAAATAGAGAATTTTGCAGGCA
>CAIJMQ010000089.1 GCA_903821905.1 uncultured bacterium
AGCGCAAAAATCTTTAAAAACAGGGGAGAGGGAATGCCTATAAAAAATGTAAAACTGGGTAAAAATGTAAAAATTCAATATCCTGAACTAGTGAACCTCTATGGCTGCGATATTGGTGACGAATGTTTTATTGGCCCATTTGTAGAGATCCAAAAAGGTGTAAAAATAGGCAAGGGTTCAAGAATCCAATCACATACATTCATTTGTTCTAAAGTGAAGATAGGGAAAGAAGTCTTTATCGGTCACGGCGTAGTTTTTGTAAACGATAAACACCCTGTTCATCATAATCCGGCAGACTGGGAGAAAACAATTGTAGAAGACGGGGCAATAGTAGGTAGTAATGCTACTATCCTTCCCTGTAGAATTGGCAAAGGCGCGTTAATAGGCGCAGGTACTGTGGTAACAAAAAATGTTCCAGCTGGTATTACCGTAACCGGGAACCCTCAGAAGGCAAAGATTTAAATGGAAAAATCTGCTGCAGTCCGCCGTTACTGGTTTCTTGATGAAGCCGGAATCTTTCTTGTCTATTCAATAATTTTCGGCATCTTCTTAGCTTTTATTGTCCCTCCTTTACAGGCACCGGATGAGATCGTTCACTTTTCCCGCGCTTATTCTGTATCCAATCTTCAGTTCTTTCCTGACAAACAAGATGGCACCTCGGCTTCGGCAATTCCAAAGAGCTTCTATGAACTTGAAAAGTCATTCATTACCCTGCACCATCACAAATATATCAAAGCGGATATGCGCCAGCTATCCGAGGTTTTTAAGGCTAGATTGAACCCAGATGAGCATTTTTATCGTCTTACTACTGTTCCGGAATATTGCCCTACAAATTACATATTTCCAGCTTTAGGGGTTGGGCTGGGAAGGATTTTTGGTCTTTCTCCTGTTTTACTTATGTATTTTGGCAGGCTATTCAACTTGGCCGCCTGGATACTGATCGTATATCTTGCGATCAGGATCACGCCGCTTTATAAAGCGGTCTTCCTGGTAGTTTCTATTCTTCCCATTAAGTTGTATCTCGCCGCTTCGTTATCTACAGATGCTTTCGCAAACGCCATAACCACTATCTTTATAGCTCTTGTATTGAAATATGCATTTGAAAAAGACTCACTTTGCAAAATGGATATTTTCTTGCTCGGCCTTATTTCGGTTCTTATGCTAACAGCCAAAGGAGGCATCTATTTCTTACTCATTTTGCTAGTTTTTCTTATTCCTCAGAGAAAAATCAGAAATAATATAAGGTCGCCGCATTCTTTAATTCTATTCTTTTTGATAGTGATATTAATTTCTCTTTACTTTTTCTATCTTACCTTCAACTTTACTTCGTGGGAAGACCCAATATCGCTTAATAAGACATCTACGCATTTGAGGGAACTGTTAAACGGACACTATTTATCAGTGCTAAAGAATACATTAATAAGAAAATATGACGAGCTGTTTTTCCATGGAGGAGTTGGTATCCTGGGTTGGTTGGATACATATTTACCATCCTGGATGGTAACCTGCTATGCTGCGCTTGTTTTAGGAGTAGCAATATTTGATCATAGGGAACCGATTAGTATTAAATTCCACGAGAAGGCATGGATAGCACTAATAGTCTTATTGAATGTAAACCTTGTCTTTTTTAGCGTGTGGTTCTTCAATAATGACAAAGCAGGGAAGATAATTGGCATTCAGGGCAGGTATTTTTCTCCACTCCTTCTGCCATTTATGTTATTATTTTATAATAACAAATTAAAATTACCAAAAAAAATCTTCTATTATGCGATATCAGTTTTTCTTTTAATTCTTCTTTTTGTTGTCTCAATGGTCGTATTACAAAGGTACTGGGTTTAAACTCTCCACAAAAGACTTGATAGATGGAATGGGGATAGGTATATCTTCAAGATAGATATTGACCCTGGGAAAAAGAAATGTTATTATATTTTCCTAACTACATTAATTTTGAGACAGTAAAGATAAAAAAAGGCAATATTGCTCTATTAAGTTCAGGAGTAATACTGAGCTAACGTAGTGCCGGTATCTAATTATCTTTGCGGGAGTAGTTCAGTGGTAGAACAATAGCCTTCC